>JAVEEI010000154.1 GCA_030840525.1 Frankiaceae bacterium
TTGCCGACGCCCTTCGGACCGTCGAGGCTGATCGCGGCGAGGCCGGCGAGCAGCTCACCGATCTCGGCGTCGACGACGCGGGTGCGGTAGTCGGGTAGGTGCGGCCGCGCCATGGATCACTACGCTACCATCGGTCGGATCTATACGCTACCGTTGGTCGGAACCTTACGCTACCGTCGGCCGGCTGGTGGAGCCCCCTTACGGAATCGAACCGTAGACCTTCTCCTTACCATGGAGACGCTCTGCCGACTGAGCTAAGGGGGCGAGGCGGAGCCAGGGTACACGGCGAGGAGGCACGTGGTCAGGCTCTGTCTGCAAGGCGGCAACGAGTTGCTGCCGGCGTCCCGCGAGATGGATCGGGAGCTCCTTGCGCTCGCCGGCCCCGGGCCGGTCGTCGTCGTACCGCTCGCCTCCAAGCCCGGGTCCGACTACGCCCGCACCGGCGCGCACGCGACGGCGTACTTCGGCGAGCTCGGCGCGGACGCGGTGCTCGCGCCGGACGCGCGGAAGGACCCCGCGGCCGCGGCCGGCGCCGTCGACGGAGCCGGGTACGTCGTCCTCACCGGGGGGTCGCCGCGGACGTTGCGCGACGCCCTCGTCGACACGGGTCTCGGCGAGCACATCCGGGCCGCCGCCGGCCGCGGCGTGCTGGTCATGGGCTCGAGTGCCGGCGCGATGGTCGCCTGCCGGACGACACTGCTGCCGCAGTGGCGCGGCAACCCGAACGTCGGCCCCGGGCTCGGCCTGCTCGACGGTTACGTCGTCGTCCCGCACTTCGACGGCGGGCGTACGGCGTGGGTGCGCGCCGGTCTCGCCGCCGAGCCGGCGGTGCTCGGCATCCCGGAGAACTGCGGTGTGCTCGTCGAGGACGGTCGGCTCACCGCGCTCGGGGAGTCGCCGGTCACTCTCATTACCGCGGAGGGCCGGCAAGACGTGGCGGGTGTTGGGTTCGAACCAACGTAGGCTGAGCCGACGGTTTTACAGACCGTTCCCTTTGACCACTCGGGCAACCCGCCTGGGACTGCTCGGACAGAATAGCGGAGGCGGCACGGTGGCGGACTCGTCGTTCGACGTCGTGAGCAAGGTCGATCGGCAGGAGGTCGACAACGCGCTCAACCAGGCCGCGAAGGAAGTCGGCCAGCGGTTCGACTTCAAGGGCACCGGCGCGTCGATCCGGTGGAGCGGCGAGAACGGCGTCGAGATCGCGGCCAACAGCGACGACCGGGTGCTCGCCGTTCTCGACGTATTCAAGGAGCGGCTGGTCAAGCGGCAGGTGTCGCTCAAAGCACTCGACCACGGCGACCCGCAGCCGGCGGCCGGCGGCGCGTCCCGGCTGACCATCACGATCCGCCAGGGCATCGACGACGACAAGGCGAAGGCGATCGTCAAGCGGATCAAGGCCGACGGGCCGAAAGGCGTGCAGTCACAGGTACAGGGCGACATGGTCCGGGTCTCGTCGAAGAAGCGCGACGACCTGCAGGCGGTGATCGCACTGTTGCGCGACGCCGACTTCGGCATCCCGCTCCAGTTCCAGAACTACCGCTGAGCGGCGGTCGACGCGAGATGTAGCAACGGCTGCGGGTACACCGACAGCACGACCGTGACGGCGGCGGCGATAGCGACGCCGGCTGAGACCGACCACGTCCGAGACGACGGTGCGACGGGAGCGTCGTCGGCGGGCACGAACATCAACGCGGCGACCCGCAGGTAGTACGCCAAGCCGATCACCGTGTTGACCGCCGCGACCACGGCGAGCCACGTGACGTGACCGTGCACCGCGGCGCGGAACACGACGACCTTCGCGAACAGTCCCGCGACGCCCGGCGGCAGCCCGGCGAGCGCGGTCAGGAACAGACCGAACGCCACCGCGGTCAGCGGCGCGCGAGTGACGAGCCCGCGCAGGTCCTCGATCGCGAGCCGCGGGTGCAGCCGCCGGACGAGTACGGCGCACCCGAACGCGCCGAGGTTCATCGCGGCGTAGATGCCGAGGTAGGCGAGCGTCGCGCGCACCCCTTCGCGTAACTGCGACGACGCGACCGCCAACGGCATCAGCAGGTAGCCGGCGTGCGCGACCGTCGACCACGCGAGCAGCCGGACGACGTTGCGCTGGCGCAGCGCGACGAGGTTGCCGACGGTCATCGACACGGCCGCGAGCACGCCGACCGCCGGCCCCCACACGTCGGCGTACGGCCGGAACCCGACGACGAGCAGCACGATGAGGCCGGCGAACCCGGCCGCCTTCGACGCGACCGACAGGAACGCCGCGACCGGCACCGGGGCGCCCTGGTACGTGTCCGGCGCCCAGAAGTGGAACGGCACCGCCGCGATCTTGAAACCGAAGCCGACGAGGACGAGAACGACGCCGGCCGCGGCGGTCGCCGACATCGCACCGCTGTGCGCGTGCCGGGTGCTCAGCGCGTGCGCGATGTGGTGCAGCTCGATGCTGCCGGTCGTGCCGTAGACCAGTGCGATTCCGTAGATGGTCAGAGCGGTCGACACGACTGAGAACACGAAGAACTTCAACGCCGCTTCGACCCCGCGCGGGTCGCCGCGACGCAGCCCGACGAGGACGAACGCCGGGAGCGACACGACCTCGAGCCCGATGAGCAGCGTCAGCAGGTCGCGGCCGGCGGCGACGACGAGCATGCCGCTGACCGACATCAACATCAGCGCGAGGAACTCCGCCGCCGGTACTTGGCCGGGTGGCACCCGCTCGCGCTCGTCGAACAGCGGGTACGACAGCAGCAGGACGACGACGAGCGCGGCCAGCACGATCGTCTGGAAGTACGTCGCAAAGCCGTCCGCAACGTACGAGCAGCCGCCACCGGCGAGGCAGAACGTCGACCGGGCCGGGCCGGTCGCGAGCCACGCGGTCGCACCGAGCGCACCGAGAGTGCCGGCGAGAGCGAGCGGCGCGAGCAGCCGTCGCCGTACCTCGGCAGACACGAAGAGATCGGCGAGCAGTACGGCGACCGCGGTGACGACGACGACGAGCGGCGGACTGATCGCGGCGTAGTCGATGCTCTGGGTGAGGCTCATCCGAGCAGGCCCTTGACCGCCGACTCCGAGACCCGCAACACCAGCGCCGGCCATACGCCGATGCCGACGGCGAGGACGACGAGCGGCGTCCACGCAACCATGTCGACCGCGGCCGCGTCCGCGACCCGCTCGCCGCGCCAGCGGTCGGTGACGACGCCGAAGTCGACCCGGCGCAGCATCGCGAGGAAGTACACCGCGGTGAGCACGGTGCCGGCGGCGGCGAGCCCGGTGAGGGTGACGAACAGCGGCCGGGACAGGCCGCTCCCCGGCGAGTACGCGCCGAGCAACGCGAGCATCTCGCCCCAGAACCCGGCCAGCCCGGGCAGGCCGAGGCTTGCGACCGACGCGACGAGCAACAGCCCGCCGAGGGCCGGCAGCTTCGCGAGCAGGCCGCCGCCGAGCTCGGTGACGTCGCTGGTGTGGAACCGGTCCTTGAGCCCGCCGACGAGGAAGAACAACAGCCCGGTGATGACGCCGTGCGCGACGTTGCCGATCAGCGCGCCCTGGATCCCCGCGGACGTGAGCGTCGCGATGCCGAGCAGCACGAACCCCATGTGCCCGACCGACGAAAATGCGATCAGCCGCTTGAGATCCGCGTGCTCGCCGCGGGCGAGCGCGAGGCACGCGAGGGAGGCCCACAGGATTCCGGCGACGGCGAGACAACCGAGCGCGGGCGCGAGGTCGTGCGCGGCCGACGGAAGGTCCGGTACGACGATGCGGACGAACCCGTACGTGCCCATCTTCAGCAGCACGCCGGCGAGCAGCACCGACCCGACCGTCGGCGCCTCGGTGTGCGCGTCCGGCAGCCAGGTGTGCAGCGGCCACATCGGGCTCTTCACCCCGAAGCCGACAAGAAGCAGCGTGCCGGCGAGCAGTTGCGTCGTGGCCGCGATGCCGTGACCATGCGCGCGAGCGAGCACAGTCATGTCGAACGTGCCGGTCGCGGCGTAGACGACGAGGAACCCGACCAGCATCAGGCCGGACCCGAGCAGCGTGAACAGGATGAACTTCGTCGCCGCCGGCCGGCGCCGCGGCCCGCCCCACACCGCGATGAGGACGTACATCGGGATCAGCACGACCTCGAAGAACACGAAGAACAGCACCAGATCCAGCGCCACGAACGTGCCGAGCATGCCGACTTCGAGCAGGAGGACGACGGCCATCATCAGCCGGTCGCGCACCGTCGCCGCGCACAGCACGACGAGCAGCGCGGTGAGCAGGACGAGCGGGAGGCTGATGCCGTCGACGCCGACGTGGAAGCGCACGTCGACGGCCGGCAGCCAGCGCACGTCGACGACATCCTGCGCGCGGCCGCCCGCGCCGTAGTCGAACCGGCCGGCGACGACGGCCGCGACGCCGAGAGTCGCGGCGGCGACCGCGATGCCGAGGACGCGCGCCGCGCGCGCGGGGATCGCCGGTACGCAGCCGAGGACCAGCGCGCCGAGCGCCGGCAGCGCGAGCAGCAACACGATCACCGGGCCACCGCCAGCGAGACACCGATCACCAACGCGACGACCGCTAGGACGAGCCCGCTCGCATACGCCTGGACGTTGCCGTTCTGCACCCGGCGCAGCGCGGCGCCGAGACCGGACGCGGTCGCACCGCTGCCCTCGACCGTCGCGTCGATCCCGCCGTCGTCGACCCGTAGCACGAGCGCCGCGAGCGCATGCAGCGGCCGCACGACAACCCGGTCGTAGAACGCGTCGACGCCGAACGCCGCGGCGAGCGGCCGCCGTACCGGACCGAGTACGGCGAGCGGGTCCGCGGCGGGGTCGCGGCGCCAGAGGACGTAGACGGTGGCCGCCGCCAGCACCACCAACGCGGTCGAGAGCGCAACCCCACCGACGCCGACGTGCAACGCGGCGGTGCCCGCGGGCGCGGCGAGCCAGCGCGCGACGCCGTAAGAGTGCGGCAGCACCGGCAGCCCGAGCAGCACGGCCGCGGCCGCGAGTACGACGAGCGGCGCGGTCATCACCAGCGGCGACTCGTGCAACCGCGGCCTCGCCTCGTCGCCGGTGCCGCGGTAGTCGCCGAGGAACGTCCGCACGACCAATCTCGTGACGTACGCCGCCGTGACCGCGACGGTCGCGAGGCCGACGACGTAGACCGCGGTGCCGAGTGCCCCGCCGCGCTCGTGCGCCGCGTCGAGGACGCCGTCCTTGCTGAACGCGCCGGCGAACGGCGGCAGCCCGGCCAGCGCGGCGGCTCCGACGACCGCGGTCGCGAACGTGACCGGCATCGACCGGCGCAGGCCGCCCATCTGGCTCATCAGGTTGGTGCCGACCGTGCGCAGCACCGAACCGGCGGCGAGGAACAGCAACGCCTTGAAGGCCGCGTGCGTGAGCAGGTGGTAGACGCCGGCGGTCCAACCGCGGACCGCGAGCCCGCCGGCCATGTACGCGAGCTGGCTCACCGTCGACCACGCGAGCACGCGCTTGAGGTCGTCCTCCGCGAGCGCGACGAGCGCCGCGCCGAGCATCGTGATGCAGGCGATAACTCCCAGCACCGTCAACGCGACCGGCGCGGCGAGAAACAGCGGGTAGAGCCGGGCGACGACGAAGATGCCGGCCGCGACCATCGTCGCGGCGTGGATCAGTGCGCTGATCGGCGTCGGCCCGGCCATCGCGTCGGGCAGCCACACGTGCAGCGGGAACTGCGCGCTCTTGCCGACGACGCCGCCGAGCAGCAGTAGCACGCCCACGGTGACGACGTTGTCGTGATGCGCGACTGCAAGCACGCGGCCGATGTCGAACGATCCCGTGTGCACGCCGAGGACGAGGATGCCCACGAGAAACGCCGCGTCGCCGAACCGGGTCGTGACGAAAGCCTTCACCGCGGCCGCGCGCGCACCTTCGGTCTGCCAGTAGTGGCCGATCAGCAGGTAGGAGCACAGGCCCATCAGCTCCCAGCCGACGAGCAGCTCGAACAGGTTGCTCGCGACGACGACGAGCAGCATCGCCGCGGTGAACAGCGACACCTCGGCGGCGTACGTCGAGTAGCGCGGGTCGCCGGCCATGTACGCCGTCGAGTAGACCTGCACCAGCAGTGCGACGACGCACACCATGACCGCGACGACCGCGACGAGCCCGTCGACCCTGGTGCCGACGTGCAGGGTGCGGCCGCCGATGGGCGCCCACGTCACGGCCGACTCGTGCACGCGACCTGGCGAGCCTTCGGCGGCGGCGAGGACGAGCAGCGCGACGACGAACGCACCGACGCTGCCGGCGATCGCGGGTACGGCGGGGCCGCCCGGCGTCCGGGTGCCGGCGAAGAGCCCGACGAGGGCGGCCAGCGCGGGCAACGCCGGCAGCAGCCACGCGACGTCGGTCATGCGTCCGCGTCCACGCGCAGCACCGGGTCGACGTCGGCGAGCTGCCGCAGCTCGTCGACCGCGACGGTCTGCCGGAGCCGGAACACCGCGAGCACGATCGCCAGCCCGACGCCGACCTCGGCGGCCGCGACGACGACGACGAACAGCGCGAACACCTGGCCGGCGTGCAACGCGTCTTTGAACCACGCGTCGAACGCGACGAGGTCGAGGTTCGCCGCGTTGAGCATCAGCTCGACCGCCATCAGCAGCGCGATCGCGTTGCGCCGCGCTAGCACGCCGTACACGCCGACGCCGAACAGCAGGGCGGACAGCAGCAGCGCCAACGACAGGTGCATCTACACCTCGCGCTTGGTCAGCACGATCGCGCCGACGAGCGCAGCGAGCAGCAGCACGCTCGCGACCTCGAACGGCAGCACGAAAAACCGGAACAGCGACGTGCCGATGACCTTCCCGTCGCCGATCTGCGTGTGGTGGATGTCGACGTACGCGCCGCGGAACGCAGCAACGACGAGGGTGCCGAGCACGCCCGCCGTCGCGACCCCGGCGACGGCCGCGACCGGGCGGTTGCCGCTGTCGAGCTCCTGCACCGCGCCGACCGGCGCGCGGGTCAGCATCGCGCCGAACAGCATGAGTACGACGACCGCGCCGATGTAGATGAGCACCTGCACCCACGCGACCAGCTCGGCGGTGAGGACGAGGTAGCAGCCGGCCAGCGCACCGAAGCAGACGACCAGCCATAGCGCGGCATGGATGACGTGCCGCGACGTCACGACGAGGACCGCCGCGGCCAGGCACACGACGCCGAGCAGCCCGAAGACGTCGTCGGCGAGGGTCACGACGGCACCTCCTTCGCCGGCTCCGCGTTGAGTACGTCGGCGGGCGGCGCCGGCACCGTCGGCATCCACTCGCGCAGCCGGTCCCGCTCGTGCGTCATGAACCCGAGGTCGTGTTCGGCGTACTCGAACTCGGGACTCCAGAACAGCGCGTCGAACGGGCATACCTCGATGCAGATCCCGCAGTACATGCAGAGCGAGTAGTCGATGGCGAACCGGTCGAGGACGTTGCGGGTGCGCGGCCGCGCGCCCTCCTCGCGCGCCGGCACGGTCTCCTTGTGCGAGTCGATGTAGATGCACCAGTCCGGGCACTCGCGCGCGCACAGCATGCAGACCGTGCAGTTCTCTTCGAGCAGCGCGATGACGCCGCGGCTGCGCGGCGGCAGGTCCGGCCGCACGTGCGGGTACTCCTGCGTCACCGAGCGCGTGGTCATCGTGCGCAAGGTGACGCCGAGGCCGTGCACCAGGCCCTTGCCGGGGACTTGCGTCATGACGACGCTCCGCCGGCCGGAAGATCATCGCGAGCTGAGGCAGCCGTTACGGCGCTTATCGGCTGGTTGAGGGCGCGATGATCTTGCCGGCTCGTGGTGCTCACGACGTCGTCACCCGCACGACACCGGTCAGCGCGATCTGCGCGAGCGCGAGCGGCACGAGCCCGACCCAGGCGAGCTTCTGCAACTGGTCCGCGCGCAGCCGCGGGTAGGTGACCCGCAGCCAGATCACCACGAAAGACAACGCCATCGTCTTCAGCAACAGCCACAGCCAGCCGAGCTGCGCCTCGAAGAACGGCCCCTTCCAGCCGCCGAGGAACAGCACGGCGGTGAGCGCCGAGAACACGACGATGCCGCCGTACTCCGCGAGCAGGAACAGCGCGAACCGCAGCCCGGTGTACTCGGTGAACGGGCCGAACACGATCTCGCTGTCGGCGACCGGCATGTCGAACGGCGGCCGCCGCAGCTCGGCCAGCGCGGCGACGAAGAAGACCACCGCGGCGATGCCTTGGTACGGCAGCCACCACCAGCGCCACGCATGCACGATGCCGTCGAGCGACAAGGTCCCCGCCGCCATCGCCGCGCTCGCGGCGGCGAGCACGAGCGGGAGCTCGTACGCCATCAACTGCGCACCGGCGCGCATGCCGCCGAGCAACGAGTACTTGTTGGCGCTCGACCAGCCGGCCATCAGCACGCCGATCACACCGACACTCACGACCGCCAGCGCGAAGAACACGCCGACCGACAGGTCGCGCGCGGTCTGCCCCGGCCCGACCGGGATCGTGATCAGGACGAACAGGTACGGCAGCAGCGCGACCGCGGGGGCGAGCTCGAAGACCCGGCGGTCGGCGCGGGCCGGTACGACCGACTCCTTCTGCGCGAACTTCACCCCGTCGGCGACGAGTTGCGCCCAGCCGTGGAACCCGCCGGCGTACATCGGGCCGAGCCGCGACTGCATGTGCGCCATCGCCTTGTGCTCCATCTGCCCGACGAGCAACGGCACGGTCAGGAAGACGAGCAGGCAGCCGAGCAGCTTGGCGACGACCTCCAACGCGATCACTCGGCAGGCCCCCACTCGCCGGCCGCTGGGACACCCGGCGGCAGCATCCGGCGGCGGCCGGGCGACGCGGCCTCGTGGTCGGACTCCCCCGGCTCCTTCGCGCCCGGCCATGCCTTCGCGACTCGCGACGCGAGCACGAACTCCTTGCGCAGCGGGTTGCCCTCGAAGCCGTCCGGCAGCAGCAGCGGGACGAGGTTGGGGTGGCCGTCGAAGACGATCCCGAACATCTCGTACGTCTCGCGCTCGTGCCACGACGCGCCGCGCCACAGGTCGGTCACCGTCGGCAGCCGCCCCCCGTCGCGCGCCACCCGCGTGCGCAGGAACAGGTGGTGCCGGGCGCGCACCGACCAGACGTGCAGGACGACGGCGAGCCCGGCGTCGCGGTCGTCGTACGCGGACAGCCAGTCGAAGAAGCGGCAGCCGGTGGCCGGGTCGTCGCGGGCGAACGCGGCCGCGTCGTGCCAGGCGCTCGCGTCGACGTCGACCGTCAGCTGGCCGAACGAAATCTCCGCGACCGACCCTTCGATCGCCGCGGTGACGCGCGCACCGATCTCGTCAGGAGTCATCACGCACGCCCGGAGGTACGACGAGCGGCGCTTGCAGGTCGGCGGCCGCGGCGACCCGGCGGATGTGCCGCTGCGGCGCCCAGTGGTAGCGGTCGTCGAGCGACTCGTGGCCGATCTTCTCCTGCAACCGCAGGATCCCGTGCAGCAGCGCCTCCGGCCGCGGCGGGCAGCCGGGCACGTACACGTCGACCGGGATCAGCTGGTCGACGCCTTTGGTGACGCAATACGAGTCCCAGTACGGGCCGCCGGAGTTCGAGCACGAGCCGAACGAGATGACGTACTTCGGCTCCGGCATCTGCTCGTAGAGCCGCTTGACCGCGGGCGCCATCTTGTCGGTGACGGTGCCGGACACGACCATGAGGTCGGCTTGCCGCGGCCCGGGTGCGAACGGGATCACGCCGAGCCGGATGAAGTCGTGCCGCGACATCGACGTCGCGATGAACTCGATCGCGCAGCAGGCGAGGCCGAAGTTGAAGACCCAGAGGCTGTAGCGGCGGCCCCAGTTGAGCACGAACCGCAACGGTTTCGGCGCGAGCTGCGCACCGACCCCTAGCCCCTGGATCTGCACGGGCGTCACACCCACGTGAGCACGCCCTTCTTCCACGCATACACGAGGCCGACGGCGAGGAAGCCGAGGAACACGAACATCTCGCCGAGCGAGATCGCGCCGAACCCGGCCAGCGCGAACACCGTCGCCCACGGGAACAGGAACACCGCGTCGACCGCGAACACGACGTAGAGGAACGCGTAGACGTAGTAGCGCACGTGGCTCTGCGACCAGTCCTCGCCGACCGGGTCGACACCGCTTTCGTAGGTCAGCAGCTTCTCCGGCGTGACCCGCCACGGCCGGAGCAGCCGGTTGGCACCGAGGCCGACGGCGACGAAGCCCACGCCGACCAGGCCGAGCAGGCCGACCAGGGCATAGCCCCCGAAGTAGCCGTGCACGGCTCGACCCTAGTCAGCGGCGAATGTGACGAACGACCCGACCGCAACCGCCGGTGCGAACGTACGATCGAGTGAGAGTTCGAGGCGGATGGGAGTCCGGGGCGTGTCCAAGGAAGTCCGGCAGAAAGACCGGGTGATCATCCGGTTCGCCGGCGACTCCGGCGACGGCATGCAGCTGACCGGCGACCGCTTCACGTCCGAGACCGCCGAACTCGGCAACGACCTGTCCACCCTGCCGGACTTCCCCGCCGAAATCCGCGCGCCGGCCGGGACGCTGCCCGGCGTCTCCGCGTTCCAGCTGCACTTCGCCGACCACGACGTGATGACCCCCGGCGACCGCCCGGACGTGCTCGTCGCGATGAACCCGGCCGCGCTGAAGGCCAACATCGGCGACCTCCCGGCCGGCGCCGACGTCATCGTCAACACCGACGAGTTCACCCCGCGCGCGCTGGCCAAGGTCGGGTACGCCGCGAACCCGCTCGAAGACGACTCGCTCTCGGCCTACCAGGTGCACGCGATCCCGCTCACGTCGCTGACGGTGAAGGCGCTGGAGACGTTCGAGATATCCCGCAAGGACGCCGAGCGGGCGAAGAACATGTTCGCGCTCGGCCTGTTGTCGTGGCTCTACCACCGGCCGGTCGAGTCGACGCTGGCGTTCCTGCAACGCAAGTTCGCGGCCGCGCCCGAGCTCGCCCGCGCCAACGTGACCGCGTCCAACGCCGGCTGGAACTTCGGCGAGACGACCGAGGCGTTCACGGTCCGCTACGAGGTCAAGCCGGCCGTGATGCCGCCCGGCCTCTACCGCAACATCACCGGCAACATCGCGCTCGCCTACGGGCTGATCGCGTCGTCGCAGCGGTCCGGCTTGCCGCTGTTCCTCGGCTCCTACCCGATCACGCCGGCGTCCGACATCCTGCACGAGCTGTCGAAGCACAAGCGGTTCGGCGTACGCACGTTCCAGGCCGAAGACGAGATCGCCGGCGTCGGTGCGGCGCTCGGCGCGGCGTTCGGCGGCGCGATCGGCGTCACGACGACGAGCGGTCCGGGCGTCGACCTCAAGTCGGAGACCATCGGCCTCGCGGTCACCCTCGAGCTTCCGCTCGTCGTCTGCGACATCCAGCGGGCCGGGCCGTCGACCGGCATGCCGACGAAGGCCGAGCAGTCGGACCTGCTGCTCGCGATGTTCGGTCGGCACGGCGAGGCGCCGGTGCCGATCGTCGCGCCGCTGTCGCCGTCCGACTGCTTCGACGCCGCGATCGAGGCGGTCCGGATCGCGCTGAAGTACCGCACGCCGGTGTTCCTGCTCTCCGACGCCTACCTCGCCAACGGCTCGGAGCCGTGGCTGCTGCCCGACGTCGCGTCGCTGCCGGATCTCCGCGTCGAGTTCGCCACCGAGCCCAACCACACCAAGGCCGACGGCACGGCCGAGTTCTGGCCGTATCTCAGGGATCCCGAGACCCTCGCGCGGCCGTGGGCGGTGCCCGGTACGGCGGGGCTCGAGCACCGCGTCGGCGGCATCGAGAAGGCCGACGGCAGCGGCAACATCTCCTACGACCCGAGCAACCACGACACGATGGTCCGGCTGCGGCAGGCGAAGATCGACGGCATCGTCCGCGACATCCCGCCGCTCGCGGTCGACGACCCGACCGGCGACGCCGAGGTGCTCGTGCTCGGCTGGGGTTCGACGTACGGCCCGATCGGCGCGGCGGTGCGGCTGGTGCGCGAGTCCGGCGCAAAGGTCGCGCAGGCGCACCTGCGGCACCTCAACCCGCTGCCGGCCAACACCGGCGACGTGCTCCGCGCCTACCGCCGGGTGCTGATCCCCGAGATGAACCTCGGCCAGCTCGCGCTGCTCATCCGCGCGCGCTACCTCGTCGACGCGATCTCGTACACGCAGGTGCGCGGCATGCCGTTCAAGAGCGACGAGCTCGTCGATGCGCTGAGGGACGTGATCGACACATGACGATTCCCGAGCCGCGCAACGGCATGTCGCTGGTCCCGGCGGCCGACGCCAAGGCGACGAAGAAGGAGTTCACCTCCGACCAGGAGGTGCGTTGGTGCCCGGGCTGCGGCGACTACGCGATCCTCGCCGCGATGCAGTCGTTCCTGCCCGAGCTCGGGCTGCGGCGGGAGAACGTCGTCTGCATCTCCGGCATCGGTTGCGCCGCGCGTTTTCCCTACTACCTCAACACCTACGGCATGCACTCGATCCACGGCCGCGCACCGGCGATCGCGACCGGCCTCGCGACGTCACGGCCAGACCTGTCGGTGTGGGTCGTCGGTGGCGACGGCGACTTCATGTCGATCGGCGGCAACCACCTCATCCACGCGTTGCGCCGCAACGTCAACCTCAAGCTGCTGATGTTCAACAACCGCATCTACGGCTTGACCAAGGGCCAGTACTCGCCGACGTCCGAGGTCGGGAAGCTGACCAAGTCGACGCCGTACGGGTCTATCGACTTCCCGTTCAACCCGGTGTCGCTCGCGCTCGGCGCGGAGGCGACGTTCGTCGCCCGGACCATCGACTCGGATCGCAAGCACCTGACCTCGGTGCTGCGCGCCGCGGCCGAGCATCGCGGCGCCGCGTTCGTCGAGATCCTGCAGAACTGCGACATCTTCAACGACGGCGCGTTCGACCTGCTCAAGAAACCGGAGACGCGCGACACCGCCGTCGTACGGCTCGAGCACGGCCAGCCGGTGCGGTTCGGCGTCGACGGGCAGAAGGGCGTGCGGCTGTCGCCGCAGGGCGGGCTCGACGTCGTCGACGTCGCGGCGGTCGGCGAGGACGCGCTACTCGTACACGACGCGCACGCGCCCGAGCCGGCGACCGCGTTCATGCTGTCGCGGCTCGGCAATGTCGACGACGGCGTGACCCCGGTCGGCGTGCTCCGCTCGGTGGAGCGGCCGACCTACGACGACCAGGTACGCCGCCAGATCGACGACGCGGTCGCGACGTCAGGGCCGGGCGACCTCGCCGCGTTGCTGGCCAGCGGCGACACCTGGACGATCAGCTAGCCCGATCGGCTAGAAGTGGCAGACCTTCGACCAGACGAGCTCGACGGTCGGGTTCTGGAAGTACATGCAGGTCGCCTCGGTGTGCGAGGTCGGGTGCGCGGCGGCGGACGCGGTGGTCGCGAAGCCGATCCCCGACGCGAGCGTGGCAGACAGGGCGGCGAACAGCAGCTTCCTCACGAGGTCTCCTCCGGGTAAGACGGGTATGCCGTGAATCCTGCCAAACCGGCACAACCGGCGCAACGGAGGTGCCGGGGTCACTTCTTCTTCGGCGGCAGCGACCGCGCGTAGGTGACGCCGCGGCTGACCCACGCGCCGAGCGTCTCGTCGTCGCCGAGCACGTCGGCGCTGACCCGCAGCCAGCCCTTCATCGGGCCGCGGCCGCCCATGTCGAACTCGGCCGCACCCGGCTCGGCGAGCAGCGCGTCGCTCTCGGCCGGGTCGACCCGCACCATGATCCCGCCCTGGCCGCTGGCCGCGACGCTCATGTTTCCGTTGAGCAGGAACGCCAGCCCGCCGAACATCTTCTTCTCCTGCACCGGCTCGCCCGCCACCAGTGTGCGGATCCGCTCGGCCAGCTCGACGTCGTACGCCATAGCGAAAAACCTAGTGCAATGCCGGGCTCGTTCGGGTTTCGCCGCGGCCGACAGGGCTAACCGGCGATACCCGATCGGGTCGCCGAACCGCGTCGCCGGAGGGCGATACATCGCCCGATGGAACAGTCAGCGATCATCCGGCCCGCGGCGGTGCTGCCGGAGCAGGCGGCGGTGCGCATCCTCGCCGCGCTGCGGCAGGACGACGTCAGCCGCGGCGGAATGTGGAACGCGACCTCGGCGCTGTGGCAGCGCTACGACAAGCCGTGGGACCCGCTCACCGGCCTGCGCGGCGACGCGCAGCTCATCGGCACGATCTGCGTCTCCTACGACACCCCGACCCGGTTCACCATCACCGTCTACCGGGTGACGGTCACCGCCGCCGGCGTCGCGGCCGGCTGGAGCGTGACCCGGCTATGCGACGACGCGTTCGGGTACGGCGGGCTCACCCTCGAAAGCTGCCCGCGCGCCGAGCTGCGCGACCCGGCCCGGGTCGACCCGTTCCGGGTCCGGGCCGGCATGCCGCAGCAGCCGGCAACCGGGTACGACGTCAGCCCGTCACACCATCCTGCGTAGCGCCGTCCTGTGTAGCGCCCGCCGGCAGCTCGCGAATCAGTCGCGCGGTCACGGCCGAGCCGTTCTTCAGCCCCATGACCCCGACCCGGTCGCCCGCGTGCACGGTGCCGAGCGCGACGGCGTGACCCGCCGACCGAGCCTTCGTCTTCGGCCCGATCGCGAACGTCGTGACGACGCCGTCGGCGCTCTTGACGCTGACCGAGTTGCCGTCGATGGCGCTGACGATCCCGCGGGCGACGTCGATGGTGGCGAAGCCGTTGCGGGTCTTCACCACGAACTCGCCGTGCAGCACGCGCCCGCCGATGCCATGCAGCTTCGCCATCGAGTCGCCGGCGGCCGCCGCCGTCACCGGCGCCGAGCCGGCCTCGGCCCACGCGACCCCGCCGGCGGTGAGGCCGAGCGCGGCGACCACGCCAACGGTCGCAGCCTTGCGGGTGACCAGGTTCATCGTGTCCTCCTCGGGTGACCGTCGCCATGGGAGCACACGACGCTGAAAGTCACCTGAGCGAGCGCGCCCGCGCCAGGTCTTCCGGCGTACCGCAGTCGATCGCCTCGACGTCGGTGGGCACCAGCTCGACCGGCGTCCGGCTCCAGACCACTTCGTACAGCCCGCTCGGCACCGGTTCGAGGGCGGCCGCGACGGCGCCGGGCAGCAGCGACAGGCCGGCGAATCGCCACCGTTGCTCGAAATCCGGCCGTTCGGCGTCGGCGACGACGAGCAGCCGCGGCCGGGTGCGGTCCCACTCGCCGACGAAGCGCCGTACGTCGACGGGGCCGGAGAACCACGCGTCGCCGTTCGCGATGAGCACGTCGCGACCGGCCAACCAGTCGTGCAACGCACCGACGGCGCCCGCGGTGCCGAGCGCGTCCGGCTCCTCCACGGAGACGTGCGCGCGGTCGCCGACAGCGGCGACGATCTGGTCCGCGAGCCAGTGCGCGTTGACGGCGACGTCGCGCGGTGTCAGCGACACGACCGCCGCGACCCGCGCCAGCGCGGCGTCGAGCAGCGTCGTACCGCCGACGTCCAGCAGCGGCTTCGGCGTGTGGTCGGTGAGCGGTCGGAGGCGCTCGCCGCGACCGGCCGCGAGCACGAGCGCGGCGAGCGTCATCGCGACGGCAGCACCCGGATCGCCCGCAGGATGTCGTCGGTCG
Source organism: Frankiaceae bacterium (assembly GCA_030840525.1). Taxonomy (GTDB): domain Bacteria; phylum Actinomycetota; class Actinomycetes; order JAFAQI01; family JAFAQI01; genus BP-197. The sequence continues at coordinate 15,599 of JAVEEI010000154.1, forward strand.
GGCGGCTCAGCGCGGGCAGCCGGTCGAGCGGGAACCAGCCGAGCCGCTTCACCTCGACGTCGTCCTCCTGCCGCGGCTCGACGTCGGTGCCGGCCTCGAGCTCGAATACCACGTCGACCCGCCGTACCGCTGCGGTGACGACGGCGTGCGGCACCGGCAGTGTCGCGGGGTCGAGATCGACACCGACCTCCTCGCGCACCTCGCGCACGACCGCGGCGGCCGCCGGCTCGCCGCGGCGCAGCAACCCACCGGGCAAGGCCCACCCGTCGCTGTGCCGCTGGTCGACGAGCAGCAGGCAGCCGTCCGCACGGCGCAGCACCGCGACCGCACCGACAGTGTACGACGGCGCGCCCGCATGCACCGCCGCCCGGCGCACCGGCGCGGGCAGGTAGCGGAACGCCGCCATCGCCGCCTTGCGCATGCTGTCGAGGCTACGGGCCGCGATTGGTAGCGTCCGGACGTGGCTCGTCCGATCCGCATCGGCAACTGCTCCGGCTTCTACGGCGACCGGTTCGCCGCGATGCGCGAGATGCTCGAAGGCGGCGACCTCGACGTCCTCACCGGCGACTACCTCGCCGAGCTCACGATGCTCATCCTCTTCCGCAGCCGGTTGAAGGACCCCGAACGCGGCTATGCGACGACATTCGTCCGCCAGCTCGACGACTGCCTCGGGCTGGCATGGGAGAAGGGCGTGCGCATCGTCGCCAACGCGGGCGGCCTCGCGCCGGCCGCGTGCGCGAACGCCGTCCGCGAGGTCGCGACCCGGCTCGGTCTGCGGGTCAACGTCGCGCACGTCGAAGGCGACGACGTCATGCCGCGGCTGCCCGAGCTGCGCGCGGCCGGAGTCGACTTCGCGAACCTCGACACCGGCGCGGCGCTGGCCGGAGATCCGTTGACTGCCAACGCTTATCTCGGCGGCTGGGGCATCGCGGCGGCGCTCGACGCGGGTGCGCAGGTCGTCGTCACCGGCCGGGTCACCGACGCCGCGCTCGTCATCGGACCGGCCGCGTGGTGGCACGGCTGGTCGCGCACCGACTGGGACGCGCTGGCCGGCGCGCTCGTCGCCGGGCACGTGCTCGAGTGCGGCGCGCAGGCGACCGGCGGCAACTACGCGTTCTTCGACGAGATCCCCGGGCTCGAGCACCTCGGCTTCCCGCTCGCCGAGATCGCCGAAGACGGTACGTCGGTCGTGACGAAGCACCCCGGCAGCGGCGGCGCGGTCACGGTCGGCACCGTGACGGCGCAGCTGCTCTACGAGATCGGCCCGCCGCTCTACCTCAACCCGGATGTGGCCGCCGACTTCACCACGATCGCGTTGTCGGAGGTCGGTGCCGACCGGGTGTCGATCAGCGGAGTCCGCGGCACCCCACCGCCGCCCACGACGAAGGTCTGCCTGAACCTCGTCGGCGGCTACCGCAACTCGATGACGTTCCTGTTGACCGGGCTCGACGTCGACGCCAAGGCCGACCTCGTCCGGCGCCAGCTCGATCCGGTGCTCGACGGCGTACGCGAGGTCGCGTGGTCACTCGCGCGGACCGATGCCGACGACCCGGCGACCAACGAGCAGGCAGTCGCGACGCTGCGGGTCACCGTCAAGGACGCCGACGACAAGCGCATCGGCCGCGCGTTCTCGTCGGCCGCGGTCGAGATCGCGCTCGCGTCGTACCCGGGCTGCACCTTGACGTCGCCGCCCGGCAACGCGACGCCGTACGGCGTCTACTGGCCCGCGCTCATGCCGAACGAGCTCGTCGCGCACACGGTCGTGCTCGAAGACGGCAGCCGCATCGACATCGAGGCGGCTGCCGAGACGCAGCCGCCGGGTTGGTTCAACGCCTCCTCGATGCCGCGGTCGACGCACCTCGGCACGAAGGGCACGCTGCGCGCGCCGCTCGGTTTGCTCGTCGGCGCCCGCAGCGGCGACAAGGGCGGCAATGCGAACGTCGGCGTGTGGGCGCGCGACGACGACGCGTTCGGTTGGCTGTCGGCCGGCCTCACGGTCGAGCGGTTCAAGGAGCTGCTGCCGGAGACCGCGCCGTACGACGTCGACCGGTTCGACCTGCCGAACCTGCGAGCGCTGAACTTCGTCGTACACGGCCTGCTCGGCGAGGGCGTCGCGGCGGGCACCCGGCAGGACCCGCAGGCGAAGGGTCTCGGCGAGTGGCTGCGCGCCCGGCACGTCACCATCCCGACTCACCTGATGGAGGGCGGCGCGTGACGGCCGACGTGTGGTCGACGCCGGAGCGGGTCGCGTTGCGCGCCTTGGCCCGCGAGTTCACGGTGCGCGAGGTGGTGCCGTACCTCGACGAGTGGGAGGCCGCGGGCGAGCTGCCGCGCTCGCTGCACGAGAAGGCCGCGGCCGCGGGTCTGCTCGGCGTCGCGTTCCCGGAGACCGCCGGCGGGCAGGGCGGCAACGCGATCGACTCGGCGATCCTGTCCGAGGAGATGCTTTACGCCGGCGCCTCGTCGGGGCTGCTCGCGTCGCTGTTCACGCACGGGATCGCGTTGCCGCACATCGTCGGGTCCGGAAACGCCGAGCTGATCGACCGCTACGCGAAGCCGACACTGGCCGGCAAGCTGATCGGCGCGCTCGCGGTGACCGAGCCCGACGCCGGTAGCGACGTCGCGGGCATCCGTACCCGCGCGGTGCGCGACGGCGACACGTACGTTGTCAACGGCGCGAAGACGTTCATCACCAGCTCGACCCGCGCCGACTTCGTCACGACACTGGTGCGCACCGGCGACGACCCGCACCACGGGTTGTCGCTGATCGTCGTCGACACGGACACGCCGGGGTTTTCCGTCGTACGCCGGCTCGACAAGATGGGCTGGCTCTGCAGCGACACCGGCGAGCTCGCGTACGTCGACGTCCGCGTGCCGGCGTCGCAACTCGTCGGCGCGGAAGGCAGCGCGTTCGCGCAGGTCGCCCGCAACTTCGCCAGCGAGCGGCTCGGTCTCGCCACCCACGGGTACGGCGTCGCGTCGCGCGCGCTGGATCTCACGGTCGAGTGGGTGCGCAACCGGACCGCGTTCGGCAAGCCGTTGATCGGCAAGCAGGTCGTACGGCACAAGCTGGTCGAGATGAAGCGCGCGGTCGAGGTGTCCCGCGTCTACGCGCACCACGTGATCGAGCGGCACGCCGCGGGCGAGCAGCTGTTCGCCGAGGCGGCGCTGGCGAAGAACCAGTGCGTTGCCGCGTGCGAGTTCGTCGTCAACGAAGCCGTGCAGTTGCACGGCGGCGCCGGTTACATGCGTGGCACCGAGGTCGAGCGGCACTACCGCGACGCGCGCATCCTCGGCATCGGCGGCGGCGCGACCGAGGTCATGAACGACCTCATCGCGAAGGCACTCGGTTGGTGACCCGCAACAGCGGCGTCGCAAGGTCGAGGAATCGCTTGCGCTGGCCGTAACCGGGGAACGGAAGCCGTACGTCGACGACGGGCAGCCGCACTTCGTGCAGCGGGCCGTACGCGAGGTCGTAGAGGCGGGCGCCGATGAGGACGACGCGATCCGGCGCGAGGTCGCGGCAACGGCTGACGAGCCGGGGCACCAGCGGCCGCAACACTCTCGCGTCGTCGAACGGATCCGGTGAGAGGTCGACGAGGAAGTAGCCCGCGTTCTTGAGTGCGTCGAGCCACGGTTGCTTGTCCCTCGTCGGCTTCTCCCCCAACGTCGCCTCGACTACGTGCCGGAACAACGAGTCCTGCACGTCGACGTCGAGGAAGTAGAAGTAGCGGTCGAGCGCGCTCGGCGGCGCTTCGGCCACGAGCAGGGTGTCGATGTGGTCCGGCCGGAACGACGCGGCGGCCTGTTCCCGTCGCCGCCGCGCGGCAGACCGCGCCGCGTCGGTCACGCTCAGCCTCCGGCGGCGAGCGCGCGGGCGTAGTCGACCCGCGCGACGACGTCGTGCACCTGCATCATCGACCACACCGGGATGTAGCAGACGTGCAGGAAGCCGGGCGCCTGCGCCGTCACCTGCACCTGGCCGCTCGTCCGCTCCTCCTTCACCAGCAGGAACAGCAGCCCGAGCAGGCAGAAGACGAAGAACAGGATCGCGCACACGATCGCCCACGTCGGGATCGCTTGGCTCGACTGGTACATCGGCGTCAACGAGAAGGACACCTCGCGCCGCGGTCGCTGGCCAGACGGCGTCAGCACCCAGTTCGGTGTCACGATGATGTCGCCGATCGTGACGAGCGTCGGCTCCGCCTGCTCGTACTCTGGCTGCTCGTACCCGCTGCTCACGGCGAGACAGTCTGGCACGAATGTCCGGAACCCGGGACAACCCTGCGCGCGCGCAGCAATAATCGGCGCTGTGCGCTGGCGGCGTGCCGCAGTCGTGACCGCAACGGTCGCCGGGCTCACGCTGCCCGCCGACGCGACGGCCGCCATCGATCCGGGCACCGCGATCTGCGGCTCGCCCGACAAAGCGACCGCGACCGCAAACGGCAACGGCATCCACCTGACGACGAGCATCTTCGGCGGCTCCATCGACGTCTCCGCCACAGACGCCGCGGTCCCGAGCGGCATCACCATCGGAATCTGTACGGCGAACAACATCAAGTCGTCGTACCCGTCCGACCCGATCATCGAGTTCTTCGGCATCGAGGCCTCGCGCGCGGGCAAGGGGGCCGACCCGCCCGGACCGCTTCATATCGTGTTGCGCGGTGCTGCTCTCACGCAGTCGTCGTACCTGGTGTTGCAAGCCGGGCCGGGGTTCCGCGAGACCAACCTGCGGTTCGGCACCGGCGTCCTGTCGTTCGACGCGCGCGACCTCTGGAGCTACGCGGTGTACGCGCACTGCCCGCCGTTCTCGCGCTGCACGCAGCAGACGAACCCGACGGCCACCGGGTCGACCGGAGGCCGCGGGCGCCACGACGACCGCTCCGCCTTGTCGTTGTCGTTGCCGCGGCCGGGCGTGACGTTCCGTTCGCCGGTGCGTGACCTCGTCAACGTCGTACTGGCCATCGTGCTGTTGCTCCTCATCACGTTCCCGGCCGAGCTGTTCAACCGCACGCTCGACGCGCACTACGACGACATCCGCGCGGCGATTTTGCGGCCGTTCCAGCGCTACCAGCCGAAGCGCCGGCTACCGACCCCGCGGGACGGCCTACCGCGGTTCGCGGTGGTGCTCGTCGCCGGCGGGGTACTCGGCGGCCTGCTCGACCCCCGCGCGACCGTCGATCTGCGCACCTTGCTCGGTGTCGTCGCGTCGGTCATCGCGCTGCTCGTGATCTCCGCGGTCACCGCGGGCACGGAGTTCGTGTACCGGCGCCGCCACGAGGAGAAAGAAACGGCCCGGCTGCACGCCCTTCCGGCCGCGCTCGTCGTCGCGGCGGCGTGCGTGCTCCTCTCCCGCATCCTCGGCTTCCAGCCCGGCTACCTCTACGGCGTCATCGCGGGTCTCGTGTTCGTGACCCGGCTGTCCACCCGCCACCGCGGCCGGGTGCAGGCACTCGCGCACGTCGCCGTCCTCACCGTCGGCGTGGTGGCCTGGCTCGCGTGGGTACCCGTCGACCGTCATGCGGGCGCGGCACATGCGGGCGCAGGCTGGGCACTGGTCGCCGACGCGCTCGGTGCGGTGTTCGTCGCCGCGCTGGTGAGCAGCACGATCCGGTTGCTACCGCTGCGATTTCTGCCCGGCGGCGACGTCGCGGGCTGGCACCGCGGCGCGTGGAGCGCGGTGTTCGGCATCGCGGTCTTCGGGATGCTCGCGGTGATGTTCAACCCGAACAGCTCGTCGGTGCGCGCGGGTACCAGCAACTGGGTGTGCGCTCTCGTCCTGCTCGTCGCCTTCGGCGCCGGTTCGGTCGCGTTCGCCGGCTACTACGAACGGCGCGACCGCCGCGCGGAGGTGTGAGCGTTACCCGCGGACCGTCACGTTGCCGTTGTCGACGGTGAAGAGCTGGTCGCCGCTGGGCGCCTGGCACGAGTTCTCGGTGCCGGCGCCGTCGACGTACTGCACGATCGTGTCCGGCGTACCGTCCGACGGGCTGCCGTTGTCCTGGACGTCGGTGACGAACACCGTGTCGCCGGGCGGGAAGAAGTCCGGGCCGAACGAGCCGGACTGCTTGGTGATGATGCCGCGGATCTCGGCGTCGTGGCCATTGACGGCGACGCAGGTGACGGTCGCCTTGACGTGGCCTTGACCGGGGCAGCCGGCGATGGCGCCGGGGGCGTTGCTCATCACGGCGTTCTGCTCACCGGTCACGCCATTCGGCGTCGTGCGCGCGTTCAGGCTGAAGTTGACCGCACACTCGGCCCGGTCGTAGATGCCGCCGCCGGTCACCGAGGGCGCGGTCCCGCCGTGCGGTTGCGCCGCGGCCGCACCGATCGGAATGAGCGCCGTGAGGACCGCTACGACCGGGATGAGCCTGCGCACGATGTGCCTCCTGGAGAGCCGACGGGTTCGCCCGGTCCCTCCCCGATCGGCGCCCGCGCTAACCCCGAGCCGACGCGAGGCCTTCGACCACGACCGCGGACGGGAGCTCGGCGAGCAGCCGGCCGGGCAGCACGAGCTTCGACCGCCGTACGCCGGAACCGACGACCACGTCACCGGCCGCGAGGACGGCGGAGTCGAGAAGAATCGGCCACTGGGGCGGAAGGCCGGGCGGTGTGATCCCGCCGTACTCCATGCCGGTGCGCTCGACGGCGTCCTCCATCGGAGCGAACGACGCCTTGCGCGCGTCGAGGTGCCGGCGTACGACGCCGTTGACGTCGGCGCGGGTGGTCGCGAGTACGACGCAGGCGGCGTACCGGACGTCGTCGCCGCGCCTCGCCGCGATCACGACGCAGTTGGCGGACACGTCGAGACCGACCTCGTAACGCGCGCAGAACGCGGCGGTGTCGGCGAGGTCCGGGTCGATCGCGGCGACCTCGACCGCGGCGACGTGCGGCCACGACGACAGGAACTCCGCGACCGGCGCGGCGAGCAGGTCCGGACGGTCGAGAGCGGGAACCGTCTCTAGGGTGCCGAGAGTCAGGGCGTCAGCTCGCGGTCGTGGCGGCGTCCGGGATGGTGACGACCGGGTCGTCGGTGCCGCCGAGCCCGCGGCCGGCGAGCAGGTCGGCCATCTCCTCGCACCAGAACGCGAGGCCGCAGAACTGGTAGGTGAAGAACCCCTTCGACAGCGCCGGGCTGTTCTGCTCGAACACGACGTGCCCGGCGACCTGAAGCGCCCACGACGCGAGGAACAGCGGCACGCCGACGCGCGGCCGGGCGAACAGCAGCGGCATCGAGAACGCGACGCCCGGGATGCCGACGATGTGCGTCGCGCGCACGCCTTTGGTCGTGTGCTGCGACCGGTAGTAGGCCATCTTGGCCTCGAACGGCGCGTCGCGCGGCGGCGGCTCGACGGTGCCGCGCTGCCCTGGGGTGAGATCCATGCGTCCGATTGTGCCCCGGCGGGCGGGACGCACGCACGCCGGCTCAGGCCGCGGCTTAGAGGCCGTTCGACCAGACGGTGAAGTCTTGGGGTAGGCGCAGCCAGTCCATCGCCGGCTGCACCGGCGCCGGCGGCGCGGGTACCGGCGTCGACGCCGTAGTCGGGTACGGGTCGTCCGCGCCGGCGGCCGGGAGCGCCCGCTGAAGTGCGACGGTCGTGCACTCCGGGCACGCGCGCGAACGCTCGGCCTCCGGGGTCGTCTCGGTCATCCAGCCGAGCCACGGGAACTGGTAGCGCGCCCGCTCGTCGCGGCACAGCACGTCGCCGTCCAAGTCGACGGCGTGCGCGATCCCGCCGGGCCCTACGCCGCTTCCGCGCAGCACGATCTCGTCGGTCCCCACCACGTACATGTCACCTCAACGACACAGCGCGCGATTGGTTGCGGCAAGGTCTCACCCGTCGAGTGCGACGTAAGTCGTGTTCTGGACGGCTGATAAGACGAACAACGTCGCACTGAACGCCGGTGGGTGGAGGCCGGGCTCAGCCGGTACGGCGGACGACGTACTCGCACAGCCACGACAGCGCGGCTTTCGCGGGCGCGTCGGGCAACGGGCCGAGCGTCTCGCGCGCGTCGTCGGCCCAGCGCTGCACGACCGCGCGCGCCTCGGCCATGACCGGGTGCGCGCGCAGCGCGGCCACCGCGGTCGCCAGCCGCGCGTCGTCGGACAGGTCGCCGTCGAGCAGTCCGAGCAAAGCGGCGTCGGCCGGGTCGGCGCGCCGCCGGAGCAGCAGCACGGGCAGCGTCGGCACGCCTTCGCGCAGGTCCGTCCCCGGCGTCTTGCCCGACTCCTCCGAGTCGGAGGCGACGTCCAGCAGGTCGTCGGAGAGCTGGAACGCGACGCCGATCCGCTCGCCGAAGCGGGTCAGCACCTCGCGCGCGGTCTCGTCCGCGCCGGACAGCATCGCGCCGAACCGGCCCGACGTACCGATCAGCGACCCGGTCTTGTCGCCGACGACGCGCAGGTAGTGCTCGACCGGGTCCGCCCCGTCCTCCGGGCCGACCGTCTCGCGGATCTGGCCTTGCACCAGCCGCTCGAACGTGCGGGCCTGCAACCGCACCGCCTCCGGCCCGAGGTCGGCGAGGATGTCGGACGCGCGGGCGAACAGGAAGTCGCCGGTGAGGATCGCGACTGTGTTGCCCCATCGCGAGTTGGCCGACGACGCACCGCGCCGCAACGGCGCCTCGTCCATCACGTCGTCGTGGTACAGCGTCGCGAGGTGCGTCAGCTCCACGACGACGGCAGCGGGTACGACGCCGGGCGCGGACGCGTCGCCGAACTGCGCCGCGAGCAGTACGACGAGTGGCCGGAACCGCTTGCCGCCGGCCGCGAGCAGGTGCGCCGAGGTCTCCGTGACGAACGGGTAGTCGCTCTTCACCGACTCGCGCAGCAGCGCCTCGACCGCGTCGAGGCCGACCCGGACCGACGACTCGAGGGCCGGGTCGTCGAAGTCGAAGCCGGTGGTGGTCATCTCAGGAACGGAACGGCGTGGTTGGCGAGGTCGAGCACCGGCTGCGGGAACACGCCGAGCACCAGCGTCGCCGCGACCGCGACCGCGAGCGCGCCGGCGCTCATGCCGCCGGGCGCGACCACGACCGGCCCGTCGGCGACCGGCTCGGCGAAGAACATCATCACGATGACGCGGACATAGAAGAACGCGGCCATCGCACTCGCGATCGCGCCGACGACGACCAGCGGCGTCGCACCGCCGGAAACCGCGGCGGAGAACACCGCGAACTTGCCGGTGAAGCCGGACGTCAGCGGGATTCCGGCCAGCGCGAGCAGGAAGAACGCGAAGATGCCGCCGAGCAACGGCGACCGGCGGCCCAGCCCGGCCCACCGGGACAGGTGCGTCGCCTCGCCGTCGGGGTCGCGGACCAGCGTGAGGATGCCGAACGCGCCGACCGTCGTCAGGCCGTAGGTCAGCAGGTAGAACAGCGAGCCGGACAGCCCGGCCCGGTTCAGCGCGATGACGCCGACGAGGATGAAACCGGCGTGCGCGACCGACGAATACGCCAGCATCCGCTTCACGTCGGTCTGAGTCACCGCGAAGATGGATCCGACGAGCATCGTCAGGATCGCGACGCCCCATGCGACCGGCCGCCAGTCCCAGCCGAGGCCGCCGAACGCGACGTAGAAGACCCGCAGCAGCGCGCCGAACGCCGCGACCTTCGTCGCCGCGGCCATGAACGCGGTGATCGGCGTCGGTGCGCCTTGATAGACGTCCGGGACCCACGAGTGGAACGGCGCCGCGCCGATCTTGAACAGCAGCCCGACAGCGAGCAGGCCGAGACCGAGCACGAGCAGTGTGTCGCCGTGCTGACCGGACGCGGCCGCGTCGTGGATGGCACCGAGCGAGACGCTGCCGGCGTACCCGTAGAGCAGCGCGAGCCCGTAGAGGAAGAACGCGGAGGAGAACGCGCCGAGCAAGAAGTACTTGA
>JAVEEI010000163.1 GCA_030840525.1 Frankiaceae bacterium
CGAGCATCGCGTCGATCGGCCCGGGCGGCGCCGTCGTACGGGTCATCACCTCGCGGAACGCCGCGAGCGTCGCGGCCGGACCGCCCGCGGTCTCCGCCGCGACGTCCTTCGCCGCCATCTTGTCGAAGTTGAACCCCGAGCCGGCGAACCGGCCGAGGAACCGCGGCGGCGTCATGCGCGCGGTCGCCACCATGTGGCCGACGACGTCCTGCACCGTCCAGCCCGCGCACAGCGACGGGGTCTTCCACTGCTCGTCGCTGAGACCGGCGAGGTCGTCGGCGAGCGACTTGCGTTCGGCGTGGATGGTGGGCCACGGGTTGTCAGGCATGGCGCTCCTTCGGTGGGTACCGAAATACTTTCGCACGAGCGCGGTCGGCGCAAGCGCCGCTGCGTGTCACCATGACTGCGTGTCGAACAAGTCGCGCTGGCGCGGCTACCCACGTGCGCCGCAGCCGCACCGCGACGGCCCGCCGCGGCCGGGTCTCGACTACGACCCGAGCCGCGAGGGGTCGCCGTACACCTTCGAGGGCGGCATCGGCCGCGGCTGGAACGTCATCGGGTCGCTGACGTCGAGGGACCCGAGGTTCCGGCGCATGGCGACCCGGCGCATGACGTTCCTCTGGACGGTGTCGCTGCTGCCGATGGCGCTCGTCGCAGTGGCGCTGATCCTCCGCGCTATCTAGTCCTAGTGGCGCAGCGGGGACGGCGGCGCGGCGAGGTCGGCGCGCGGGCAGGTGGCCAAGCTCAGCTCGCCGTGCGCGAGCGCCTCGTCGCAGAGCGACTCGACGGTCCAGCCGAGCCGGTGGCCGGCCGCGGTGACCGTCGCGCGGAAGATCGTGATCTCGTACCGCGTCGGTACGCCGTACGCGATCTGGATGGTGCCGGCGAGCTCGGCGTCCTCGCCGCGCTCGTCCTGGCCGGGCGCGCCGTAGCGGCGCCACTGCGCGGGCTCGGCCTCCCACACCCCGCCGAGGGTCAGGTCGCGCAGCGAGAGCTGCATGAGGATCGTGCGGGCCGCCTCCTCCGGGACGACGGCGGCCGGCCGGATGACCTCGGTGACGACGCCTTCGTCCTGCAGTTCGGAGATGAGCGCTTCCCAGGTGTCCACGCTGTTTCCTCGGCACCCGGACGGTGCGGCTTTCGGCTCCGGCCGGGCTAAGACGGCGCCGTAGCTAGAAAGAACCGGACATTCCGGTGGGAACCGGCGTGCCGTCACGGCCCGCCGTAGACCGGCTGCCCCTCGCCGCTGTGGTGGCTGCACGCGCCGCTGCGGCCGCCGGACATGCTGTACATGCCGTCGTTGCACTGCACCATGTAGCCCACGCCGTTGTCGAAGTTGCCGATGTGCCTCTCTCGTCAGCCGGTCGCGGCGTCCGCCGCCGGCGTAGCCGGGCCGGCGGCAGCCTGCGCCTGCTGCGAAGCCGGGTCCGGCTGCACGTCCGGTTGCGGAAGCTTCTTCGCCTGCGACAGCGCGACGAGGTCGGTCACGACGACGAACCAGTTCACGAAGAAGCTGATGTATCCCCACCAGCCCTCGAGCAAGGTCTTGCCGAGGTACTTCTTCGTCAGCGCGACGCCGTGCTCGCGGCACAGCGCCGCGCGCAGCTTGACGAACCGCTGCATCACGAGCATGCCAACGTGCCGGCGGATGACGAGGTTGCGGGCCGGGCCGCGGCCGCAGACCTGGCAACGGAGCGTGGCGAAATCGGGCTGCGACATGGAGACCCCCGTGTGTCGTCGTCGGACGACCGCACTCTACGGCTCAGTGCAGCGGTTCGTCCGAGTAATACTCGAACAGCATCGACCCGACCGCGGGGATCGCGAACGCCGCGCCGATGAAGAACAGCCACCAGCCGAACACCAGGCCGAGGAACGTCGTCGCGGCCGCGAGACCGCACCACAGCGGCGCCCACGAGTACGGCGAGAAGAACCCGAGTTCGCCCGCGCCGTCGCTGATGTCGGCGTCCTCGAGGTCTTCGGGGCGCGGCTCGATCCGGCGGGCGGTGAAGAGCAGGTAAACGCCGATCAGCGCACCGAGGCCGGCGCCGAGCGCGAGCGCCGTCGTACCGGTCGGGTCGTGCGAGTAGTACCAGTAGACGACGTCCGTCGGCGCCAGGAACAGCGCGATGAACGCGAAGAGGTAGCCCTCGACCTTCATGTCCGCCCGCCCCTACCTGAGCTCGGGTGTCGCGTGGTAGTCGACGATGCCCGCGGCATGCGGGTAGTGCAGGTCGAACGCCGGCCGCTCCGAACGGATCCGCGGAATGGAGACGAAGTTGTGCCGCGGCGGCGGGCAGGACGTCGCCCACTCCAGCGAGTTGCCGTAGCCCCATGGGTCGTCGCCGACAACGCGCTCGTTGCGCCCGACCCACGAGCGCCACACGTTGTACAGGAACGGGATCATCGACAGCCCGAGGATGTACGCGCCGATGGTCGACACCGTGTTGAGCGCGGCGAAGCCGTCCTTGCCGAGGTAGTCGGCGTACCGGCGCGGCATACCCTCCATGCCGAGCCAGTGCTGCACCAGGAACGTCGTGTGGAACCCGACGAACAGCGACCAGAAGTGAATCTTGCCGAGCCGCTCGTCGAGCATCGTGCCGGTCATCTTCGGCCACCAGAAGTAGAAGCCGGCGAACATCGCGAACACGACGGTGCCGAACAGCACGTAGTGGAAGTGCGCGACGACGAAGTAGGTGTCGGTGAGGTGGAAGTCGAGCGGCGGCGACGCGAGCATGATGCCGGTCAGGCCACCGAGCAGGAACGTGATCAGGAAGCCGATGGCGAACAGCATCGCCGTGTCGTAGGTCATCGCCCCCTTCCACATCGTGCCGATCCAGTTGAAGAACTTCACCCCGGTCGGTACGGCGATGAGGTACGTGAGGATCGAGAAGAACGGCAGCAGCACCGCACCGGTCGAGAACATGTGGTGCGCCCACACGGTGATCGACAGCGCGGCGATCGAGATCGTCGCGAAGACCAGGCCTTTGTAGCCGAAGATCGGCTTGCGCGAGAACACCGGGATGACTTCGCTGATGATGCCGAAGAACGGCAGCGCGACGATATAGACCTCGGGGTGGCCGAAGAACCAGAACAGGTGCTGCCAGAGCACAGCTCCGCCGTTGTTGGCGTCGAAAACGTGCGCGCCGAACTTGCGGTCGGCCTCCAGCACGAGCAGCGCCGCGGCGAGCACCGGGAACGCGACCAGCACCAGGATCGACGTGACGAGGATGTTCCAGGTGAAGATCGGCATCCGGAACATCGTCATGCCGGGCGCGCGCATGCAGATGATCGTCGTGACGAAGTTGACGCCACCGAGGATCGTGCCGAACCCGGACAGCGTGAGGCCGACGATCCAGAGGTCCGCGCCGAGACCGGGCGAGTGCACCGCGCTGGTCAGCGGCGAGTAGGCGTACCAGCCGAAGTCGGCCGCGCCGCCGGGCGTCAGGAAGCCCGACATCACGATCAGCGAGCCGAACAGGAAGAACCAGTACGAGAGCATGTTGAGCCGCGGGAACGCGACGTCGGGCGAGCCGATCTGCAGCGGCATCACGACGTTGGCGAAGCCGACGAACAACGGCGTCGCGAACATCAGCAGCATCAGCGTGCCGTGCATCGTGAAGAGCTGGTTGTACTGCTCGTTCGACAGGAACTGCAGGCCCGGCCGGGCCAGCTCGGTGCGCATCAGCTCGGCCATCAGGCCGGCGACCAGGAAGAACACGAACGACGTGATCAGGTAGAGGTGCCCGATGACCTTGTGGTCGGTCGTCGTGAGGTAGCGCACCCAGCGGCTCCCCGGCGCGACATGCACGCGCCGCGGGCGTACCCGGCGAGCCGGCTCGACCGTGGTCACGAGTGGCTCCTCTGGTCGGTGCCGGGGTGGGGCTCGACGGGTGTCGTCGGGCCGGTGTATGAGGTGAACCGGTCATCGGTGCCCGCCTGAGCGAGCGCCTTCAGCTGCGCGAGGCGGGCGTCGTACTGGTCCTTGGGCAGCGCGAGCACGCTGAACAGCATCCGGTCGTGGTCGACGCCGCAGTACTCCGTGCACTTGCCCTGGAACAGGCCGGCGTGCGTGACCGTCACCTGGAACACGTTGACCCGCCCCGGGATCACGTCGCGCTTGAACAGGAACGGGATCACCCACCACGCGTGGATGACGTCGGTCGACTGCTCGTAGAAGCGGATCGGGACGCCGACGGGCACAACGAGCTGCGGCGGGTCGCCCGGCCGGCCGGTGATCGACAGGCCGTCGTCGAGGTAGTTGAACTGCCACGACCACTGGAAGCCGACGACGTCGATCCGCAGCCCGGGCTTGACGTGGAACTGGTCGGTGTCGTTCTCGCGGATGGCGGTGAAGTAGAACAGGATCGAGATGATGACCACCGGGATGATCGTGTAGAGCATCTCGATCGGCAGGTTGTAGCGGACCTGGCGCGGCAGGTCACCCGGGTCGCGCAGCCGGTAGCGCCACACCGCCCAGAGGATCAGCAGGATCACGAATCCGCCGACGATGCCGGCGGTGACGAGCGAGCCGTACCAGACGCCGAGGAGGTTGCGCCCCTCCTTGGTGACCGGCGCCGGCCAGCCCACGCGGCTCCACTGGCCTTTGCAGCCACTGGCGAGGAACGCGAGAACGGCGAGGCTGAGAGTCCGGGTCACGGCGCGCCTGCGGTTGAAGGTGCGGCAGGGAGCGGGCACGACGCGAACTTTAACGCAGCGGCCACGCACCCGAGCGCTCAGGTCCGGCTACCGTCACGGCGTGTCCGGGTACTTCGACGCGGCCACCGCCTCGCCGCTGCACCCCGCCGCCAGGGCGGCGCTCGAGGTCGCCCTCGACGACGGCTGGGCCGACCCCCGCCGGGTCCACCGGGAGGGCCGGCAGGCCCGGCGGCTGCTCGACGCCGCCCGCGCGTCGGTCGCCTCGTCGCTCGGCGCGCGGGCTGACGAGGTGACGTTCGCGTCCTCCGGTACGGCGGCGGTCCAGCTCGGCATGCTCGGGGCGCTCGCGGGTGGCCGGCGGCGCGGCCGGCACCTCGTCGCGAGCGCGGTCGAGCACAGTGCCGTCCTCGCCACCGCACAAATGCACGAGCGCGACGGCGGGACCGTCGACCTGGTCGGCGTCGACCGTCTCGGCCGGGTCGACGCGGACGCGTTCGCCGCCGCCCTCGGCCCCGAGACCGCGCTCGCCTGCCTCCAGACCGCCAACCACGAGGTCGGTACGACGCAGCCGCTCGGCCCGGTCGCGGACGCCGCGGCGGCCGCCGGCGTACCCCTGCTCGTGGACGCGGCGGCGTCGACCGGCCGGCTCGCTCCCCCGGCCGCGTGGGACCTGCTGGTCGCGAGCGCGCGCAAGTGGGGCGGCCCCGCCGGGGTCGGCGTACTGGCGGTGCGGACCGGCACCCGCTGGCGCTCGGTGCTGCCCGACGACGAGGCCGAGGCCGGCCGCTTCCCCGGCGGCGTCCCGGTGCCGCTCGCGGTCGCCGCCGCGGCGGCGCTGGAGGCGGTCGAGGCCGAGCGGGCGGCCGAGTCGGCCCGCCTTGCCGCGCTGGTCGACCGGCTGCGGGCCGAGATCCCGCGCCGGGTGCCGGACGTCGACCTGCTCGGCGACCCGGACCCGGCCGGGCGGCTGCCGCACGTCCTCGCGTTCTCCTGCCTCTACGTCGCCGGCGAGGCGCTGATGACCGAGCTCGACCGGGCCGGCTTCAGCGTGTCGAGCGGGTCGTCGTGCTCCTCGTCCGCGCTGACGCCCTCGCACGTGCTCGTCGCGATGGGCGCGCTCACCCACGGCAACGTCCGGCTCGGGCTGCACGCCGGCGTCGGCGACGACGACGTGGACGCGTTCCTCGACGCGCTGCCGCCGATCGTGGCCGGGCTGCGGGAGCGGGCGGGGGCGGACGGCCGGTGAGCCTGCGCCTGGACTGCACCGGCCAGCTCTGCCCGCTACCGGTGCTCGAGCTCGCCCGGCGGATCGGCGATGTCGAGGTCGGCGACACGGTCGTCGTCGTCAGCGACGACCCCGCGGCGGCCAGCGACATCCCGGCCTGGTGCCGGATGCGCGGCCACGAGTTCGTCGGCGCGGCCGATACGTCGTACGAGGTCCGCCGGCTGCGCTAGCCCGCGAGCGCGGGCGCTATCTCGGCGGCCGCGTCGTCGCCGTACGCCTCGGCCAGCCGGGCGAGCGCGTCGTCGCGGTCGACGGCGTACTCCTGCGTGCCGACGGTCTCGACGCACAGCGTCGCCATGAGGCAGCCGAGCCGGGCGGCGGCTTCGAGCCCGAGCCCACGCGCGCGCCCGGTGAGGAACCCGCCGCGGAAGGCGTCGCCGACGCCGGTCGGGTCGGCGACGCCCCGAGCCGGTACGACGGCGACCTTCAGCGCGTCGCCGCCGGCGCTCTCGATCACGACACCCTCGGCGCCGTGCGTGGTCACGCGGACGCCGACCTGGCCGAGCACGTCGGCCGACGACCAGCCGGTCTTGCGCTCGATGACCGCGGCCTCGTAGGCATTGCTGAGCAGGATTTCGGCACCGGCGACGAGGTCGCGAATCGCCTCGCCGTCGAGCGACGAGAGCTGCTGCGACGGGTCGGCCGCGAACGGGATGCCGCGGTCGCGGGCCTCGGCGGTGTGCCGGGCCATCGCGGCCGGGTCGTTGGGGCTGACCACGACGAGGTCGAGCGCGCCGAGCGCCGCGAGCTCGATCTCGCGCGCCTCGGCCATCGCGCCCGGGTAGAACGAGGCGATCTGGTTCTGGTCGGCGTCCGTCGTACAGACGAAGCGGGCGGTGTGCCGCAGCTCCGAGACGCGGACGCCCGAGACGTCGACGCCGTGGCGGGTGAGCCAGGCCGAGTAGTCGGCGAAGTCGGCGCCGACCGCGCCGACGAGCAGCGGCGACGCGCCGAGGACGCCCATCGCGAAGGCGATGTTGGCGCCCGTCCCCCCGCGCCGTACCTCCAGGTCGTCGACCAGGAACGACACCGACAGGTGCGCGAGCTGGTCGGGCAGCAGCGCGTCGGCGAACCGCCCGGCGAACGTCATCAGGTGGTCGGTGGCGATGGACCCGGTGACCGCGATGCGCACGTCGCACAAGCTACTGCCTGGTAAGCGTTGGCTACTTGTGAGTACACCCGTAGCGTCGGTTTCATGATCGAGACGGACGCCCTCTCCGCCATGATCGCCGACGCCGAGCAGGTGCACCTGAGCGCGGCGAAGCCCACGGTGATCGACCTGACGGTGCCGCGACCGCGGACCGAGATCGAGATCCCCGAGTCGGCCTCGGTGCTGCTGCTCGACTACGAGCTCTACGTCTCGTAAGCAAGATCATCGCGAGCTGAGCCAGCCGCCGTGCGCGGTTTCGGCTGGCTGCGCTCGCGGTGATCAAGCACGGCGGCGGATCCGCTAAGTCAGCCGTCGGCTGGCAAGGCCGCAGGAGCCGCCGCGGGCTAAGGCCCGAAAGGCGGCGAGAACGCCGCCCGCGTCGCGCTGAGCCCCGCGATCTAGTGGAATGAGTCGCCGCAGGCGCAGGAGCCGGTCGCGTTCGGGTTGTCGATCGTGAAGCCCTGCTTCTCGATCGTGTCGACGAAGTCGATGACCGCGCCCGAGAGGTACGGCGCGCTCATCCGGTCAGTGACGACCTTCACGCCGCCGAAGTCGCGTACCTCGTCGCCGTCGAGGCTGCGCTCGTCGAAGAAGAGCTGGTAGCGCAGGCCGGAGCAGCCGCCGGGCTGCACGGCGACGCGCAGCGCGAGGTCGTCGCGGCCTTCCTGGTCGAGCAGGTTCTTCACCTTGCCCGCGGCGCCGTCGGTGAGCACGATGCCCTGCGCGGCCGGAGCCTCGGTGGTGGTTTGGGTGGCGTCGGTGTCCTGAGCCGTCATGGCTCCAGGGTACGTCGTCATCGCGACCACGCGCGGGCAACCGCCGCGGCCGTCGCGCGGACCCCCTCCGCGCCCGCTTCCAGCGCCGCCGCCGGGCCGCCGCCGAGGACGTCGGTGACCGCGTACGACGCCTCGACGCCGGCGGCCGCGGCGTCGCGGCGGCCGACCTCGACCCGGCCGGCGACGACCACGCACGGCACGCCCGCCTGCTGCGCCGAGGCGGCGACCCCGGCCGGCACCTTGCCGCGCAGCGACTGCGCGTCGAACGCGCCCTCGCCGGTGACGACCAGGTCGGCCGCCTCGACCCGGCCGGCGAGGCCGACCGCGGCCGACACGACGTCGAACCCGGGTACCCGCTCGGCGCCCCACGCGTAGAGCGCGAAGCCGAGGCCGCCGGCCGCGCCGGCGCCGGGCCGGTCGCGCAGCCCGGGGCGACCGAGCCGGCCCTCGACCTCGTCCGCCCAGGCGCGCAGCCGGTCGTCGAGGTCGAGCACCATCGCGCGGTCGGCGCCCTTCTGCGGCCCGAAGACCGCGCTCGCGCCGTTGGGGCCGAGCAGCGGGTTGGCGACATCCGTGGCCGCGACCAGCTCAACTCCCGCGCGCAGCGGCGGGTCGCCGAGCACGTCCCACGCGCCGCGGCCGCCGTCGTTGGTGCCGGACCCGCCGAGGCCGACCACGACCCGCCGTACGCCGTCCTGCCCGAGCGCCGCGGCGACCAGCTGGCCGACGCCGTACGTCGTGGTGCGGCTCGGGTCCCGCTCGGCCGGCGCGAGCAGGTGCAGCCCGCATGCCTGCGCCGACTCGACGTACGCCGTCTCCCCCGCGACGAGAAGGCGCGCGGTGACGGGGCGGCGTAACGGGTCGGCCACGTCGACGGGGACCAGCCGGCCGCCGGGTACGGCGTTCGCGAGCACGTCGACGAACCCCGGGCCGCCGTCGGACAGCGGCAGCACGTCGACGTCGTCGTGCGGCGCGACCGACCGCCAACCGGCCGCGATCGCGGCCGCCGCCTCGACCGCGCTGAGCGTGCCGCCGAACGAGTCCGGGGCGATGAGGACTCGCACGCCCGCATCCTGCCGTACCGTTTTGGGGTGACGACCGAACTAGGCGTCGAGCCCACGCCACTCGCGCTGCTGCTGCTCGGCCGGCAGTCCGACCCGGCGAGCGAGCGCGGCACCGCCTGCCCCGGGGAGCTGCCGGCGGCCTCGGACCCCTCGCTGGTGGCGCGGGCCCGCGCC
>JAVEEI010000183.1 GCA_030840525.1 Frankiaceae bacterium
CTCGGTGGTCTGGTCACGGCAGCACCGTAGAGGGCGGACAGGACAGTTGTCGGATGGCTCGCCGCAGCAGTCGCAGGTCGCGACGGATGCCTCACTTACCCCGGGTGAGCCTCTTCTCGACTCGTGCGGCCGACTTACGCGCCGCGGTTTGAATCCACTTTCGTTCGCAGGTCATGAGCGGGTCCAGGGCGTCGAGAGCACGCTGGCTGGCAGCCCCGCCGAGCGCCGTTGCTGCGTGACCGTAGACGTCTTCGTCGTGCGTCAGCGAGATGAGGACGTCGTCCACTCTTTGCTCTCTCGCCCATCGCTCGAGCCGCAGCACGATCATTTGCCGACCTATGCCATAGCCCGACTCCGAAACCAGCTCGAGCAGCTTGTCGACGTCCTCGTTCGTTGCCGCAGTCGCGACGGCATTGCCGATCGCCCATCGCGCGATCGGATGTAGCTCATCTTCAAAGGCCGCAACGAGCGCCGCGAAGACATCACGCTCCAGCTTCGGTTCTGTCAACGCACGTGCGATGAACTCGCGCAGCAGATGATGCTGAGAAGCGCTGAGCGCTCGCGCGAGCACTCGCTGCGCAGCCGGTGATGGTTCGAACTGCGCCAGCGCGGCAGTGGAGGTCACCTCTGCGCCGACCGCGTTCAACCGAGCTTGCAGGTTGGCGAACTCCGCAAGGAGAAGCTCGTCAGATGCCGGCTGCAAGGCCCGTCACCTCATGCTCGACACTAGGACGAAGGCCGACGTACCGTGCCGACGTTGCTGGCCAGCTTCCCGTCACGGGTTCGAGTACGCCTGTTTTGGTGGAGCTGAGGGGAATCGAACCCCTGGCCTCTTCGATGCGAACGAAGCGCGCTACCAACTGCGCTACAGCCCCAAGCGGGGTCAAGGATAGCGGAGCGGTCAGTCGTTGACGGCCCAGCGGTGGGTCAGGATCTCGTCGAGCTGGCCTTCGTCCTCCGCCTCGACCCGCGCCTCGGCCTGCGCCTCGACCGCCTCGTCGCCGGTCGGCACGTCGTCGTACTCCGGCCGCACCGGCGGGTAGCGGCGCGGCGGCGCGGGTGGCTTCATCGTGTACGTCGGCGGCGGCACCGGAACCGGCTCCCACGCCGACGCGTCCTCCGTACCCGTGGCCTCGGCGACACCAGCCTCGGCGACACCAGCCTCGGCGACGACAGCCGCGGTCGCCTCCTCGAGGACCTCGGCCGGGTCCGCAGCCTCCACCACGGCAGCAGGCGCCGCAGTCCGGGCGAGCGTCGCGGCGTAACGGGCCGCCGTCGGCGTCACCGCCGGAGCGGCGACCGGCACCCGCGCCGCGGACCTACGGCGGTCGCGAGCCGACGCGGCGCTCCGCTTGGCTTGCGTCCGCAGGTGTACGACGAAGGCGACCACGAACAGGTCGACGAGCATCTGGAGCACCCAGCTGATGCCACCGGCCGCGGCCAGCACCATCGTCAGGAACGCGACGCCCAGCAGCACGAGCAGGACCCGGCGGCGCCGTACCGCCAGCGACGCCTTACGACGCGGCGCCGACGCAGCCGCGCGCGCGGATGAAGCGGCAGCGACGCGCCTCGGCCGGGGCGCGGCGGCACCGGACACGTGCACCGTCGGCGCGGACGACGACCGCCGCGGCATCAGCACGTACCGCGCCGATCCCGACGACGGCTGGCGGCGCGACAGCACGCGCATCGCGGCCGAGAACCGGTCGACGGACCGCGACTCCGTCGCGGCGTCGTGTCTACGCAGCCACATCGGAACCAGCACCACGGCCCACATGATGACGATGACCGCGAGGATGACGGCACTCACGAACGTGTCCTTCGACGGTTGGCATCCATCGCAGAGAAACGCTAGCCACGGCGAGGCTTCCGGTCCGGGACGTCGAGCGGCGTGTCGCGCGGTAGTTGCCGTTCGTGCCACCGCGCGAGCAGCCCCTCCGGCACGTCGCCGCGCAGCAAGACGTACGACAAATGGTCGCGCCAGCCGCCGGCGATGTGCAGGAACTGCCGGCGTAACCCTTCTTCGCGGAAGCCGAGCTTCTCGACGACGCGCCGGCTCGCCGCGTTCTCCGGGCGGATGTTGACCTCCACCCGGTGCAGCCCGACCCGGTCGAAACAGTGGTCGGTCGCGAGCGCGACCGCGGTCGGCATGACGCCGCGGCCGGCGTACCGCTCGTCGATCCAGTAACCGAGATGCGCTGACTGCAACGACCCGCGCACCACGCCGCCGACGTTGATCTGCCCGGCGAACTCACCGCGCACGAGAATCGCGAACGGCAACGCGCGGCCGCGTCGCGCCTCGGCCCGCAGCCGCCGCGTCATCGTCACGAAGGTGCTCGCCGACACCGGCACGAATGCTCGGCCGCCCGGCGGCGTCGCCTCCCACTCGCGCAGCCATGCGACGTTGCGCCGGCGCGCGTCCGCCCACGACGGCGCGTCGCGCAACCGCAACGGCCGCAACGTCACGTCCCCGTCGGTCAGCACCACCGGCCACCCCGGCGAGCGGGGCTCGGTCAATGGTCGCCGCCGCGCAGCTGCACGATCGCGTGCCCGATCACCGGCGTCAGCACCGTGACGCCGTCGCGCACGCCGCTCGGCGAGCCCGGCAGGTTGATGAGAATCGACCGGGCCGCCGTACCGGCGACCGCGCGCGACAGGATCGTCGTCGGTACCCGGTCGCGGTTGTGCTGCCGCAACGCCTCGGCCAGCCCTGGCGCCTCGCGTTCGAGGACCCGACGGGTCGCTTCCGGTGTGACGTCGCGCGGCGCGAAGCCGGTGCCGCCGGTCGTCGCGACGAGGTCGGCCCCGTCGGTAACGGCCGACCGCAGCGCGGCTTCGATCTCGTCCGCGTCGTCGGGTACGACGACGACGTCGCCGACGGAGAAACCCAACTCCCGCAACAGGTTCGCGAGCAGCGGGCCCGACTCGTCGTGCCGCAACCCGCCGTGCGAGCGGTCCGACACCGTGACGACGACGGCGCGCGCGTCGGCGGGCAGCTCTTCCGCGCTCATTGCTCGCGCACCCATCGGCCGGTCTTGCCGCCGGTCTTCTCGACGACGCGGATGTCGGTGATCGTCGCGGCCGGGTCGACGGCCTTGACCATGTCGACGACGGCGAGGCACGCGACCGCAACGGCAGTGAGTGCTTCCATCTCGACGCCGGTGCGGTCGGCGGTACGCGTCGTCACGGACACGTCGACCGCGTCGTCCGCGACGGTGCAGTCGACGTCGACCGCGTGCAACGCGATCGGGTGGCACAACGGGACGAGATCGGGCGTGTGCTT
The DNA here is from genome assembly GCA_030840525.1 of Frankiaceae bacterium. Classification (GTDB taxonomy): domain Bacteria; phylum Actinomycetota; class Actinomycetes; order JAFAQI01; family JAFAQI01; genus BP-197. The sequence goes on from JAVEEI010000183.1 coordinate 3,281, forward strand.
CGCCGCCATGATGCCGGCGATGCGCGCAACCGCGAGCGCGTCGCCCTTCGGCAGGTCACCGGCCCGCAGCAACCGGACGACGTCGGCGTTGACGAGTACGCGCCCGCGTGCGGTCGCCGTACGCGCCGTCACGTCCTTCGCGCTGACGTCGACCATGCGCGCGTCGCCGGACTCGTCGAGGTGTGGGAGCTCGCTCATCGTTGCCTTCGTTCGAGCATCATCACGTCGACCGTCGACTCCGCGTCCAGTTGCGTCACGTCTTCCGGTACGACGATGAACGCGTTCGCGCCGGACAGCGACGCGATCAGGTGCGAGCCGCTGCCGCCGACCGGGCGGACGACGTACTTCCCGTGTTCGACCGAGAGCCAGCCGCGGGCGAACGTGCGCTTCCCGGGCGGCGAGCCGACGGGCTCGACGAGGCGCGCGCGCACGGTCGGCCGCGTGATCGGCTCGACGCCGAGCATCCGGCGCAGCACCGGCCGGACGAACACCTCGAACGACACGTACGCGCTGACCGGGTTTCCCGGCAGGCCGAAGAACGGCGTCTGGTCGGGACCGATCCGGCCGAAGCCCTGCGGCATGCCGGGCTGCATCGCGACCTTGTCGAACGCGACCGTGCCGAGCCGGCCAAGTGCGTCCTTGACGACGTCGTACGCGCCGACGCTGACCCCGCCGCTGGTGACGACGACGTCGGCGCGGATCAGCTGGTCTTCGAGCGCGTCGAGCAGCTGGCGCGGGTCGTCGGGGACGATGCCGACCCGGTACGCGATCGCGCCGGCCTCCTGCGCCGCGGCGGTGAGCAGCGCGCTGTTGGCGTCGGGGATCTTGCCCGGCGTGAGCGGCTGGCCCGGGTCGACGAGCTCGCTGCCGGTCGACAGGATGACGACGCGCGGGCGCGGCCGGGCGAGCACGCGGTCGCGGCCGACCGCGGCGATGAGGCCGATCTGGGTGGCGCCGAGGTGCGTACCGCTGGTCAGGACGACGGTGCCCGGCACGACGTCCTCACCGGCCCGGCGGATGTGCTGCCCGACGCTCGCGGCGGCGCGGATGGAGACCTGCGCGAGACCCTCGTCGGTCCACTCCTGCGGGACGACCGTGTCCGCGCCCGGCGGCAGCGGCGCGCCGGTCATGATCCGCACGCACAGGCCGGGCTGCACCGAGTACGGCGTGACGCTGCCGGCGGCGATGTCGCCGACGACCGGCAGCGTCACGGGTGTCGATGCGGTCGCGGTGGCGATGTCCGCGGCGCGGACGGCGTACCCGTCCATCGCGGAGTTGTCGAACGGCGGCAACGGGTGCGTCGCGGTGACGTCCTCGGCGAGGACGCAGCCGTGCGCGTCGAGCATGGTCAGCTCGAGCGGCGAGAGCGGGCCGATGCCGGCCAGCACGGTGGCGAGATGTTCGTCGACGGTCTTCACGGCATCAGCGGCTGGTCCGGGTCGCCCGCAGGAAGCCGGGTGGCGGCGAACTCTGCGAGCCACTCGCGGAACGCGGGGCCGAGGTCGGCGCGGTCGGCGGCGAGCTGGACGATCGAGCGAAGGTAGTCGAGCTTGTCGCCGGTGTCGTACCGGCGGCCGCGGAAGACGACCCCGTGCACCGGCCCGCCGTCGCCGGGACGGTCGGTGAGGGCCTGGATGGCGTCGGTGAGCTGAATCTCGCCGCCGCGCCCGGGCGGGGTGTCGCGCAGAACGTCGAAGATCGCGGGTGACAGGACGTAGCGGCCGATCATGGCGTAGTCGCTCGGGGCGTCGTCGGGAGCGGGTTTCTCGACCATGGCGGTGACGCGGAAGACGTCGGCGTCGGCGGTGGGCTCGACGGCGGCGCAGCCGTAGAGTGCGATCTGGTCGCGCGGTACCTGCATGAGCGCGATGACACAGCCGCCGTGGCGTTGGCGTACCTCGATCATGCGGGTGAGCAGCTCGTCGCGCTCGTCGATGAGGTCGTCGCCGAGCAGGACCGCGAACGGCTCCTCGCCGACGTGCTGGGCGGCGCAGAGTACTGCGTGCCCGAGGCCGCGCGGGTCCTTCTGCCGGACGTAGTGGATGGTCGCGAGCTCGGTGGGCTCGCGCACACTGTCGAGCAGGTGCTGCTTGCCGCCGTCGGCTTCGAGCTTGTCCTCGAGCTCGTAGTGCCGGTCGAAGTGATCCTCGAGCGGCGCCTTGTTGCGGCCGGTGACCATGAGTACGTCATCGAGCCCAGCGCGGACGGCCTCTTCGACGACGTACTGGATCGCCGGCTTGTCGACGACCGGCAGCATTTCCTTCGGTGTCGCCTTGGTCGCCGGCAGGAACCTGGTGCCGAGCCCGGCGGCCGGGATGACCGCCTTGGTGACCCGCCCGCTCATCCGCCGCCCGCCATGCCCCAGACCCTAATGCGATGCGGCGCCCGCGCGGGAACCGGCGCGGCGACCGCCAGACCCCCGTTGAGTGTGACGTTGTTCGTCTTC
>JAVEEI010000189.1 GCA_030840525.1 Frankiaceae bacterium
TGGAGGCCGTCGAAGCGATCTGCTCCTTGGTCTCGATCTCCTTCGCCTGCTTGCCGAGCTCCTCGCTCACGCGCTCGACGGCCGCCTCGATGCCCCGCTTGAGGCCCATCGGGTTGGCGCCGGCGGCGACGTTGCGCAGGCCCTCGCGGACCAGCGCCTGGGCGAGGACGGTCGCCGTGGTCGTACCGTCACCAGCGACGTCGTCGGTCTTCTTCGCGACCTCTTTGACGAGCTCGGCGCCGATCTTCTCGTACGGGTCCTCGAGCTCGATCTCCTTGGCGATGGAGACGCCGTCGTTGGTAATCGTGGGGGCGCCCCACTTCTTGTCGAGGACGACGTTGCGGCCCTTGGGGCCGAGCGTGACCTTGACGGCGTCGGCGAGCTGGTTCATGCCCCGCTCGAGCGCGCGCCGCGCCTCTTCATCGAACGCGATCATCTTTGCCATGCGGTGGAATCCCTCCCGCGAACGTATGCCTGTGTTGATCCGGCGTACGACGCCCGCGACGGACGGCCCGCGGCCCGCGGCCACACGTCTGGCCCCGGCCCGGTACCTCGTCGTACCGGATCTGTCACTCGACTGGTCCGAGTGCTAAGCACATTGTTAGCACTCGATGGCCCCGAGTGCAAGCCGCGTGCAAGCCGGGACCCCGGTTGCCCACATCGCCACAAACCGGTCACCTTTGCCGGTTCGGCTGCTGCCGCACGGGGGGCACCGTAGCTTCGGTGTCACCGCCGCACCCCTCGCGTCGGTCACGCCTGCCTCGCCGAGCCCGTCCCGGCAGCGCGCGCTCATGACCCTGGGACGGGACCGGGGATCCACGTACACCGGGGCGCACAGGCGCTCCTCGGGGTGAAGCCACTCTGCACCGCAGAGGGCCGGGCCACTCTTCGGCCCGAACCCGACAGCTAACCCGGCAGGCGTCGGAGACGACTGCCCATGTTCGGTACCCCTGTGCGCGCCCGCCTGCGCGCTCCGTTCGCCCAGCGCCTACGCGCCGCCGCCGTCACCGTCGCGGTCACCGGCGGCCTGCTCGCCACCAGCGCCGCCGTCACCGCGCCGACCGCCTCGGCCGCGGTCGTCAGCTACTACAGCAACGCGCCCGCGGGATCGTGGAACTACAAGGTCAACCAGGTCATCTACCAAGCGCAGCCCCAGCTCGGCAAGCCCTACCGGTACGGCGCGGCCGGCCCGAGCGCGTTCGACTGCTCCGGCCTCGTGCAGTTCGTCTACCACCGGGCGCTGGGCTACCGGCTGCCGCGGACCGCGGCCGAGCAGTACCACGCCTCGCGACACATCTCCCGCGCGTCGCTGCGGGTCGGCGACCTCGTGTTCGTGCGGTACGGCAGCTACATCAGCCACGTCGGGATCTACGCCGGGCACGGCTACTGGTGGGTGGCGCCGCACACCGGCACCGTGGTGAAGCTGCAGCGCATCTACACGTCGAGCGTCGTGTACGGCCGCGTCATCCACTAGCCGAGACACGAGTACAGCCGCGCACGCAGCGACAGGTCGGCCATCGCGGGGTCGGGCTGGCGACGCGGAAGATTATTCCGCGTCGTGTCACCCGTTGGCGCCCTCAGCACGTTGTAGTAGTGAGCCGAAAAGGTTCGCGGGGGAGCGGAGGTCGACGGTGGTCAGCGGCCCCGATTTCGATCGAGCCTTCCCGGAACTGTTCGCGACCTCCTACCGCGTCGCGTTCCGGGTGCTCGGCTCCGCGTCCGAGGCTGAGGACATCGCGCAGGAGACGTTGACCCGGGCGTTCGTACGGTGGCAGCGGGTCGAGGATCACGCAGGCGCGTGGGTCGCGACGGTTGCCTTCCGTCTGGCCGTCGATGCGGGGCGCCGTCAGAACCGCCACCCATCGGTGGAGTTGCGCGATGCGTCGGCCGTCACTGGGGATTGGGACCAACGGATGGATCTTCGAGCGGCGCTCAGGCGTCTCCCGAAACGACAGCAGCAGGCGTTGGCATGCCGGTACCTCGCCGGGCTTCCCGATGAAGAAACTGCGCGGCTGCTGGGAATCACCGTCGGCTCTGTCAAGCAGCACGCGGCACGAGGCTTGGCGGCGTTGCGCGCCGTCGCGCTGAGCACGGAGGACAACTGCCATGCCTGAGTTCTTCGACGAACCTCGGAATCTGCCGGATCCGGTCGAGTTCCTTCGCGCCGTGCAGCAGAAGGGCGCGAAGCGCCGTCGTACCCGGCGGCTCGCCATGGCAACAGCAGGCGGTGTCCTCGCCGTTGCTGCCGGCAGCGTGGCGATAGCGGCGCCACACCTCGGCGGCCATCCCGCGCCGGACGTTTTGCGGGCGCAGCCCACGCCGTCCCCGACGTCGGCACCAGCGTCCGTCACACCCTCACCCTCGCCGTCCCACCCACACTCGCCGGCACGGCCGAAGCATTCTCCGACGCCGCCACCTCCCGCGCCCAAGCACGAGTCGGGGACGGTCGTGACGCCGTACGACCCGTGGGGCCCGTCGGGCGAGTTGCGCCCAGGGATCCACATCGCGACCAGTGTCAGCGGTAGGTGTACGGATCGAGCCGCTGACGCGCCCGTCTACGCATGCGCGCCCAATTCCGGAACGACCTACTACAGATGCTGGGTCCGGGCCGGGAGTTCGCCGACGCAGGTCGCCTGCGACATCGATTACTCCACGCGGGTCGTGATGATGACGGTTCGGGGCGCGCTGCCGGGGCCAGGAAAGTACTCGTCCGGCGAGATTCTCCTGCCGCGCCTGATACTCGCGGACGGGACTCGGTGCGGGTTGATCTGGGGTACGGGGGGGTCGCCTGTTCGCGGTGTCCCGATGAACTACGGCTGCGCTTCAGCCGACGGCACCTCCCAGTTCTACGCCGGCGGCCTAGACGACTCGGGTCCCCGATGGACGATCAAGATCGCTCCGAAGTGTCTGGACCAGCCCCCGTATTCGTGTCCGCGCAACGGACCGCTGTTCACGGTGGACGTGTCCCGCGTCTGGCGGTAGCAACGGAGGACCCGGCGGCCGCAGGATAGCCGCCCGTCGGCCCTGGCTCAGCCGCCGGCGACGGCCGGGATGATCGACACCGTCACACCGTCGGGCGTCGGTGTCTGCAGGCCGCCGGCGAACCGCACGTCTTCGTCACCGACGTAGAGGTTGACGAACCGGCGCAGCTTGCCGTCGTCGTCGAGCACCCGCGCCCGGATGCCCGGGTGGTTGGCCTCCAGCGCGTCGAGCAGCTCGGTCAGCGTCGCGGCGCCGTCGACCGACACCTCCGACTCGCCGCCGGTGTACGACCGCAGGATCGTCGGCACCCGCACCGTGACCGCCATCTACGCCACCCCCGCCGCGCGGAACGCGGCCAGCGACGGCGCGATCGTCACCGTCGGCTTCGCGACCGGCGCCACCGCGTCGAGCGTCTTCAACCCGTCGCCGGTGTTGAGGATCACCGTCTCCGCGGCCGGGTCGAGCTGGCCGGACGCAAGCAGCGCCTGCAACGTCGCGACCGTGACACCGCCCGCGGTCTCGGCGAAGATGCCCTCGGTGCGCGCGAGCAGCCGGATGCCCTCGACCACCTCGTCGTCGCTCACGTCCGCGATCGCGCCACCGGTACGCCGGACGACGTCGAGCGCGTAGATCCCATCGGCCGGGTTGCCGATCGCGAGCGACTTCGCGATCGTCGACGGCCGCACCGGCGCAACCACGTCGTGGCCCGCCTTGAACGCCGCCGACACCGGCGAGCAACCGGTCGCCTGCGCGCCGAACACGCGGTACGGCGACGCGTCCACGAGACCCAGCGCCGAGAACTCGCGCCACGCCTTGTCGACCTTCGTCAGCAGCGCGCCGGACGCGATCGGTACGACGACCTGCTCCGGCAGCCGCCACCCGAGCTGCTCGGCGATCTCGTAGCCGACCGTCTTCGAGCCCTCGGCGTAGAACGGCCGGACGTTGACGTTGACGAACGCCCAGTCCTCCTGCTCGCCGGACACCTCCGCGCACAGCCGGTTGACGTCGTCGTAGTTGCCCTCGATAGCGACGAGGGTTCCGCCGTAGACCGCGGTGGTGACGACCTTGCCGGCCTCGAGGTCGTGCGGGATGAACACGACCGAACGCATGCCGGCGCGCGCCGCCGCCGCCGCGACCGCGTTGGCGAGGTTGCCGGTCGAGGCGCACGACAGCACGGTGAAGCCGAGGGTGCGCGCGGCGGACGCGGCGACGGCGACGACGCGGTCCTTGAACGAGTGCGTCGGGTTGCCGCTGTCGTCCTTGACCCACAACGACTTCATCCCGAGCTCGCGGGCGAGGTTGTCGGCCTTCACCAAGCGCGTGCAGCCGACTTGGAGGTCGACGACCGGAGCGGTCGGCAGCAAACCGCCGTACCGCCACATCGTCCGCGGCCCGGCCTCGATCGACTCGCGCGTCACCCGCGCGAGCAGGCTCTCGTCGTAACCGATCTCGAGCGGCCCGAAGCACTGCTCGCAGGCATTGCCGGGGCCGAGGTCGTACGTCGCGCCGCACTCGCGACAGGTCAGGTTGGCGGCCGCCCCGAACGTCGGACGGTCGAGCAGGGTCGTCACAGCGAAAGGCGCCTTTCTCGCTCATCTTTCCCGGAGGCGGTCGCCTGCGGGCCGGAGTTGGCACCTGTCACGAGGACGGTTGCCGGGGCTTCAACGGGCCGGTCCCTCTGCCCCTCTTGATGAGGTCGTGCATATTGCGTATGCGAGTGTCGCACATATGGACGCGGCGACGCACACGTGGTTCGCACGGCGTACGTCGCACGCGCGCGACTGGCCGGTCCCGCGACTCCTTGCCGCGAAAGGCGACACGACGGTCAGCGTCGTACTCCCCGCGCTCAACGAAGCCGCGACGGTCGGCCGCATCGTGCAACGGATCCTGCCGCTGCCGGTCGTCGACGAAGTCGTCGTCATGGACTCGGGGTCGACCGACGAGACGGTCGCCGTCGCGGCCGCCGCGGGTGCGCGAGTGGTACGCCGCGAGGACGTTCTAACGCAGTTCGCGCCGCGACCCGGCAAGGGCGAGGTGCTCTGGCGCTCGCTCGCCGCGACCTCCGGCGACATCGTGTGTTTCGTCGACAGCGACCTGCGCGACTTCGCGCCGAGCTTCGTCACCGGACTGCTCGGTCCGCTGCTCACCGACCCGTCGGTGCAGTTCGTGAAGGCGACGTACGACCGCGCCCTGCGCAGCGGCGAGCACGAGCTGCCGACCGGCGGTGGCCGTGTCACCGAGCTCGTCGCGCGGCCGTTGCTCGCGTTGCACTGGCCCGCGCTGTCCGGCTTCGTGCAGCCGCTCGGCGGCGAGTACGCCGCCCGCCGGTCGTTGCTCGAGCAGTTGCCGTTTCCCTGCGGGTACGGCGTCGAGTTCGGCCTGCTCGTCGACACGTTCCACCGCGTCGGGCTCGACGCCATGGCGCAAGTGGACCTGTCCCGTCGCAAGCACCGCAACGCCGACCTGCACAAGCTCGGGCAGATGGCGGTCGAGATCCTGCAGGTCGCGCAGGCGCGGCTCGGCCGGGGATTTCCGGCGCCGGTCGAGCTGACCCAGTTCGTCCGCGACGGGTCCGGCTACCGCCTCGTCACGACCGACATGACCGAGTACGAGCGGCCGCCGATCGTCACGGTCGAGGGCTATTCGCGTCGGCGGTGATGTCGAGGAAGAAGTGCCGCACGAACGGGTGCTCGGCGAGGATCTCCCTTTCCATCTCGCGAGCCAGCGCCTCGACCTGGCCGGCGGTGATGTCGTCGTCGAGGTCGATCCGCGCCGCGACGAGAACCTGGCCGCGGCCGATCACCATCGTCAGCAGCTCGTCGACGGCGTCGACCTCGGGGTGCGCTTCGAGCAACGCGCGCACGCCTTCCTGTAACCGCGGGTCCGCTGCTTCGCCGACGATGAGGCTGCGGTTCTCCCGGCCGAGCGCGACCGCGACGACGGTGAGGAGCAGCCCGATCGCGATGGACGCGAGACCGTCCCACATCGCGTTGTGCGTCGCCTCATGCAACGCGACACCGGTGCCAGCCACCACGAGGCCGGCGAGTGCCGCCGTGTCCTCGAAGAACACCGTCGTCGCGGCCGGGTCGGTCGTGGCCCACAACTGGTCGCGCATCGTCCGGCCGACCTTCGTCGCGTCGGCGTGCAGTTGTGCGCGCGCTTGCAGCCACGACACCGACTCGAGCACGAACGACACGGCCAGCACGACGTACGTGAGGGTGAAGTGGCCGCCCTCGCCGTGCCCGCCGGCGCGGAGCTCGTTGACGCCTTGAAGGACCGAGAAGACGCCACCGCCGACGAAGATGCCGACCGCCGCGAGCAGCGTCCAGAAGTAGCGCTCCCGCCCGTACCCGAACGGATGGTGTTCGTCGGCCGGCCGGTCGCTGCGCCGTACCGCGACCAGCAGCAGGACTTCGTTCATCGTGTCGGCGACGGAGTGCGCGGCCTCGGAGACCATCGCGGCCGACCCGGAGAGCGCACCGGCGACGCCTTTGGCGATGGCGATCCCGAGGTTCGCGAAGATCGCGACGACGACGGTGAAGGTGCTGTCCTGCTCGTCGGCCACGACGACCACTGTGCCGTACTCGCGTCGCCGATACGCTCCCCGGCGTGCCACGCGCCGACGTCCTCGTCGCCTCCAACCGCGGGCCGGTCAGCTTCCGGCTCGGTGACGACGGCGGGCTGACGCTGTCCCGCGGCGGCGGCGGGCTGGTCTCCGGCGTCTCGGCCGCGGCGCGCGGGAGTACGTCGGTATGGGTGTGCGCGGCGCTGTCCGACGCCGACCGGCTCGCCGCGACGGCGGCACCGGGCGGCCGGCTCGACCTCGCCGGCCACGACACCGGCGGCTCCGCCGTACGGATGCTGCCGATCGACGAGTCGACGTTCCGCCGGGCCTACAACGCCGTCGCGAACTCGACGATCTGGTACGTCAACCACACGCTCTTCGACACGCCCCGCTCGCCGGTCTTCGACGCCCGGTGGGCGCGCTACTGGCAGGCGTACGTCGACTACAACGCGGCGTTCGCGGCGGCACTCGCGGAGGAGGCGGCCGAGGGCGCGAAGGTGCTCGTGCAGGACTACCACCTGATGCTGGTGCCGCGGATGGTGCGCGAGCTGCGACCCGACCTGCGCGTCGGTCACTTCACCCACACGCCGTGGGCGGAGCCGTCGTACTTCGCGTTGCTGCCGGACGACATCGCGGCGGCGATCCTGACCGGCATGCTCGGCGCCGACAGCGTGGGTTTTCTGTCGCCGCGATGGGCCGAGGCGTTCGTGCGCTGTTGCGTGCGGCTGCTCGGCGCCGACGCGGGCGGCGGCAGCGTGCACTACGGCAACCGGTCGACCTCGGTGCGCGTGCACCCGCTCGGCGTCGACGCGGACGAGCTGCGCGAGCGGGTGTCGCGCCCGGACGTCGCGGCCCGGCGCGAGGCGTTGCGGCAGCGCATCGGCGACCGGCGGGTCATCGTGCGGGTCGACCGGACCGAGCTGTCGAAGAACATCGGCCGCGGCCTGGCCGCCTACCGCGAGCTGCTGCGCACCTACCCCGAGCACCGCGGCCACGTCATCCATCTCGTGTTCGCGTACCCGTCGCGGCACGACCTGCCGGACTACCGCGCGTACACCGCGGAGGTGCAGCAGCTCGCGCGCGAGATCGACGACGAGTTCGCCGGCAACGGCTGGTCGCCGCTGCTGCTCGAGGTCAACGACGACTACCCGCGGTCGCTCGCGGCCCTGCAGCTCGCCGAGGTGTTGGTCGTGAACCCGTTGCGGGACGGGATGAATCTCGTCGCCAAGGAAGGGCCGGTGCTGTCCGAGACGGGTGTCGCGGTCGTGCTGTCGCGCGAGGCGGGTGCGGCCGACGAGTTCGGCGCCGACGCGCTGACCGTCAACCCGTTCGACGTGTCCGGTACGGCGCGGGCGATGCACGAGGCGCTGGTCATGGACGCGGGCGAGCGGCGCGCGCGCAGCGACCGGCTCGCGGCCGCGGCGACCGCGTTGCCGCCGAAGGACTGGTTCGCCGCGCAGCTCGCCGCGCTCGGCTGACGAGAGTCGCGCGTCAGTCGGGCGGCAGTCCCGGCAGGCCGTCGATGCTGTGCGCGTTGTGCTCCTTGCGGTACGCGGCCAGCCCGTCGGGCCCGCGCTTCTCCGCGCCGAGCCGGAGCAGGTCGCGCTCGCCGACGAAGTCCATCACCGGGACGCCGTAGCCGCACGAGTCGCTCACCCGCGTCACGTCCACGACGACGACCGCGCGGGTGCTCGGGTGCGCAGGGTGGCGCGCGACGACATCGTCGTAGTCGGGCTCGCCGGGCAGCGCGACCCGGCCGGTGCCGTGCACGCGGACGATCCGAGGGCGGGCATCGAAGCTGCAGAACATCAGGCAGATCCGGCCGTTCTCGCGCAGGTGCGCGATCGTCGCGACGCCGCTGCCGGTGTAGTCGACCCACGCGAGCCGGTGCGGCCCGAGGACCGACAGCGAGTCGTGGCCGCGCGGCGAGACGTTGACCCGGCCGTCGGCGGCGAGCGGCGCGGTCGCGACGAACCACACCGGCTGCTTGCCGATCCACGCCGCGAGCGTCTCGTCGATGCCGTCGAACACCCGCCCCATACGACGAAGCCTAGGAGCTAGGCGCCGATCGCCGCCGCCATGGCGCGCAGGAAGGCGACCACGGCCGGCGGGCCGTCGAGCACGATGTCGGCCCGGTCGGCGAGCTCGGCCGGCGCGTCGTCGCCGGACACGCTGGCCGCGGTGAACCCCGGCACGCCCTGCGCGCGCAACCCCTCCACGGCGTCGTACGCCGGCAGGTCGCCGAGGTCGTCGCCGACGTACCCGACCGCGCCCCAGCCCTCGGCCAGCCCGCGGACGGCGAACCCCTTGTCGACTCCCGGCGGCCGGAGCTCGAGCACCATCCGGCCGGGGACGACCTCGAGCCCGCAGCCGTGCGCGATCCCGCGCACCGGCTCGGCCAGCGCGGCGAGCGCCGCGGCCGGGTCGCTCGCCGGGCGGGTGTGTACGACGAGCGACTGCACCTTGTCCTCGACGTGCACGCCGTCGATCGCAGCGGCGGCGACGAGCTCGCGGACGAGTGGGCGGGCCATCGCGACGCCCGGCTCGGGCGGCGGCGCGTCGAGCCGGCCGTCGATCCACGACTCCAGCCCGTAGTGCCCGACGACCACGAGGCCGGGGATCGCGTCGAGGCCACCGACGGTGACCGCGTCCTTCGCACCGCGGCCGCTCACGACCGCGCACCGGCCGACCGCCGCGGCCAGCGCGGCCAGCGCCTCGGTCGCACCGGCCTGCGGGCGGGCGTCCTCGGGCCGGTCGACGATCGGCGCGAGCGTCCCGTCGTAGTCGATCGCGATGACCGCGCGGGCGGGGTCGGCGAGTACGGCGGCCAGACCGAGGCGGCCCGCCGCGGTCTTCGGGTCCGGCAGCATCGCGCTCAGCTCCAGTCGCGGGTGACGACGAGGGTGAGCCCTTGCCCGGGCAGGCCGGCGAACCGCGGCTCGACCCGCCGGACCTGCGGGAACTCGCGGGCCAGCTCGCGGGCCTGCGGGAGCTGGCCGGCGGCGTAGTAGACGGTCGTCATGGCGATCCGGCCGCGGAAGTTGCCGACCTTGGCTATCGGCCAGCCCTTCGCCCGCAGCTCGGCGGCGACGTCGTGGCCGAGCCCGGCCCGGCGCGAGTTGTTGAGCACGGTGACCGGCGCCTTTGCGACGGCCGGCTGCGTGGTCGCCGGCGGCTCGCTGACCGGCGGCGCCGGCGCGGTCGTCGACGGCGTCGGCGTCGCGGTCACCGGCGCGGACGGCGACGGCGTCGACGAGACGGATGGCGTCGGGGCGGCGCTCGGCGACACCGACCGCGGCACTTGAATGGCCGGCCCGGCGCCCGGCGACGACGACCGGCTGTTGAGGAACAGCAGCAGCACGATCACCACGACCACCGAGCCCACGGCGGCGAGTGGCGGCAGCAAGCGCCGTAGCGTCACCGCGGCCGGCTCGTCCGCGCGGTGGCTGGGAGGGCGCGGGACGTCTCCGCCCGACAGCGGAGAGGTCAGGTCACACCTCGATGCCGAGGCGGCGGGCCGAGCGGGCCCGCTGGCGTGCGGTCCGGAGCCGGCGCAGCCGCTTGACCAGCATCGGGTCGGCCGCGAGCGCCTCCGGGCGGTCGAGCAGGGCGTTGAGCACCTGGTAGTAGCGGGTGGCGGACATGTCGAACCGCTCGCGGATCGACTGCTCCTTGGCCCCGGCGTACTTCCACCACTGGCGCTCGAACGCGAGGATCTCGCGGTCGCGCTCGGTCAGCTCACCGGCGACCGGCTGCCCGCCCGACAGTGCCGCTAGGTGCTCCATAGCCCTCTCCCGCATGCCGCGAACTTACACCGGTGTCATTCTGGCACGCCGGGGCGACAGTACGGGTCAACTACGGGTACAACCCGCGGGTCCGGTGCGCCTCGGCGACCCGGCCGACGCCGATCATCTGCGCGGCCGTCCGCAGCGAGACGCCCTGGTCGCGGGCCAGCGTGGACACCTCGTCGTACGCCTTGTCCATGATCGCCCGCAGCCGGTCGTTGACCTGGTCCTCGGTCCACCAGTACGCCTGCAGGTCCTGCACCCACTCGAAGTACGACACCGCGACCCCGCCGGAGTTGGCGAGGATGTCGGGTACGACGACCGCGCCGCGGGCCTCGAGGATCGCGTCGGCGTCCGGGGTGGTCGGGCCGTTGGCGCCCTCGATGACGAAGCGCGCCTTCACCGCGTCGGCGTTGCCGTCGTGGATGACGCCTTCGAGCGCGGCCGGAACGAGGATGTCGACGTCGAGCTCGATCAGCTCCTCGTTGCTGATCGGGTCAGTGCCCGGGTAGCCGGCGACCGACTCGACACCGGCGTCGCGGATGGCACGCAGCATCGCCGCCGGGTTCAAGCCCATCGAGTTGTAGGCACCGCCCTTGACGTCGGAGACCGCGACGACCTTGCAGCCGGCGTCGTGGAGGTACTGCGCGGCGAGGCCGCCGACCTTGCCGAACCCCTGTACGGCGACCGACACGTCGCGCGGGTCGACGCGGGCCTCGCGGAGCGCGGCGAACGCGGAGTACATGACGCCGCGGCTGGTCGCGCCGCCGCGGCCCTGCGAGCCGCCGACGCTGACCGGCTTGCCGGTGACGACGCCGGTGACCGTGTAGCCCTTGTTCACCGAGTAGGTGTCCATGAACCACGCCATGGTCTGCTCGTCGGTGCCGACGTCCGGGGCCGGGATGTCCTTCTCCGGGCCGACGATCGGGCCGATCTCGCTGGCGTAGCGGCGGGTGACCCGCTCGAGCTCGTTGCGGCTGTAGAGCCGCGGGTCGATCGTGACCCCGCCCTTCGCGCCGCCGTACGGGATGCCGATGAGCGCGCACTTCCAGGTCATCCACATCGCCAGCGCGCGGACCTCGTCGATGTCGGTCGACGGGTGGTAGCGGATGCCGCCCTTCGCGGGGCCGCGGGAGAGGTTGTGCTGGACGCGGTAGCCGCGCAGCACCTCGACGTGCCCGTCGTCGCGGCGCAACGGGATCGACACGGTCATCTCGCGCCGCGGCGTCGCCAGCAGCTGGTGCGTGCCGTCGTCGAGGCCGAGGTGTTTCACCGCCTCGGCGAGCTGAATCTGCGCCGACTCCCACGCCGACTGCCGCGCGACCACCCGAGCATCCTGCCACGGGCCGGACGCGAGTGTGCGCGCTGACGGTCGCCATGACGACCACCAGCGCGCACACTTTCGTTGCTGCTACGCCACCTCGCGGCGCCGGCCGGCGACGGCCAGCGCACCGCCGGCGGCCAGCGCCGTCACTGCCAGCGCCAGCAGCTCCCCCGTCGGGGCGCCGGTGAACGGCAGCGACGACGCGGCCCCCGCGACGGACGGCGTACGGACGACCCGCTCCCCCAGTACGGACGTCGGTACGCCGGCCGCCGAACCGGCCGTGGCACCCGGGGCGCGCGAGTCGCTCACCCCGAGCACGCAGGCCAGCCCGACCATTTCCTCGCCCGCCGGGCACGTGGAGGAGCCCGGCGTCGTGCAGGCGCCGTTGAGCAGCACCGTGCCGGCCGAGCACGTACTCGGCGGCGTGGTCTGGGGCGTCGTGCAAGTGCCCGCGACCATGACCTGGCCCGAGGGGCAGGTCGTCACCGGAGGCGGCGTCGTGCTCCGGCATCCGGTGTGCGCCGGGTTGCTGCGGCCGATGCCGTGGTTGCGGTCGCACTCGTAGCCGGCGTTGTGATCGCTGCCGTTCGGCATCTGACCCTTGGGGTTCTTGTTGTCCGCCTTGCCGACACAGCCCGCGCACGGCTTGCCGGTGGCCTTTCCGTTGCCATTACCGTTGCCGGACGGGCTGCCGTCACGGGTCGAGCAGTACGGGCCGCCGGGGCACTGCCCGTTCGCCCCGCCGCCGTTGGCGTCGGCCTTCGAGACCGGCTGCGGCTGGCTGGGCGAGCCGGACGTCCCCGCGTTGCCGCCGGTGTTGTGCGACCCCGACGCGTCCTTGCCGTGCTTGTCCTGCTTCGCCGGCTTGTCCTGCTTGGCCGGCTTGGCGGGCTTGGCCTGCTGGTCGTGCTGGTCGTGCTGGCTCTGCCGGGTGGCGCCGTTGCCCGTGCCCGTGACGGGGTGGGTGCAGGCGCTCGCGACGCCGCCGAGGGCGGCGAGCCCGATCACGGTCGTCGCAGCTACGACGCCGAGCCGAGCGAGTGCGGATTGTGCTGCCACAGGAGTTCTCCCGTCCGAGCGGGCTCCCGCGGCACACCAGTGGCGGCCGCGACAGCCCTCTAGGGCAGGGGCGGTCTCGCCACTCGCTCCCCGGACGGCCTAGGCGACCGATTGTCTCCGCGCCACCTCGACGTACGAGGCGACCGGTGAGGGCTGTCCGGATCAATGCGTCCCATCGGCACCGGGTGGCGCCGACGTGACTAATTGTGACCAAGAGACCACAAGCTGTGTTCGGCCGAACGGAGCAATTTTCGGTTGGGCTACTTGGTCGGCGCCCACGACCACGCGTACGCCGTGTCCTCGCAGGCGGTGGCCGCGTCGCCGAGCAGCAGCGGCCGGAACGTGTCGATCATGACCGCGAACTCCTCGGTCGCGTCCTTGCCGATCGACGCCTCGACGCTGCCCGGCTGCGGCCCGTGGATGAACCCGGACGGGTGCAGCGAGATCGACCCCGGCTCGATGCCGGCGCCCTTGCGCGACATGAAGTCGCCCTCGACGTAGAACAGCACCTCGTCGCTGTCGACGTTCGCATGGTTGTACGGCGCGGGGATCGCGAGCGGGTGGTAGTCGAACTTGCGCGCCACGAACGAGCAGATCACGAACCCGGGCCCTTCGAACGTCTGGTGCACCGGCGGCGGCTGGTGCAGCCGGCCGGTGATCGGCTCGAAGTCGTAGATGGAGAACGCGTACGGGTAGAGGCAGCCGTCCCAGCCGACGACGTCGAACGGGTGGTGCGCGTACGTGTAGCGGGTGCAGCCGGCGCGGTGCCGGACGAGGACGTCCACCTCATCGGCCTCGTCGAGCAGCGGCTGGTCCGGCCCGCGCAGGTCGCGTTCGCAGTACGGCGAGTGCTCGAGAAACTGACCCTTGGCAGACAAGTACCGCCGCGGCGGGCCGACGTGCCCGCGCGCCTCGACCACCAGCAGCCGCAACGGTTCGCTGCCCGCCGGCACCCACCGGTGCGTCGTCGACGTCGGGATGACGACGTAGTCGCCGGTGCGCGCGGTCAGCGCGCCGAACACGGTCTCGACCGTCGCCTCGCCGGACTCGACGAACAGCAGCTCGTCGCCGGCGGCGTTGCGGTACAGCGGCGACGGCCGGTCGGCGACGACGTAGGAGATCCGAACGTCGTCGTTGCCGAGCAGGAGCTGCCGGCCGGTGACCGCGTCGACCGACGCGACGTCGAGCTTGTGCGTGCGCAGGTGCCGCGGCTTCAGCGGATAGTTCGGGGTCAGCTTCGGCGCCGGCTCGTCGACGGCGACCGCGTCGGTGATCGCGGTCGGCAGGTGCCGGTGGTAGAGCAGCGCGGAGTCGGACGAGAACCCCTCGACGCCCATCAGCTCCTCGGCGTACAGGGAGCCGTCGGGCTGGCGGAACTGGGTGTGCCGTTTCGGCGGGATCTCACCGACAGACCGGTAGTAGGGCATGGCTCAACGCTGCGCTACGGCCGCGCGGGTGTCAACGCCGGCGCCGGCTCGCGCCGGGCCCGGCGGGAGGCGATCCACTGCTTCGGCCACACGATGAAGGCCTCCGCCTCGAGCGCGGCGATCGCGACCCGGGGCAGCTCGCGGGCGTTGCGGTAGCAGATGAACCGCGGCTCCCACACCGGCCGCCACTTCGCGTTGAACCGGTACAGCGACTCGATCTGGAACCAACGCGAGGCGAGCAGCAGCAGCTCCCGCCAGAGCCGCAGGATCGGCCCGGCGCCGAGCCGGCCGCCGCGCTCGAGCGCGGACCGGAACACCGCGGAGTTCAGCGACAGCCCGGCGACCCCGAGGTCGCCGGCCGCACGCAGCGCCGCGACGATGAGCAGCTCGTTGAGCCCCGGGTCGGCGGCGCGGTCGCGGCGCATCAGGTCGAGCGACAGCCCGTCGGTCCCCCACGGCACGAAGTGCAGGACCGCCGCGAGCACGTCGTCCTTCGTCGCGGTGACGGCGACGCACTCGCCGTCGCTCGGGTCGCCGAACCGGCCGAGCGCCATCGAGAACCCGCGCTCGGTCTCGGCACCGCGCCACGCGGCCGCCTGCCGGCGGATGTCCGCGACCTCGTACGGCGTCATGTCGCGCACCCGCCGCACCTGGGTCTTGTAGCCGGCCCGCTCGACCCGCGTCACCATCTGCCGGACATTGCGCATCGCCCGGCCTTCGAGGGTGAACTCGCAGACCTCGACGACGGCCTCGTCGCCGAGCTCGAGCGCGCGCAGACCGGCCTCGCGCACCCACACCTCGCCGCCGAGCTCGCTGCACCCCATCACCGCGGGCACCCACGCGTGCCGGCGCGACTCGGCGAGGAACGCGCGGATCGCGCCCGGCCACGCCTCCGGGTCCCCGAGCGGGTCGCCGGACGCGAGCATCACCCCGGACACGACGCGGTACGACACCGCGGACTTGCCGGTGTCGGAGAAGACGACCGCCTTGTCCCGCCGCAACGCGAAGTAGCCGAGCGAGTCGCGCCGGCCGTGCCGGTCGAGCAGCTCCCGAATCCGCTCCTCGTCGTCGCCGCTCAGCCGGGCGGCCGGCTCCGGCGCGCGCAGCGCGAGAAAGACGCTGACCAGCAGGGTCGCGGCGCCGAGGGCGAGGAGCACGTCGTAGACGACGTCGGCCGCGCGGGCGCTGCGGAACGTCAGCGGGCCGGTGACGCCGACGAGGCCGAGCAGGACGTGGTCGAGTCGGTCGAGGAACGACGGGTGCCCGAGCAGCGCGCCGCTGCGCGCGTACACCAGCCCGACGCCGAGCACGACCGACGCCGCCGCCATCGCGACGAACGTCACCGGCGCGCGCAGCCTCGTCGTCGGGTCGCCGGCGGCGTAGAACTGCCGGTTCAGCACGACCAGCGCGACGGCGAGGACGAACGCGACCACGGCCTCTTCGGTGTCGAGGCCCTTCGCGACGTTGAGGCCGGCGGAGAGCAGCAGCAGTACGACGGCGCCGCGCCAGGCGCGGCGCTTGCGGCGGCGCAGCCCGTGGCCGAGCATCACCAGCAGCAGCCCGGCGACCGCGGTACCGGCGCTCGCGACGTGCGCCCACGCGAGCGGCACGACCTCGGTCAGGTCCTTGAGCCGGCTGACCCGCTCGGGCGTCAGCGCGCTGACGATGTCGACGACGCCGAGCGCCATCGTGAGCAGCGCGATCGCCGTCGGTACACCGGTCAGCAGGCGCGGGGTGGGCGGAGCGTCCGTACCGGGCCGGGTCACGTCCCCATCATGTCGGTCTCGGCGGCGCGGTCGACCGGCACGCCGGACGAGGTCGCGACTCCGACGGCCAGCAGCGCGATGTCGTCGCGCAGGGTCTGCGGCGACATGCCGGAGAGCACGCGGTCACAGAGCGACTCCACACCCGGACCGGGGTGGGCGGCGATCGTCTCGGAGAGCTGGCGCAGGCGCTCGTCGAGCGAGCCGCCGGGCACCTCGACGAGACCGTCGGTGAACATCACCACGACCGCGCCGTCCTCGACGACGGTCTCGCCCTGGCTGTGGTCGGCGGCGATCGGCGCACCGAGGACGACCGACTCGCCGCCGTCGAGCGTCTCGACCCGGCCGTCGGGGTGGCGCAGCATCGGCGCGAGGTGGCCGGCGTTCGTGTACCGCAGCCGCCGGCTGCCGTCCGGCTGGGCCGGCTCGAGGACGCCGTACACGACGGTGACGAGCTGGGTGAGGCCGAGCGCGTCGACCAGGCGGTCGAGACGGGTGATGACCTCTACCGGCTGGGCGCCGTCGATGGCGTACGCCCGCAGCGAGGCGCGGATCTGCGCCATCGCGCTGGCGGCTTCCAGGTCGTGCCCGATGACGTCGCCGACGACGAGGCCGACCCGGCCGCCGGCGATGGGGAACACGTCGAACCAGTCGCCGCCGACCTGCTGGCCCACCCCGCTCGCGAGGTAGCGGGCCGCGACGTCGAGCCCGGGCAGCGTCGGCAGTTGCGGCAGCAGCGAGCGTTGCAGCGTCTCGGCGACCTGATGCTCGGCGTCGTACAGGGCGAGCGCGGCGTCGCGGCGCCGCGCGGCGGTCTCGACGACGAGAGCGACGAGGAGCGCGCCGAGCAGCCCGACGCCGACCGCGACCCAGGCCGCGTGCGCGGCGAGGCTGCCCACGAGCGGCGTCCGCGGCCTGATCTGCGTGAGCCAGCTCGCCACCCCGGCTTTGAGCGGGACGTTGCGCACCTCGCCGCGCAGGGGCAGGTGCGGGGTCGTCGCGGTGAGGACCTGGGACTTGTCCGCGGTCGGGGCGCCGTAGATGGCGACCTCGAGCTCGGCGAACGGCGCGGTCGAGGCCTGCCGGGGCGGGGTCACCGCGGGGCCGAGGGCGGACTCGCGGTAGAGGACGGTGCCGGCCGGTGCGGCCGGCGAGCCGAGGGCGAACCCGAGCCGGCGGTCGCTGCCGATGATCGGCGTCGGCACGATCTGGTCGGTCGTGAGGGCGCGGTCGAACGTCGCGCTGCGCATGTCGGTGACGAGCTGGCCTTCGTGCAGCCCGTCTCCGACCGCGGCGAGGACGCGGTAGCCATGGTGGTCCGGCGTCGGCCGCAGCCAGGCGAACGTCACCTTGCCCTGGTTGGCCGCGGCGGCGCGCTGCGCGACCTGCACGTAGGCGGTGGTGGAGCGGCCGGAGTAGCGCAGGGCCGCGCCCTGCTCGTCGAGGCCGGCGGGGATGGCCGCGATCGCCTGGTCGAGCAGCAGCCCGATCTCGCTGGCCCGCTCCTTGAGCAGCCGCTGCTCCTGGTCGCGTACGGCGACGTGCACCAGCCAGGTGGCGCCGGCGGTGATGGCCAGCATGACGAGCAGCGCCAGGACGGATACCGGCCGCAATGCGCGGCGCCACCCGGCGAGCCTGACCATGATCACAAATGATGGCACGCGCTGAGGGGCGTGTCCTGCGTACGAACGAAGGGTTCATCCGGACGGCGTAAAGAGCCCCGTGTCCGGATTGAACGGACGACCGCTCGCTTACAAGGCGAGTGCTCTACCACTGAGCTAACGGGGCGTGGCCCCGATCGTATTGCCGCTCGGACGGTCTAGCTGGCGTCGGCGATGGAGCGCGCCTGCAGGTGCGAGTCGAGCTTGCGCTTGATCCGCTGGAGCGCGTTGTCGATCGACTTCACGTGCCGCTGGAGCATCTCGGCGATCTCTTGGTAGCTCTTGCCGTCGACGTAGAGCCGGAGCACCTCGGCCTCGAGGTCGGACAGCACCTCGTCGAAGTGGGTCTGCAGCGCCCGGATGCGCTCGGCCGAGATGACGAGGTCGGCCGGGTCGGAGATCGCCCGGGTCGGGATGAGGTCGCCGAGGCAGCGCTCGCCCTCGTCGTCGGACAGCACCGGCCGGGAGAAGGAGACGTAGTTGTTGAGCGGGCCGTGCTTCTGCCGGGTCGCCGTCTTGATCGCGGTGATGATCTGGCGGGTGATGCACAGCTCGGCGAACGCGCGGAACGAGGTCTGGAGGTCCGGGTTGTAGTCACGGACGGCCTTGTAGAGGCCGATCATGCCTTCCTGGACGATGTCTTCGCGGTCGGCGCCGACGAGGAAGTAGGAGCGCGCCTTCGACCGGGCGAAGCCGCGGTACTTCGTCAGCAGCTCGCTCAGCGCGCGGTCGTCACCGTCACGGGCGGCCGCGACGAGGGCGTCATCGGCGTCGGCGACCCGAGGGGCCGGAGCTGCCAGCTGGGCGGCAGCTCGCAAGCGAGCAGATCGCACCGGTCTGCGCCCTCCTTTGGGGCTTCCGTGTGGAGCTGGGATGTCATCGCTGCGCACGACTTGCTCCGAAATGTAACGGATGGCCCGCCGGGTGAACATCGGGCTTCGTCACAACAACGAGCGCGGAACCTTGTAGTGACGGGGGAATGCGCAGCTCGTATCAGCAAAATAACCGGACAAACCCGCCCAGAACGCACGTCGACCTCGGGCTGGGTCACGAAAACCGGGTCACGCTAGGGCGCGCCGGCGGCGGGCGATCTCGGCCAGGGCGACCCCCGCCGCGACCGACGCGTTGAGCGACTCGACCGACCCGGCCAGCGGGATCCGCACCGTCAGGTCGCACCGCTCGCCGACCAGCCGGGACAGCCCGCGACCCTCAGCGCCGACGACCAGCACCAGCGGCCCGGTGGCGAGCTCCAACCCGTCGAGGTCGATCTCGCCGCGGCCGTCGAGTCCCGCGACCATCAGGCCCGCCTCGGCGTACGACGCGAGCGTGCGGACCAGGTTGCCCGCCTTGGCCACCGGCAGCCGGGCCAGCGTGCCGGCGCTCGCCTTCCAGGCCGCCGCCGTCACGCCGACCGACCGGCGCTCGGGCACGACCAGCCCGTCGGCACCGAACGCGGCCGCCGAGCGCGCGATCGCGCCGAGGTTGTGCGGGTCGGTGACCCCGTCGAGCGCGACCACGAGCGGCGCGGACGACGCCTCCTGAGCCCGGCGGAGCAGGTCGTCCGGGTGCAGGTAGTCGAACGGCCGCGCGGCCAGCGCGACACCTTGGTGGACGGCGCCGCCGGCTAGCCGGTCGAGCTCGCCCCGGCTCGCCTCGAGCACCGGGATCTCGGCGTCGCCGGCGAGCTTGCGGATCTCGTCGACCCGCTGGTCGCGGTCGAGGGCGGCGGCGAGGTACAGCGCGACCGCGGGGATGCCGGCCCGCAGCGCCTCGACCACCGGGTTGCGGCCGGCCACCACCTCGTCCGGCTGCGGCCCGCGCGGGCTGCGGCGCGGGCCGGCCGGCCGCGCGGTCGCCGGCTGCGCCGCCGCCGTACGCTTCGCCGCCGCCTTGGCCCGCCGCGCCGCCGGGTGCCCCGGACGTTCCTCGGCCTTCGGCGTGGGCCCGCGGCCGGCGAGCTTGCGCCGGCCGTGCCCGCCGGTCCCCTTGCTCGGCCCCTTCTTGCCCGCCATCAGCCGACCCGCCAACGCGGGCCGGCGGGCGTGTCTTCGACGACGACGCCGGCCGCGGCCAGCGCGTCGCGCAGCCGGTCGGCCTCGGCGTAGTCCTTGCGCGCGCGGGCCTCGTCGCGCGCGGTCAGCATCGCCGGGACGAGCGCGTCGACGACCGGCCGCAAGGCACTGTCGGCACCGCCATCCCCGCCGAAGTCGTCCGGCGACAGGCCGAGGACTCGGGTCATCGCGCGCACCTCGCCGGCGGCCGTCTCGAGCGCGCTCTTGTCGCCGTCGGCGAGCGCGGCGTTGCCGGCCCGCACGCTCTCGTGTAGTACGGCGAGCGCGCGCGGCACCGCGAGGTCGTCGTCGAGCGCCGCCGCGAACGCCGCGGGCACCGGTACGCCCACGCCGGCGGGGTCCGGCGACACGATCTCGTCGGCCCGCTGCAGGAACCCCTCGATCCGCGCGTACGCCGCGTCCGCGTCCGCGAGCACGTCGTCGGACCACTGGATGTCGCTGCGGTAGTGCGCCGCGCCGAGCAGGTAGCGCACCGCCTGCGGCCGGTTTCGCGACAGCACGTCCGCGACGACGAGGGAGTTGCCGAGCGACTTGCTCATCTTCTCGCCGCCGGTGTTGACCAGCCCGTGGTGCAGCCAGAACCGGGCGAAGCCGTCGCCGGCCGCGACCGACTGCGCGACCTCGTTCTCGTGGTGCGGGAACACGAGATCCTGGCCGCCGCCGTGGATGTCGAACTCCGCGCCGAGGTAGCGGGTCGCCATCGCTGAGCACTCGAGGTGCCAGCCGGGACGGCCCGGCCCCCACGGCGTCGGCCACGTCGGCTCGCCCGGCTTTGCCGCCTTCCACAACGCGAAGTCGAGCGGGTCGCGCTTCAGCCCGGCGTCCTCGGCGGACCGCATCTGGTCCGGCTGCTGCCGCGACAGCGCGCCGTACCGGTCGAAGGAACGTACGTCGAAGTAGACGTCGCCTCCAACGGCGTAGGCGTGCCCGCGGTCGATGAGCCGCTGCATGAGCTCGACCATTTCGGTGACGTGCCCGGTGGCGCGCGGCTCGCCGGTCGGCGGCAGCACGTTGAGTGCGTCGTACGCCTCGACGAACAGCCGGTGGTGGTGCGTCGCGTGCGCCCACCACGGCGCGCCGGCGTGCCCCGCGTCGTGCAGGATCTTGTCGTCGATGTCGGTGACGTTGCGCAGGAACTGCACGTCGTAGCCGGACGCCAGCAGCCAGCGGCGCAGGATGTCGAACGCGATCGCGCTGCGGACGTGGCCGACGTGCGGCGCGGCCTGCACTGTCGGCCCGCAGACGTACATCGTGACGACCCGCTCGTCCGCGCGCAGCGGGACGAAGTCGCGCACCTGCCCGGAGAGAGTGTCGTGCAGTCGCAACGCCATCAGTCGCGCTCGATCAACATGGCGAGGCCTTGGCCGACGCCGACGCACAGCGTCGCGAGGCCGCGGCGCGCGTTCTCGCGCTCCATCCGGCCGAGCAGCGTGACGGTGAGCCGCGCACCGGAGGCGCCGAGCGGGTGCCCGAGCGCGATCGCGCCGCCGTCGGCGTTGACGATGTCCTCGCTCAAGCCGAGCCGGCGGACGCACGCGATCGACTGCGCCGCGAACGCCTCGTTGAGCTCGACCGCGTCGAGGTCGTCGACCGTCCAACCCGTACGGTGCAACGCTTTCTGCGTCGCCGGCACCGGGCCGATGCCCATGATGTGCGGCGGCACGCCGGCGGATGCGGCGGTCACGATGCGCGCGCGGGGCGTGAGGCCGTGTCGCCGTACGGCGTCTTCGCTCGCGACGACGATCGCGGCCGCGCCGTCGGACAGCGGCGACGACGAGCCGGCCGTCACGATGCCGTCGTTGCGGAAGACTGTGCGCAGCTTCGCGAGCCGGTCGAGCGTCGTGTCGGCGCGCGGGCCCTCGTCGGCGGAGACGGTGCCCGACGCGGTTTCGACCGGGAGGATCTCGGCGTCGAACCGGCCGTCCTTCGCGGCAGCGACGGCGCGCTCGTGCGACCGCAGCGCGAACGCGTCGGACTCCTCGCGGCTGATCCCGTCGAGGGCCGCGACCTCCTCGGCCGTCTCGCCCATCGGCAGCGTCGTCTGCTTGTCGAACTTCGGGTTCGCGAACCGCCAGCCGAGGCTCGTGTCGCTCACCTCGCCGGGCCGTGCCCACGGCGTACCCGGCTTCGCCATCACCCAGGGCGCGCGGGTCATCGACTCGACCCCGCCGGCGACGACGACGTCGGCGAAGCCGCTGTTGATCGCAGCGGCGGCGGACGCGATGGCCTGCAGCCCCGACGCGCAGAGCCGGTTGACGGTGAAGCCCGGGACGTCGTCGGGCAGGCCGGCGAGCAGCGCGGCCATGCGCGCGACGTTGCGGTTGTCCTCGCCGGCCTGGTTGGCCGCGCCGAGGATCACCTCGTCGACCGCGTCCGGCGCGACACCGGCGCGACGGACCGCGTCGGCGACGACGAGCGCGGCCAGGTCGTCGGGCCGCACCGACGCGAGCGCGCCGCCGTACTTGCCGATCGGAGTCCGGACGCCACCAACGAGAAACGCGGTCATGACTCCATTGTCGGCGAGGTCAGCGCCGGATGACCAACGCGGTCGCAATCGCGGCCAGGCCTTCGCCGCGGCCGGTCAGGCCGAGACCGTCGGTCGTCGTCGCGGATACCGAGACGTGCGCGCCGACCGCGGCGGACATCGCGGCCTCCGCCTCGCCGCGGCGGGTCGCGATGCGCGGCCGCTCGCCGACGATCTGCACCGCGACGTTGCCGACCATCCACCCGTCGCCGCCAAGCAGGCGCACCGTTTCGGTCAGCAGCTCGGCGCCTTCCGCGCCCGACCAGCGCGGGTCGCTGGTGCCGAACACGCTGCCGAGGTCGCCGAGGCCGGCGGCCGACAGCAACGCGTCGCACACCGCGTGCGCGGCGACGTCGCCGTCGGAGTGGCCGGCCAGGCCGGTCTCGCCGTCCCACTCCAGGCAGCCGAGCATCAAAGTCCGCCCATCGGTCGCGAACGGATGGACGTCGACGCCGACACCGACGCGCGGCAGCATCGGTATCTCCTGGCGCAGCGGTACGACGTCGCGCTCGAACTCGCTCATGCCTTCCCCGTCTCCCACATCGCTTCGGCGACCGCGAGGTCCCACGGCGTCGTCACCTTGAACGCGCGCGGGTCGCCCCAAACCGTCTGTACGGCGACCCCCATCGCCTCGACCAGCGCGGCGTCGTCGGTGACGTCGAGTGTCTCCGCGTCGGCGTGCGCGGCCGCGAGCACGTCGCGGCGAAACCCTTGCGGCGTCTGCACCGCGCGCAACGTCGACCGGTCGACCGTCTCCACCACGACGCCGTCGCGGTCGACCCGCTTGACCGTGTCGGCGAGCGGCGCCACCGGGACCACCGCAGCCGCACCGGCGTCGAGTGCGGCGACCACGCGCTCGACGACGTCGTCGGGGACGAACGGCCGGGCCGCGTCGTGCACGAGGACCGCGTCGACGTCCGCGGGGATCGCGTCGAGTGCCAGCCGGACCGACTCCCACCGGTGCGCGCCGCCGGGTACGACGAGGGCCCGCGGGACCTGCCGCCGTACCTCCTCGATGGCGTCGGTCGGCGCCGCGACGACGACGGGGTCGGCGCCGGCCCGCAGCAGCGCGGCGACGGCGTGCACGACGAGCGGGAGCGCACCGACCTGGACGAGGGCCTTGGGTGTTGGCCGGCCGAGCCGCTCGCCGCGGCCGGCCGCGGGCACGATGCCGGCGATGCGCATGTTCAGTCGACCGGGTGCGCGAAGACGAGCCTGCCGTTCGCGGTCGTGACGACGCTGGTGATGCGGACCGCGGCTTCCTTGCCGACGAGCCGGCGGCCCTGCTCGACGACGACCATCGTGCCGTCGTCGAGGTAGCCGACGCCCTGACCGGACTCGCGTCCCGGTTTGATGACCTGCACGCTGATGTCCTCGCCGGTGACGACCGGCGGGCGCAACGCGAGCGACAGCGCGTGCAGGTTGAGCACGCGTACACCCGCGATCGCGGCCGACTTCGCGAGGTTGGTGTCGAGGGTGAGCAACGCGTAGCCGCGGTCGAGGCAGACCCGCACCAGCTTCGCGTCGACCTCCGGGATCTCGGGGTGGTCGTCGTCGAGGACGTCGATGTCGATGACCGGCTCGCGTTGCAACGCTTGCAACACTTCGAGGCCGCGGCGGCCGCGGGCCCGGCGTAGCGGGTCGGCCGCGTCGGCGAGGCCTTGCAGCTCGTTCAGGACGGGCTGGATGACGACGGTGCGGCCGTGCAGGAAGCCGGACCGTACGACGTCGACGATGCGGCCGTCGATGGCGACCGAGGTGTCGATGACGCGCGGGATCGCAGCGACGGCTTCGGCCCGCGGCGCGACGCCCGTGCGGCTGCCAAAGATGGCGAGCACGCCGTCGCGCTTGGCCGCGCCGACGCGGAACCCGAGGTAGCCGAGGACCGCGACGACGGCGCCGAACAACGGGATCGCGATGAGCGGGTTCGGGACGAAGAACAGCGGCCACGCGATGCCGCCGCCGGTGAGGACGCCGCAGACGAGGCCGAGCGCGCCGGCGAGCAGCGTGTCGGCGGAGACCTCCCGCAGCGCCACCTCGGTGCGGTCGGCGGTGGCGGCGATGGTGCGGCCGAAGACGCCGCCGACGACGAACCCGATCGCCGAGCCGATGACGATGCAGATCGCGACCGCGTTGAACGGGCCGAGCACGTTGGCGTGGCCGTTGTCGGTGAAGAAGCGCGACGTCTCGTAGCCGAGGCCGGCGAAGAAGACGACGGTGAACAGCCGCAGGATCTCGATGAGACCGCTCGGTGCCCGCCCGCGACTCGTCACGGATGGCATCCAATCAGGTCGAGCCGCGCCCGCGGCCCCTTTGTCGACTGTGACGTTCTAGGCGGAATCAACCCGAAGTAACGCTTCGAACGTCACAGTCAACGAGAGATGTAGCCGCCAGCGTCGCCGCTGGCGATGCCGTCAGGCCGACAAGACTTCGTCGAGGAGGAGCTCAGCCTTGTCTTCGTTGGTGCCTTCGGCCAGGGCGAGCTCGCTCACCAGGATCTGGCGAGCCTTCGCGAGCATCCGCTTCTCGCCCGCGGACAGGCCGCGCTCGCGGTCGCGCCGCCACAGGTCGCGGACGACCTCGGCGACCTTGTTGACGTCGCCCGAGGCGATCTTCTCGACGTTGGCCTTGTAGCGCCGCGACCAGTTGGTCGGCTCTTCGGTGTGCGGGGCCTTGAGGATCTCGAACACCCGCTCCAAGCCGTCCTGTCCGACGACGTCGCGAACGCCGACGTACTCCGCGTTGTCGGCGGGCACCCGCACGGTGAGGTCACCCTGCGCGACCTTGAGAACGAGGTACATCCGCTCCTCGCCCTTGATCGTGCGGGTCTCGATGGCTTCGATCAGTGCAGCCCCATGATGGGGGTAGACGACAGTCTCGCCGACCTCGAACGTCATACGTGTGCTCCCCTTCCGCTTGCCCAAGGTTAGCACGCGATCTTCCCGCGCGGCGACCGGTTCCGTGACAAAACCGCAGGTCAAGGGCCTAATTCGAGCCCCGATGGGTCTTGACAACCGGTAGCGAACGTGCCTGTCCAGGTCGCCGCGGCTGCGCGCATACTGAACCCGTGCCGGACGACGCCGCGTGGGCTGACCACCTCGTCGTGCCCGACGACGCGCGCGAGCTGGCGCCCGACGTCGACGCCTACCACCGCGAGCTGCGCGCCGCCCGGCGGGCCCGGCGGTGGGGCTGGCTGACCGGTTCGCGGGCCTGGCAGCGGTGGAGCTTCCCGATCGGCATGGCCGCCGGCGCGCTGTCGCTGGCGCTGCTGATGTTCGTGCTGCTGGCGTTCGAGAGCGCCCCCGGCAAGCCTGCGCGTCTGGCCGCGACGCCGCTCGCGTCGCCGTCGTACGCACCCGGTACGCGGTACGGGCTGCTGCCGGACACGCCGCTCGCGTCGGCGCCGCAGGGCACGACCGGCAGCGCGCGTTCGGCGCTGTCGCTGCGGCCGGCGTTGGTCGCGCTCGTCCCGATCCCGTGCCGGTGCGGGGACGTCGTCGCCGCGCTCGCGAAACAGGCCCGCATCGTCGGCGTGCGCCTCGACGTCGTCGCGCCGGGCAGTCGCGACGCGGAGGTCTCGGCGCTGCCCGGACAGGTGCGCGGCGTCACACCCTGGTACGACGGCACCGGCGCGCTCGCAGCGGCGTACGGCGCGCACGGCGTGACGGTCCTCGTGGTCGACCCGGACGGGGTCGTGTCGTTCGTCCGGCGGGACACGACGGTCGACCTGGCGCGGTCGCTGCCGGTGCAGAGCCTGCTGCTGTTGCCGCCGTACGTAAGCGACGCCGGCTGAAGCCCACCGCGGCGGGGGTGCGAGCGGGCACGCTGCTGCTCGCCGCCCACCCGTTGCCCAGCGCGGCGGTCACCGCCTTCGCCGCAGCGACCGGCGCAGCCGCCGGGCTCGGTGCCGGCCGCGCGGCCCTGCTCGCGGCCGCCGTCTTCGTCGGCCAGCTCTCGATCGGCTGGGCCAACGACTACGTCGACGCCGGCCGCGACCGCGCGGTCGGCCGGCCGGACAAGCCGCTCGCCCGGCGCGCGCTGCCGGACGGTGCCGTCGGCGTCGCCGCCGGGGTCGCGCTGCTCGCCGACGTACCGCTGTCACTAGCGCTCGGCGCCCGGGCCGGCGCGGCGCACCTCGCCGCCGTCGGCAGCGCATGGATGTACGACGCACTGCTGAAGCCGACGGTCGCGAGCTTCGTCCCGTACGCCGTCTCGTTCGGCCTGCTTCCGGTCGTGATCGCCGGGACGCTGCCGGGCGGGCCGCGGCCGCGACTGCTGATCGTCGTCGCGGCCGCGCTGATGGGCCTGGCGGCACACTTCGCGAACACGGTCGGCGACACCGCCGACGACGAGCGCACCGGCGTACGCGGGCTGCCGCAGCGGGTCGGGCCGGCGCGGTCGCTCATGGCGTCGGCGGTCCTCGTCGCCGCGGCGGCGGGGTGCCTCGTGGCGGTGACGGACGCCGCCGCGCCCGCGCTCGCGGCCGCCGCCGTCGACGTCGTCGCACTGGCCGTCGTCGGCCGGGTCGCGACCCGGTCCGGCTCGCGGCGGCTCGCGTTCCGGGCGCTGTTGCTCGCTGTCGCCGTACTGGTCGCGGCGTTCGTCGGGTCCGGCGGAGACCGGCTCGTCGGGTGAACCCGCGCCGGCGCGGTTGCGAAGATAGGGGCGTGTACCGGGGTCTCGCCGCGGCTGTCGCGCTCGCCGCCGCGATGGCCACGGCGTGCTCCGGCTCGCCGCACAAGACGCCGCAGCCGGTCGACAACGTGGCGCTGCACGGGGCCAAGCCGGAGACGTCGCAACCGCGGCCGGACTTCACTCTTACCGACACCGCCGGGCAGAGCTACGACTTCGGCAAGCGCACCCGCGGCAAGGTGACGCTGCTCTACTTCGGCTACACCAACTGCCCCGACGAGTGCCCGACGTCGATGGCCGACGTCGCGGCGGCGCTGCGGTCCGTGCCGTCGGCCGTCGCGGCGCAGGTGACCGTCGTGTTCGCGACGACCGACCCGTGGCGCGACAACGCGAAGGTGGTGCGCGCGTGGCTCGACCGGTTCCACCCGCCGGCGCCGTTCGTCGGCTTGACCGGCAGTCCGGGCGAGGTCGCGGGCGCCGAGACGACGATGGGCATGCCGATCTCGACCCGCGAACCCAGGGCCAAGGGGCAGAAACCCGGTCAGTACTCTGTGAGCCACTTCGCGGCCGTGATCGTCTACGGTCGTGACGACCGGCTCGCGACGCTCTATCCGTCGGGCGTCGTACCGGCCGACATCGCCGCCGATTTGAAGGTCCTCGTCAAGGGGTGAGGCACGCAGTGGGACCGATCCGAACGCTCGTGGTCGCCGCGGTCGCCGCCGGGTCGCTGAGCGGGTGCGCGGCCGGGCTGCACGACGAGACGAGCAGCGAGCGGTCGACGCCGTACGTCGGCGGTGCGGTCGTGGGCGGGCTGAAGATTCGCGACGTCGCGGTTATCGCGTCAGCAGGCACGTCCGGCGCGACGCCGGCGTCATCGCCGTCGCCGGGAGACACCGGTACGACGCAGGGGTCGTTGACGATGGTCATCGTCAACGACGGCACCTCCCCCGACAACATCACCGGCGTGCAGGTCGGCGACGGCGGCTCGGTGACACCGACCAACCCGGACGCGTCCGGCACCGTCAATCCGGGTCAGTCGCTCATCTTCGGCGGCGGCGCCGCGGCCGGCTCGACCGGTCCGGCCAACGACCTCTCGATCAGCGGGCTGGCCGCGCCGCTCGTCCCCGGCACGACGGTGAAGGTGACCGTCGCGTTCCAGAACGCGGGCGACGTCGTACTTCAGGTGCCGGTGCTCAGCGGGCCGGCTGCCTGAGGGCTAGCGCCCCTGGTTCTTGACCGCTTCGATTGCCGCGGCGGCGGCCTCGGGGTCGAGGTAGCGACCGCCGCGCTCGCGCGGCCGGAGCGAGTCGTCGAGCTCGTACACCAGCGGTATGCCGGTCGGGATGTTGAGCCCGACGATGGTCGCGTCGTCGATGCCGTCGAGGTGTTTCACCATGGCCCGCAACGAGTTTCCGTGCGCCGCGACTAACACCGTACGGCCGGCGCGCAGGTCCGGCACGATCGCGTCGTACCAGTACGGCAGCAGCCGCGCGACGACGTCCTTGAGGCACTCGGTGCGCGGCACGACCTCCGGCGCGAGCGCGGCGTAGCGCGGGTCGCCGACCTGCGACCACTCGTCGTCGTCGGCCAGCGGTGGCGGCGGCGTGTCGTAGGAGCGGCGCCAGACCATGAACTGCTCGTCGCCGAACTCTTCGAGGGTCTGCTTCTTGTCCTTGCCCTGCAACGCGCCGTAGTGACGTTCGTTCAGCCGCCACGACCTGCGTACGGGAACCCAGTGCCGGTCGCACGCGTCGAGCGCGATGGTCGCGGTGCGGATCGCGCGGCGCAGAACCGACGTGTGCAGTACGTCGGGCAGTAGCTTCTCGGCGGCGAGCAGCCGGCCACCGGCCGCGGCTTCGTCCGTACCCTTCGCGGACAGGTCGACGTCGACCCAGCCGGTGAAGAGGTTCTTCGCGTTCCACTCGCTCTCGCCGTGGCGGAGCAGCACGAGGGTGCCGGTCACCCCGACAACCTACGGGCGGGGTCGGCGAAGGACGCGAAGGCACGCAGGTTCGCGAGCGACTCGCCGCGCTTGACCCGCCAGTCCCACTCCCGCTCGATGCTGGTGCGGAAGCCGAGCTTGAGCGCCTGGTCGAACCACTCGTCGGCGTACGTCAGCACCGAACCGAGGACGCGGTCGATCGTGTCGGCGTCGACCGCGGACAGCGGCAGCCGGCCGGCGAGGTAGACGTCGCCGACGTTGTCGACGGCGAACGACACCGCGAACATTCTGGCGTTGCGCTCGAGCAGCCACTTGTAGAACTCGGCGGCGTTCTCGTCCGGCTTGCGGACGAAGAACGCCTCGACGTGCAGCGAGTGGTCGCCGACGACGAGCCACGTCATCGTGGCGAGCTTGTGCGTCCCGGGCAGCTTCACCAGGAACGCGCCCGGTTGCGCCTCTTCGTACTCGAGCTCGTGCTCGACGAGCACGTCGCGTACGACGGCTGCCGGGGTCATGCCGGCGTTGGGCATGCCGGTGTCGGCGCGAGCGACGACGCGGCCATGGCGTCGGCGTACGCGTCGAGCACCCGGTCGGCCGTGACCTCCCAGCCGAACCCGGACGCGTGCGCGACGGCACCCCGCGAGTACGCGTCCAGCCGGCCGCGGTCGGCGAGCAGGGCCGCGACCGCGGCGGCGTAGTCGCCCGGGTCGTGGCCGGCGACGAGCACGCCGGACCGGCCGTCGGCGACCGCCGTACGCAGGCCGCCGACACTCGCGGCGACGACCGGCGTACCGCAGGCCTGCGACTCGACCGCGACGAGACCGAACGACTCGGTGTACGACGGGACGACGGTGAGGTCGGCGGCGCGGTAGTAGTCGGCGAGGCACTCCTGGCGCACCGGCCGCTCGAACCTGGTGAGGTCGGCGATGCCCAATGCACCGGCGAGTTTCTGCTGCTGCTCGGGCTCGGCGAGGCCGGACCCGCTCGGGCCGCCGACGATGACGACGCGCAGCCGGTCGCGCAGCTCCGGGTCGCGCGCGACCAGCGAAGCCGCCGCGCGCAGCAAGACGTCCGGAGCCTTGAGCGGTTGCAGCCGGCCGACGAACAACAGCACGACCGCGTCGGGCTCGAGCCCGAGCCGGGCCCGCGCGGCGGCGCGGTTGCCGGGCGCGAACACGCGCAGGTCGACGCCGGGCGCGATCGTGACCAGCTTCGCCGGGTCGGCGTCGTACAGCCGGGTCAGCGCGTCGGCCTCGTCGGCGGTCGACGCGATCAGCCGGTCGGCCTCGGCGACGACCTGCGCCTCGCCGATGGCGCGCGCGTTGGGCTCGGGGGTGTCACCGTCGGCGAGCGCGGTGTTCTTCACCCGCGCCATCGTGTGCATCGAGTGCACCAGCGGAACGCCCCAGCGCTCCTTCGCCAGCCAGCCGACCTGGCCGGACAGCCAGTAGTGCGAGTGCACCAGGTCGAAGTAGCCGGGCTCGTTCATGGCCTCGACCCGCAGCACGCCCGAAGTGAAGGCGCACAGTTGCGCCGGCAGCTCGTTCTTGTCGAGGCCTTCGTACGGTCCCGCGGTGATGTGCCGGACCGTGACGCCGTCGCTGAGAGCAACCCGCGCCGGCAGGTCGCTCGACGTAGCGCGGGTGAAGATCTCGACCTCGACGCCGCGCGCGGCCAGCCGCTTCGCGACCTCGCAGATGTAGACGTTCATGCCGCCGGCGTCGCCCGCGCCGGGCTGGTCGAGCGGGGAGGTGTGCACGGACAGAGTGGCGACACGACGCGGGAGCCTCACCCGCCACCTCCCTGCGCGGGTCCGTCACCGCCAGCGGATCCAGCGGCCGTACCGTCGCGTCTCCCAAGCCCAACCGAGACCCATCCTGCCTGATTCCCGGGCCGAGGCGGCTCCTCGGTCCCGATTAGGCTCGGGTGCATGGGCCGGGGAGTTGCCGTCGTCACCGGCGCGAGCAGTGGGATCGGCGCCGCGACGGCACGACGCCTCGTCGACGAGGGCTACGACGTCGTCGCCGCGGCGCGCCGGGCCGACCGCCTGGAGCGGCTCGCCGCGGAGACGGGCTGTCGCGCGCACGTCCTCGACGTGACCAGCCAGGCCTCCGTCGACGAGCTCGCCGACGCGGTCGACGCGTGCGCGGTCCTCGTCAACAACGCCGGCGGCGCGTTCGGGCTCGCGCCGATCGCCAACGCGTCGGACGACGACTGGCAGCGCATGTACGCCGTCAACGTGCTCGGCACGTTGCGGGTGACGCGGGCGCTGCTGCCGAAGCTCGTCGCGAGCGGCGACGGTGTCGTCGTCACCGTCACGTCGACGGCCGGGCACGGCGTCTACGAAGGCGGCGCCGGCTACACCGCGGCGAAGCACGCCGAGCGCGCGCTGTCCGAGACGCTGCGGCTCGAGCTGTGCGGCGAGCCCGTGCGCGTCGTCGAGATCGCGCCGGGTCTCGTCGCGACCGAGGAGTTCTCGCTGGTGCGCTTCGGCGGCGACAAGGCGCGTGCGGACGCGGTGTACGCCGGGGTGCCGGGGCCGCTCGTGGCCGACGACATCGCCGACTGCATCGCGTGGGCTGTGACGCGACCGGCGCACGTCAACGTCGACCTGATGGTCGTCAAGCCGCGCGCGCAGGCCGCGTCGTACAAGGTGCACCGGGTTCCCGTGAGCGACGGCGACGCGTGACCGCCGACCACACTCACGTCGTCAGCAACGGCAAGCGCGAGCTCACTCTCGACGAGCTCGCGCTCATGCAGCCGGGCATGGACCGGCTGATGGCCGAGGTCGGCCCGCGCGCGCACCGGCTCTACTACGCCGCGAAGGCCGGCAACTGGCGGCTGGCCGACTACTTCTTCCGGTCGATGGTGAAGCAGCTGCGGCTGTGCGCGACCAGCAGACCCAAGTACGACGCGGACATGACGGCGTACCTCGACGAAGACTGCGGGCCGGTGCGGACGGCGCTGCGCGAGCGCGACCTCGCCGCGTTCGAGACGGCGTACGCGCGGATGGTCGAGCGGGCCAACCACTACCACGGTGTCTTCGGCAAGCCGTACATCGTCTGGGTGCTGCCGCCGTCGCCACCCGACGACCTGGACCTCTCCGCCGGAGCCGACGAATGACGACCCCGCCGTACGCCGAGCTGGTCGCGTTCGTCCGCAGCGAAGGCGAGGCGATCGTGTCCGCGAGCCGGCAAGGCGTCGACGCGCCGGTGCCGACCTGCGGAGACTGGACCGTCGCGGACCTGTGCCGTCACGTCGGGCGCGTCTACGGCCGGGTCGCGCACATCGTCTCCGAACGGCTGACCGCGGAGACCGACTACTGGCCAGAGGCGTCGGGCGATCCGGTCGACTGGGTCGCGGAGTCGCTCGACGACCTGGTCGCCGCGTTGGGCGGATGTGACGCGGATACGCCGGTGTGGAACTGGTCCGGCTCGGCGCCGCACGTCACGTCGTTCTGGGCGCGGCGGATGGCGCACGAGTCGGCGGTGCACCGGTTCGACGCGCAGCGCGCGCACGGGGTCGCGCAACCGGTCGACGCCGACCTCGCCGGCGACGGCTTGGACGAGTTGGTCGACGTCCTGCTGCCGCGCATCATCGCGCGCGACGCGTTGTCGCCGCAGGCCGCGACGTACGTCTTCGCGTCGGTCGAGGACGGCGCGTGGCGGGTGCGGACCGACGAAGGCGGCGTGAGCCGGATCGATGCCGACGCGGTGCCCGACGTGACGACCCGAGGTACGACGAGCGCGCTGCTGCTGGCCGCGTACAACCGGGTGCCGTGGACGTCGCTGGAAGTCGTCGGCGACAGCGATGCCCTCGACGCGTGGTCGCGCACCTTCCGGTTCTAAGGCTCCAGCAGCGCGTAGTCAGCAGCCGACGTGCTCAGGCGTGACGCGGAAATCGGCCAAGCAGCGCAGAACGGTGTCGCCGGGCGAGCCGTCGCCGCCCGGACGGTTCTCGTGCGTCACCCAGACGCGGCCGCCCATCGGCATGTGCACGGCCGGCGCGGGCGTCGACGGCCGGTGCACGACCGCCGCGGGGACGCGGGCCGGACGGCGGACGTGGCCGGCCGCGGGTAGCTCACGAGGCTTCGGGTGGCTCGCCACCCGGACGACGGCGGCGATAGGGCTCGCGCTGACAGGCCCCGCGCCGATGTGCACGGGAGCCGCAGCAGTGCCGGCGGCAGGACCGCCCGTCACGAGCAGAACGGAGGCGGCCAGCGTCGCGACCGGGGCGGCAGCGTCGGTGTGCTGCCGGATGGCCGCGACGCACGCGCCGACGACGCCGAGCGTCTTCGCCCACGCGCGCCGCACCGTCCGGCGCGCTCGCAGCAGGAGGCTCTCCGCGGCTCGCTCGGTCATGCCCATGATCCGCGCGGCCTCGCGGATGTCGTGGCCGTCGGCCAGCAGCCGCACCAACCGGTAAGCCTTCGGTGACAGATGCTCCCGCGCGACGGCGTCGACCCAGCGGGCCTCGGCCCGCGCTGCGATGTCCTCGGCGAGGTCGGCCGCGCTCAGCGGTTGCATGCCGGCGAGCCGAACGTCGCGCCGCCGCGACCGGGCCTGCGCGCGGGCCCGGTCGACCGCCCGCCGCTTCGCGACGGTGACGAGGAAGGCCTCGGTGTTGGCGATCTCGTCGGCCGCCTGCTCCAGAAGCTGAACCAGGGCGGCCGAGGCGCAGTCCTCCGCGTCTTCACGCGAGTCGACGAGACCCTGAGTCACCCGGACCAATGCCGCCCAGTGGTCGAGCAGCGTGCCTTCTTCGAGCGCGCAGGTCATCAACCATTCCCCCTTGCCGTCCGATTCGACGATGTCGCGCTCGGTTCCTGCCGCGGGTATCGCGTACGCGGGCATCGTTCGAGCGACTCCCACGGGCTGCGCTCGATCCCGAGCGCGAGAAGGAGGAGACATGCGAACGACGGGCGCTGCGCTCGGAGCGCTGCTGCTGGCCGCCGTCACGGTCGCCGGGGCGGCGCCTGCGTCGGCCTCGGAGCCGATCTACCCGGTGATCTGCCTACACATGATCCTGCCGGGCGGGGTCCCGCTGCCCGAGGTCTGCCTGCCCTATCCGTTCTAGCCGGCGGCCCAAGAAAATTCTTTCCGCGGATTTTGCGTATCCGGTCGTCCGGCGGCGACTACGAGGCGCGGACCCAACCGGCCGCACCTCCAGCACGTCGCCACCAGCGACCCCAGAAAGGACATTGCTTCATGCGCAAGACCCTCACCACACTCGCCGTCACCGCGACCGCGTTCGCCGTGCCGATGCTCGGCGCCGGCACCGCGCACGCCGACACTGTCGGCACCTCGGTGCCGCCGCTGGTCACCAACAGCTGCGCCGGCGCGTTCCTCGGAGTCGACGGCTACGGCGCCTGCGCGACCACCTCGTCCAGCGTCTCCGTCTTCCCGGGCGCGGTCGTGTGGACCCCGGGTGTCCCGAAGGAATACGTGAACACCCCGGCGATCGGGCCGGTCCCGGCGCAGGCGATTGGCACGCCGATCGTCCCCAGCGAGGGTGTGACCATCCCGCCGATCACCGTGTCGGCCCCGTGGGTCGCCATCTGCACCGGCGGCTGCTAGCCGGCGCAGGCACTCGCCAGCGGATCCCTTCCACGCCTCGCGCAGCCCGGCAATGGGTTGCGCGAGGCGTGGCCCGTTGCGGCGGTGACTCCGGTCGCCGATCAGTTCGCCGGCCCGGACACGATGTAGGCCGTCCTCGCGGCGAGGAAGCGCTCGGCCCGGTCGACGCGCTGCGGGTCGTCGATGAGATCCCAGTCGTCTTCCATGACTTTCGCGACGTCCCAGTACGGGTCGTGTCGCTGGCCGGTGCGCCGCTCGTAGGCGTTGACGAAGGCGTCTGCTGCCTCCGGACCTACCCACGCGGCGAGGTTCCACCGGCAGGTCGCGACGTCGATTCCGGGCGGGCCAGCGCACGCGTTCGCCCAGTCGACGACACCGCCCAGCCGGCCGCGCACCCACAGCACGTTGCCCGGGTGGAAGTCGCGGTGCACGAACGTCGGCGCGAACGCCGGCTCCGCCGACCGCCAGATCTCGAGCGCGTCGGCCCAACGGCCGGGAGCGCGGCAGCCGCGCGGCGGCCGGGTCGACGTCGCGCGGTACCACGGCACATAGCGATGCGGGAACCCAACGCCGTCGACGGCGTGAATGTCCGCCGCCGCAGCCGCCAGCGCCTCCGGGTCCGCCCGCGCATCGGGCCGGCCGGGCAGTCGCGTCATCAGCAGCGCCGGTACGCCGTCGCCGATCTCGGCGCCGTACGGGTCCGCGGCGACGAGCGCGGGTACCGGCAGTCCGCGGGCGTGCGCGTACGTCAACGCGTCGGCCTCGCGCGCCGGCGCCTCCGGCTCGGTGGTGAGAAACTGCGGCCACACGTACCGCCGCAACACCACCGACCCGCCGCCGGCCAACCGCAGCTCGTGCACGGCGGACGACGACGCACCCGGCATCCGACGTACGGCGACGACGCGCGCGTTCGTCTGCCGGCGCACCCACTCGCGCGCCGCGGCCGGCACCGGCGTACGGCGCAGTACCGCCGGCAGCTCGGACGCAGCGCGGTGGTTGGGATGCCGCGAGGTCACCGAGACATCATCGGCGGCGACATCATCGGCGGGCGCGAGACACTCGAACACGTGCGGACCGTTTTCGAGACCGAGCGCCTCGTCGTCACGCCGTGGCGCGACGACCACGCCGAAGCCGCGCACGCGGCGTACTCGCAACCCGAGTTCGTCCGCTACCTCGGCAACCCGGCGCCGCACCCCGACCTCGCCTATACCCGCGCGTGGGTCGCGCGCATCACCGACGGGTTCTGGGCGGTCGAGGCGAAGTCGGCGCGCGAGCTCGTCGGCGCCGCCGTACTCAAGCCGCTGCCCGGCGGCGACGGCGAGTGGGAGGTCGGCTGGCACGTCTTCCCCGCGCACCAGCGGCAGGGTTACGCCACCGAGATCGGCCGCGGCGGGATCCGGCACGGATTTTCCAATGGCCTCAACGAAATCTACGCCATCGTGCGCCCCGAGAACGCGCCGTCGCTGGCCGTCGCGCGCAAGCTCGGCATGCAGCCGCTCGGGCAGACGGACCGCTACTGCGGCGTGACCGCGGAGCTGTTCGTCATCCGTCCCGGCGACTGACCAGCAGCGGGACCAGCAGCTCTTCGTCGGTCACCGACCCGTGCTGTCCGGGCATCGCCGCCAGCCTCGGCAGCCGGCGCCGCTCGACGACACCGGCCGGCCCGAGTGACACCGCGACCACGTCACCGATCCGCCGCGCAGCCGCCGGTGACACCGACGGCCCGAACAGCCCCGCGTCGACCGCCTCGTCGCGGCTGCCGACCCACCACCCGTCGCCGAGCACCGAGGTCCAGGCCGCGGCCACGTCGGCCGCCGCGCCGGCGACACAGTGCACGTACCGCGCCCTCGGCTCGCCGGCCAGCGCGACGACACCGTCGCGAAGCTGCGGCACGGTGTCGGCGTCGACCTTCGCGTCCTCCGGCACGAGCACCATGCCGTGGTCCGCGGTGACGACGAGCGTCGTCTCCGGCGGCAGCCCGGCGGCCAGCCGCTCGGCCAGCCGGTCGACGACGGCGAGCTGCTCCCGCCACGACTCGGTGTCCGGGCCGCGCATGTGCCCGACGAGATCGAGCGCGCTCACGTACACGTACACCAACGACCGGAAACCGAGCGACGACGCCTCGACGGCACGCGCGACCGCGTCGCCCTCCGCCAGCGTCCCGCCCCAGCGGCCGCCGCGTAGCACCGCGCGGGTCAGGCCGCTGCCGGCGAAGTTGTCGAACGTGCAGATCGACGTCGCGACCCCGGCCGCCGCGGCCCGCTCCCACACCGTCGGTCGCGGCTGCACCACCTCGGGCACCAGCCGGTCGCGCAGGTCGTCGCCGGCACCGACCGACCGCCAGGCCAGCCAGTTCACGACCGCGTCGACCTCGTCGACGTACGACGTGTAGCCGGTCAGCCCGTGCTCGCCGGTCGCCAACCCGGTGCCGAGCGACGACAGGCTCGCGACCGTCGTCGCCGGGAACCCCGCCGGGATCGGGCGGCTCACCAACGAGGCGAGAAACGGCGCGACGTCGGCGTGCCGCTGCAGCTGCATCCAGCCGAGACCGTCGACGAGAAACACACACGCGCGCGCGGTGGAGCCGATGCCGAACCGGTCGATCTCGTCCGGCACGCCGAGCGCGGCGAGCAGCGACGTACCGACGTCGGCGAGGGTGCCGTCGGCGTACGGGATCGTGAGCCCGGTCATGCCGGCAGCCGGAGCCGCAACCGCCGAAAACCCTTGCCTTTGTTCTCTATTTTGACGATCTCGAGGCCGCGGATGAACGACGTCGATGCGACGTGGGTGCCGCCGTCGGCTTCGACGTCGAGGCCGACGATGTCGACCAGCCGCACCTGCTCCAGGCGTGTCGGCAGCAGGTCGCGCGCGGCCACCGCGACCTGCTCGATCGCGAACGCCTCCGCCGCCGGCACCTCGCGCACCTCGATCGCGCGGTCGGCCACGATCTCGGCGAGGCACGCCTCTTGAACGCGGTCGCGGAAGCCCTCGGGGACCTCTGGCAGGTCGAAGTCCATCCGGCCTTCGAGCGGCTTCATGTCGGCGCTCGTCACCGGCAGCCGCCAGTCGCGATAGATCACGCCGTTGAGCAGGTGCAGCGCACTATGCGTCCGCATGAGCGCCGTACGTCGTTCGTCGTCGAGCGCGCCCCGCACGTTGGTCCCGGCGGGCGGGAGGGGATCGCCGTCGACCGGCAGCAGGTAGACGTCGTCGGCGGTCTTGCGCGCGCCGGCGATCCGGGTCTGCACCCCACCCCAGAGCAACACACCCTCGTCCGGCGGCTGCCCGCCGCCGCCGGGGAAGAACGCGGACCGGTCGAGCACGATCCCGTCGTCCGGGTCGCTCGACAGGACGGTCGCGTCCCACTCGCGCAGAGTCGCGTCGGTCAGCTCCAGCCGCAGGGTGCCCACGTTTGGGAGGTTACGTGGCGTGGCATGACCGGCACATGCCCCTCGTGCTGCTGCGTGGCGGCTCCCGCGACGGCGAGAGCACGACCGTCGACGAGTCGGTGGAGCGGCTGCTCGCCGCGTCCCACGCCCCCGGTCTGATCGACGTCTACGACCGCAGCGACGAGCTCGAGCACGTCGCCGGCAACGACGAGGACGCGCTCGTCTACGTCTTCAGCGGCCAGGAGTCGGCGGCCGAGGTGCCGGTCGCCAACCTGCACATGCCGCACACGCCCGGTTACGCCTGACGGACCGCGGGCCGTACGTCGAGCAGGTAGACCAGCGCGGCGACGAGGCCGAGGACGGCGAAGAAACCGCCGAACGTCGTCAGCACCGCCACGGCGAGGATCACCGTCCAGATCACCTTCGTCTGCTTGCCGGTCATCACGAACGCGCGCTCCGGCACCGTAAGGCAGTCGATCAGCGCGAACACCTTCACGATCAGCATGCCGACGAACAACACCAAGAAGATCCCGCGCAACGGCAACAGCGTGTACGAGCTCATGACCCCTCCCTGACGACCACCACGGTATGCCGACTGCGACACTCGCGGTGTGCTGCCCATCACCGCCGACGGGATCCGGCTGTTCCTGCACGTCCTCGCGGCGACGGTCTGGGTCGGCGGCCAGATCACCCTCGGCGCACTCGTGCCGGCGCTGCGCGGAGCCGGCGCCGACGTGCCGCGGCTCGCGGCCCGCGCGTT
This sequence comes from Frankiaceae bacterium, assembly GCA_030840525.1. GTDB lineage: Bacteria > Actinomycetota > Actinomycetes > JAFAQI01 > JAFAQI01 > BP-197. The sequence continues at coordinate 38,462 of JAVEEI010000189.1, forward strand.
CGGCCGGATCGCATGGACGGCGTTCGCGGTCCTCGTCCTCACCGGGATCTGGAACATCGCCGCCGCCCACCACACGAACGCCAACGGCTACCAGGTCACCCTCGGCCTCAAGCTCGCCGCCGTACTGCTGTCCGGTGTCGCGGCGTACGCGCACCAGCGGGCGAAGTCGCGGGTCGTGCTGGCCGCCGGCGGTGCGGCCGCGGCGCTGTTCTCGGTCGTCGCGGTGTTCCTCGGCGTCGTACTCGTCGAGCACTGAGCGGCCGCGCGCCCGACGTTACGGCGCGTGCTGGCGCTCCCAGTCCCGCGCCATCGCGATGCGTTCCGGCGCGGACGGGTGGTCGAAGAACAACACGTAGAGCACCGTCGACGGTCGTAGGTCGTCGAGACCGGTGACCGCCAGCTTGCGCTGCGCAGCGACGAACGTCTCGGGGTCGCGGGTCAACGCGAGCGCATGCGCGTCGGCCCGCGCTTCGATATGCCGGCTGATGAGGTTGGACAGCGGGCTGACCGCGAACCCGACGACCGCGTACGCCGCGAGCACCAGCGGCACCGAGCGTGCCCGCGCGACCCGGTCGCCGGCGAGCAGGAACAGCGCGCACATCGCGGCGGCGACCGCGAGCGCGCCTTCGACAGTCCCGGTCAGTACGTCGTCGTGCTTCGCGTGCCCGAGCTCGTGCGCGGCGACGACGAGAATCTCCTGCGGCGTGTCCTTCGCCAGCAGCGTGTCGTCGAGCACCAGCCGCCGGCTCGCACCGAACCCCGAGACGTGCGCGTTCTCCGCCGTAGTACGCCGGCTCGCATCGGACACGAGGATGTCGCCGAGCGGCTGGTGGTCGCGCGCGGCCATCGCCAGGATCCGGGTGCGCAACTCACCCGCCGGTAGCGAGTGGAACGAGTTGAACACCGGCTCGACGACGACCGGATACGCGAACGACCCGCCGACGACCAGTGCCGCACCGGCTCCAGCCGCGGCGACCCACCACCGGCGCGGGAACCGCCGGGCGAGCGCCATCACGACGAGCAGTACGACGAGCGTCCCGACGAGACCGACGGCGTATCCGCGGCCGACGTCGCTCCACCAGCCGCTCCAGCCCTGGGTGCTGAGCCCGAACCGGCGCAGGATGACTTCCTCGCGAGCGGCGAACGGCAGCGACGCGAGCGTCGTCACCAATGTCATGCCGACGGTCGCGGCGACGACCTGCACGACCCACCGCCGCCGCCGTAACCGGTCGACCGCGCGCGCGCCGATCGGGGTGAAGCCGAGCAGCGCCGGCACCAGCAGGCCGACGGCGAGACCGCTCAAGCCCCACGGCCGGATCTGGTCGTGGAACGCCGTTTCCCGCGCGACCTGTGCCGGGGTGAAGTCGGCCGCCGCGTCCGGCCGGACCGCGCCGCCGGGGACGTGACCCGGCAGCGGGTGCCAGGGAGTCGCGATGATCACGAGCGCCGCAAAACCCAACAGCAGCAAGCACATCGTCACCGCGGCGGCGATCCGTGAGCGGCGCACGCACGTACTGTGGCAGACGTCATGACGAACCTCGACGCGCGACTCACCCGCCGGGCGCTGATCGCCGCCGGGCTCGGCGCGGTCGCCGCGGCCTGCGCGAACGGCTCGAAGCGACCGGTCGCGTTGCCGACGCGGACGACCACCCCGTCTACGCCGTCACCTTCACCCACGGCGACCGCGACGACGCCGCCGCCGGATCCCGCGACGGTGAAGGCGAACGAGCTCGGCGTCATCCCGGTGCTTATGCACCACCGTCTCGTCGACAAGGTCGAGAGCGAGTACGACATGACGGCGGCGTGGTTCCGGGCCGAGCTCGAGCGGCTGCTCGCCGAGGGCTACTACCCGGTGACGACGTTGCAGGTCGCGCGGCGCGACCTCGGCCACGTGCCGGCCGGCCGCGCGCCGGTCGTGCTCACGTTCGACGACTCGACTCGCGGCCAGCTGCACTACGCGAACGGCACGATTGCGAAGGACTCGGCCGTCGGCATGCTGGTCGACTTCGCCCGCGAGCACCCGGAGTTCCCCGCGGTCGCGTCGTTCTACCTCAACAAGGACCCGTTCGCGCTCGGCGACCCGCACCGTGTCGTCGCCGACCTCGCGAACCTCGGCATGGAGGTCGGCAACCACACGTACGACCACGTGCCGCTGCGGCTGCCCGCGGCGAAAGTGCAGGAGCAGCTCGGCAAGCTCGCCGCGATGGTCGGCACCGCGGTGCCGGGGCTCGAGCCGCACACGATGGCGCTGCCGCTCGGTGTCGAGCCGTCGCTGCCGAAGCTCGCGCGGGCCGGCCGCTGGCGCGCGACGTCGTACCGCAACGAAGCGGTGCTGCTCGTCGGCGCCGAGCCGGCGCACTCGCCGTGGCACAAGTCGTGGAATCCCAACAAAGTTCCGCGGATTCGCTCGTCGTCGTACGGCGGCGGGAAGGGCGAGTTCCTGTCGACCTGGTGGCTCGACCAGATCAAGGCGAGTGCGGTCACGCGCTACGTCTCCGCCGGCAACCCGGGACATGTGACGTTCCCGAAGAAGTACGCCGACCGGCTGGCGCCGGCGTACCGCGGTGTCGCGGTCGCGTACTGAGGTGGGAGGGTGGACGGATGGCGCCACCCGACGACGACGAACGCGCGCGACTCGCCGAGCGGCGGGCCGAGCTCAAGGCCCGCTACGTCAAGCCGGTCGCAGACCGGCCGGCGACGAACGGCCGCGGCATCCACCACGCCGCGCTGATCTGTAGCGACGTCGAGCAGACGATCCGGTTCTACGACGGGCTGCTCGGCTTCCCGCTCGTCGAGCTGACCGAGAACCGCGACTACCCGGGGTCGTCGCACTTCTTCTTCGACCTCGGCAACTCGACGCTGCTCGGTTTCTTCGACTTCCCGGGACTCGGGCTGCAGCCGGCCGAGGAACGCATCGGCACCGTGCAGCACATCGCCATCGGGGTGCCGCCGGACCGGCACGCCGAGCTGCGCGCGAAGCTCGACGCCGAAGGCGTGCCGTACGACGGCCCGCAGCGCGGCATCCCCGAGTCGCTCTACTTGCGCGACCCCGACGGCATCGGCATCGAGCTGCTCGCCGACGAGCTCATGTACTTCGGCGGCGCCTACCTCGACCGCTGACGGCTGGCATGGAACTGCCCGGCCCCGCGGGACACGGCGGGACCGGGCAGGCACTTGTTCGCAGCGTCAGCTGGTGGGGCGGTCCTGAGTGGTGCCGTTGCTCGACGTCGGCACGACGGCCGGTGCGGACGGCTGCGGCACGACCGGCGTCACCGGCGTCGCGGCCTTGGCGGTGGTGCTCTTCTTCACCGCGGGCTTGGTCGCGGGCTTCACCGCGGTCGCGGGCTTGGTCGTAGTGGTCGTGGCCGTGCTCGTTGCCTTGGCGCCGAGCTTGCCGCCGCGCAGGTCGGTGACGATCTTCTCGCCGCGCGCGGCGAGCTCTTCGTAGAGCTTCTCGGCCTTGGTGCCGAAGCCCTCGCGCAGGTCCTTGGCCTGCTGCGGCAGCGTCGACGCGATCGCCGGGACGGTCTTGAGCGTGGTCGGCAACGCGGTCACGCGGGTGCGCAGCCGGGTCAGCGCGGCTTCGCCGGCGCCGACGTAGGCGTAGAACGGCTTGGCATTCGGGACGGTGGGCATGCGATTCCTCCAGAGTGGGTTGCTTGGTGTGCGGATCGGACGAACGGGTGTGGTCAACCGGCCGTCGTGGACTTGCTGGGGCGGGCGCGTTTCTTCGCCGCCGGCGCCGCGGCGGCATCCGGTGCCGGTGCTGATGCCGGCGTCGGCTCGGTGGCCGCGGCCGGGCTCTCGTCGTTCTCGCGGCGGAACGACTCGTAGATCTCGAGCAGCACCTGCTTCTGCCGCTCGGTCAGCGCCTGGTCGCCGAGCACGGCCGATGGCACGTCGCTGTCGCCATACCGCTCGTCGAGGATCCCGGCCTGCACGTAGAGCGCCTCGGCCGAGATGCGCAGCGCCTTGGCGATCTGCTGGAGGATCTCGGCGCTCGGCTTGCGCAGGCCGCGCTCGATCTGGCTCAGGTACGGGTTGGAGACACCGGCGGATTTTGCCAACTGGCGCAACGAAATCTGCGCGCTGTTGCGCTGCTCCCGGATGTAGTCGCCCAGGTTGCGGACGTCCAGCTTGGCCACACGACGACCCTAGACCCTCTTGCTAACTATTGCAAGCACTCAGCAAGCAGTAGGGGTCACACCGGCGGCTTGAGCGGCCGCACGCGGCCGAACCCGGCGTACGACGTCGTCAGCGTCACCTGCGTGCTGCCGCTGGCCGTGGTCACGACGAGCTTCGTCACGTGCCCGGCTGGGTCGAGGGTGACCTGCACCCGCGCCGGCGTGGGCCCCGCGGGTAGCTGCGCCGCCTTCGCCGCCGCGGCCGGCAGCGAACCGTCGACGACCTTGGTCGCACCGTCGGTGCGGACCGACGGCTGCGTGAGACCGCGGAGTACGGCGAGCAAAGTGCCGGCGGGGTCGGTGACCGGGCGCGGCTTGCGCAGCTTCGACCAGCGGCCGGGGACCGGCCGAACGTACGTCGCGCCGGCGATCCGCACGACCTGCGACGTACGGCCGTTCGCGACGAGGACGTAGCTGACGCCTTGGCCGCGGACGACGCTGCCGCGCACGGAGGTGGCGTGCGACGCGTCGCCGGACAGCACCTCGGTCGCGTTGAAGGTGAACGACCGCGTCGCCCTGACTACGGCCTCGGCGCGGGCGAGTGCGACGGAGGCCGCGTCGTCGGTCGGTGCGCTCGCCGAAGCGCTCGTCGTGGGCTGAGGGGTCGCGGCGGCGCGCGGGGCCGAGCTACCGCTGCACGCTGTGCCGGCGACGAGAGCGAGGGTCAGGGACAGCAGCAGGGGCGCGACCGTTGGCCGCGCCCCTGTGCGTGGAGTCCCCGTCGGCATGTCAGTCGGCATGTCAGCCGTGGCTGCCGCCGTCGTCGGAGCCGCCGCCGCCCGAGCCGGAGCCCGAGCCGCTGCCGCCGTCGTCGGACCCGCCACCGGAGCCCGAGCCGGAACCGGAGTCGTGCGAGCCGGAGCCGTCGTCGGAGCCGCTGGTGGCCGTGGGCGCCGGGGTCGGCGTGGTGCCGCCGTGGTCGTCACCGGACGCGTCGTCGCCCTGGTTGTCGCCGGTCGCGTCCTGGCCGTGGTCGTCGCCGGCCGCGTCCTGGCCGTGGTCGTCGCCGGCCGCGTCGTCGCTCCCCGAGTGCGAGGAACCGGCCTTCGAGTCGCCGTGGTGCTCGCCGTCGGCGCCGGCCGGCTCGGCCGGGTCGTCGCTGCCGCCGAGCTGCGTGGCGTCGTCGTCGTTCTCGACCTCGGTCGCGTTGTCGTCGCCCGCGGCGGTCCCGGTCACGCCACCGTTGTCGTCGAGGGTGTCGGTGAGGTCGACGCCGGTACCCGGCACCTCGGTGCTGACGTCGTGTGCAGTCGCGCTGTGCGCATGCGTCGGCGAGGCGAGCGCGCTGGTCACGCCGATCGCCCCCGCGCCGCTCGCGGTGAACAGGCCCATGGCCAGGGCCAGCGCCGCCTTCGAGGGTGCACGCATCGGAACCTCCGTTGTCGTCGTGTCGGTGTACTCACGCTCGTCATCGCTTCCATCGACGCGCGGGATACGGCTCCGCAGAAATCCGCCGACATTCCCTCGAACGGCCGAGCCGACGTCAGCGAGCCGCGACCCGTACGACGCCCACCGGCTCGCCGTGGCCGAGCACCGGCGGGACGAGCTCGGCGAGCGGCTGCACGTCGACGCCGAGCACGGCGAGGCCGTGTAGCAGCAGCGGCAACCGGGCCCGCGCGGCGCCGTCGTACACCTTGACGGCTACCGCGCCGCCGTCGCCGGTAACCGCCGCGTACACGCCTTCGGCGCCATCCTTCGCGACGAGGCCGGGGACGGCGCTCATGAGGCCGGTGACGTCGCGGCCGGTGCCGCCGACGAGGTCGGGGTGCGCGCGCATCGCGGCCGCGACCGGCGTACCGAGGGTCGTCGCGAAGCCGCGGGCGAGACCGGTCAGCGACACCGCGAACAGCGGCGCGCCGCAGCCGTCGACCGCGACGTGCGCGACCTGCTCGGCGCACAGCCGCTCGACGGTCGCGCGGATCGCGAGCTGCACCGGGTGGGCCGGGTCGCGGTAGCCCGCCGTCGGCCAGCCGGCGGCGACGCAGGTCGCGAGCATCGCCGCGTGCTTGCCGGAACAGTTCTGCCGAATCCGGTCCGGGTCGGGAGTGTTGTCGAGCGCAGACTCGTCCAGACCGGCCGCGGCGAGGATGCGCCGTACGACCTCGAGGTGTCGCGGCTCGCCGGAGTGGCTCGCGGCCGCAAGCGCGAGGCACTCGTCGTCGGGCGGCGACCAGCCCGCGTCCAACAAACCCAACGCTTGCAACGGTTTCAGGCTGCTCCGCGGGTACATCGGCGCGTCCACCCCACCACAGGCGAAGAGCGCCCGTCCGGACGGGTCGAGTACGACGACCGCTCCCCGGTGGGTGCTTTCGACGAACCCGTTGCGCGTGACCTCGACGACGAGCGGCTCGGTCATGCCTCGCTGGGCAGCAGGTCGCTGGGGTCGGCGTCGCCGTCGCGGTAGCGGCGGGTGATCTCGGCGGTCAGCGCGTCCATGGCCGACTGGACGGCGCGGCGCTGGACGGACACCCGGCGCTCCTCGTCCTCGAGCCGGGTGAGTACGGCGCGCAGCGACGTGTCGTCGTGCGACTCCGGGTTGGACAGGTCGACATCGGCGATCAGCGCCTCGACGTGCCGCCGGTGTGCGTCGGCGCGCGACGGCTCGGACGACATGTGCCGGCCAAGACCGCGCGGGCTGCTCGGCCGGTCGGTCGGTTCGTCGGCGAGGATGCGCGGCAGCGACTGCACGAGGTCGGTGTCGTCGCCCGCCCGCCGGCCCAGCTCGGCCCGCAGGATGTCGAGCCGGCCCTGCAGCACGCGGCGCAGGTAGGACAGGTCGGTCTCCTCCTGCTCGGCGTCGCGGCGGCGCTCGCGAATCTCGGCCAGCGGCAGCGCGGCCAGGTCGGTCACGAAGTCCTCGGCGAGCACCTTGTCGATCCGCCGGTTGCCCTGCACCATCAGCGCGCTCCTGTTCGGTCTCGGATGCCCAGCATGGCGCGGGCGTCGTCCGGAGTCATCGGCGGCCGCTGCGCCAAGCGGGCAAACGCCGCGGCCCGCTCGACCAGCTCGGCGTTGTCGCGGACCGGCTGCCCGGGCGCGAACGTCAGCGTGTCTTCCATCCCGACCCGCAGATGGCCGCCGCCGGCGAGCGCGGCGAGCAGCACCGGCAGCGTCGTCCGGCCGACGCCGGTGGCCGACCAGGTCGCCCCGGCGGGCAGCGCGGCGACGCAGGTAGTCAGCGCGCTTAGCGTCCCCGGCATGCCGCCCGGCACGCCCATGACCAGGTCACAGTGGACGTGCCCGCCGTACGGCGCTCCGTGCTTGTCGAGCAGCCGGTGCAGCGTGGCGACGTGGCCGAGGTCGAACAGCTCGAACTCCGGCACGATCTCGCGCTCGCGCATGTCGAGGAAGAGCCGCTCGATGAGCTCCCAGCGGTTGAGGAACACATCGGTGCCGAAGTTGACGGTGCCGCAGGTGAGGCTGGCCGCGTCGGGGCCGGCGTCGAGGACGCGCAGCCGGTCGGCCTCCGAGTCGGTGACGGCGCCGCCGGTCGACACCTGGACGACGAGGTCGGTCGCCTCGCGGACGGCCTCGACCGCCGCGGTGACCCGGGGCAGGTCGAGCGTCGGCTGCGCGTCGTCGTCGCGGACGTGCACGTGGACGACCGCCGCGCCGGCGGCCTGGCAGGCCTTGGCCGTCGAGACGAGCTCGTCGAGGCTGCACGGCAGCGCCGGCGCGTCCGCTTTGGCCGTCTCTGCCCCGGTCGGGGCGACGGTCAGCAGCGTCGGCGCCATGCCGCCATCCTGGCACGGTTCGGGCCGGCCGGAACGGCCCGTCGTACGCATGGCCGGCGCAGGCTTGCGGCCCGCGTGGGCGGTTCGTACTGGTTCCCCCAGATGGCTTAACACCGGGCTCGCTGCTGCCGATGCAAATGGAGCATTCACGGGCGACGGCGCGGCAAGGAGGTCGAGCATGCTCAAGGGCGACCTCACGTCGACGCCATTCGCCCCTTTGCTCCTCTCCCTCGCCGACGAGGAATCGACCGGCTGCCTGCACATCTCGGACGCCGAAGGCGACGAGGCGCTCATCTACTTCCGGACCGGCCTGGTGTACGCCGTCTCGGTGCCCGGTCGCCGGCCGCAGCTCGGCGCGAAGCTGGTGTCTTCGGGCGCACTCGCGCCGGAGGCACTGGCCGAGGCGCTGGAGGCGCAGCGGACCGAGCTGCAGGGCTGGAAACTGGGCGAGCTGCTGGTGCACCTCGGCTACGTCGACCAGCCGGTCGTCGAGGCGTTCGTCAAAGAGCAGGTCAACGACGCGATCTGGGACCTGATCCGCTGGACCGAGGGCCGCTGGCGGTTCCGCAAGGGCGAGAAGACCCGCGAGGACGTCGCGCCGCCGATGCGGGTCGCCGAGCTGCTGACGACGCTGCGCGAGCGCGGCGTCGAGTGGGAGGCCATCTCCGAGGTCGTCCACGGCCCGACCGCCGTACCGGTGCTCTCCGCCGGCGGTGGCGGCGCGGCCGAGATGACCCTCGACGCGGACGCCTGGTCGATGCTGTGCAAGATCGACGGCGAGCGGTCGGTGGCCGAGCTCGCCCGCGACTGCGGGTACACGCTTTTCGAGGCCGGCCAGGTCTTGGTCAGCCTCGTGCAGGCCGGGTTGGTCGACATCGAGGAAGAGATCGAGGTCGGTCCCACCGCGGTGCCGGTGACGGCTCCCGACGACACCCTGTACGGCGCGAACTCCGTGAGCTCGGCGCTCGCCGCCGACGCGGCGGAGCAGGCCGAGCACGACGACCCGTTGGCGGCGGTGACGGCGGCGGTCGCCGCGCTGAGCGCCGAGTCCGCCGATGCTCCCGCCGCCGACGACGACGATCTCGCCGCGTTCGCGCGGCTGGTCAGCGAAGTCGCGGCCGGCGTCCGCGAGGACGAACCCGAGGCTCCGGCGGTGGTCGCGCGCGTTGCCGTCGCGGCGGCGGAGGACCCGGCGGCCGGCTCGGTGCCGCTGCGGCCGGACACCCAGGCGTTCGCGACGTCGGTCGAGCGGGTCTCGGCGGCGCTCGCGGAAGTTCTCGGCCCCGCGCACGCCGTGGACGACCCGTTCGAAGTGCCGGTCGAGATGCGGGTCAAGCGGCCGGCGAAGAAGAAGGAGCGGCCGGGCCCGCCCCCGCTCGACCCGCGGGCAGCGCGAGTACGCGCCGCGGCGGCCGAGGAGTTGGCGGCGGCGCACGCGTTGGCGCAGGCGCTGCGCGAAGCCGCGGCCGGGGAGCCCAGCGCGGAGGAGTTGGCGCAGCAACGCGCCGCCGAAGAAGCCGCCCGCGCCGCCGCTGAAGCCGAGCGCGTCGCCGCCGAAGAAGCCACCGCGCGGGCGGAAGCCGAGCGCGTCGCCGCCGAAGAGGCCGCGCGGGTCGCCGCCGAGGAAGAAGCCGCGCGCGTCGACGCCGAACGCATTGCAGCGGAGGCAGAAGCCGCGCGCATCGCAGCGGAAGAAGCCGCCCGTCTCGCCGCCGAGGAAGAAGCAGCACGCGTCGAAGCCGAGCGCATCGCTGCCGAAGAAGAGGCCGCACGTATCGCAGCCGAAGAAGAAGCCGCGCGCCTCGAAGCCGAACGCATCGCAGCCGAAAAAGAAGCCGCGCGCCTCGAAGCCGAACGCGTCGCGGCCGAAGAAGAAACCGCCCGCCTTGCCGCCGAAGAAGAAGCCGCCCGCATCGAAGCCGAGCGCATCGCTGCCGAGGAAGCCGCCCGGCTCGCGGCGGAAGCGGCCGAGCGCGAGGCTGCCGAGCGCCTGGCCGCGGAGAAGTCCGAGGCCGAGGACCAGGCCTGGACCGAGTACTGGTCCCGCGAGGCCGAGCGCTTCGCCGCCGAAGAGGCCACCGCGGCCGCCGCCGAGGCCGAGCGCGAAGCTGCGCGGCAGGCCCGCGAGTTCGCCGAGCAAGCCGCCGAGCGCGCCGCGGCCGAGGTCGAGGAGCGCGCCCGCGCCGAAGCAGAAGCCGAAGCCGAGGCCGAAGCTGCCGAAGCCGAAGAGGCCAGCCGCCGGCAGCGCAACAAGTCGGCCGCCAGTGCCGCGCTCGCCGAGCTGGCGCAAGAGCTCCCGACCCAGCCGGACCCAGTCGACGAGGCGGGGTACGTCGAGGAGCCGGCGGACGAGCCGGTCGCCGTACCGGTCTCGGTCGGCGCCGCGTCGATGGAGATGGCCGACACCGCGGCCCTGCTACGCGAGCTGTCGTCGCTGGGCATCGAGGACGAGCCGGCGCCTCCCCCGCCGCCGCGGTCACCGAGCCGGCCCAGCCCGCCCGCGGTCGACCCCAAGAAGAAGAAGCGCGGCCTCTTCGGCCGCTAGGAGGACTCGGCGAAAGGTTCCGTCGGGTTCGCGAGCATCACGACACCGTGCGCGAATGCCGGACTTTCCGGGCCGAAAACGCCGCCGTTTGCGCACGGAGTCGGAGCAGACGGCGTTTCGCCGATCCTTACTAGGCCGCCGGCCGCGCCCCCGCGCGGCAGCTCAGGCGGGCACCAGAGGTTCGATCGCCGCGGCCATCCCCTCGACGACGAGCTGCGCGTCGTCGGGTACCTGCCGCTTGACCACTGCGAGCGCGATCGGACCCAGCTCGGCGTGGTGGACCGCCGTACCGAGGAATCCCACCGGCCGATCCGCGCCGACCGCCTCGACCGGGCCGCCGGGGGCCGGCAGCTCCTCCTGCGTGCCGTCGAGGTGCAGCAGCACCAGCCGGCGCGGCGGGCGGCCCAGGTTGTGCACCCGCGCCACCGTCTCCTGGCCCCGGTAGCAGCCCTTGTCGAGGTGTACGGCGGTCGCCAGCCAGCCGATCTCGTGCGGGATGGTCCGGTGGTCGGTCTCGAAGCCCAGCCGGGGCCGGTGGCCCTCGATCCGCAGCGCCTCGTACGCCCACATCCCGGACGGGGCGCCGAACCCGGCGGTGACGGC
>JAVEEI010000191.1 GCA_030840525.1 Frankiaceae bacterium
GCCGTGGACGATCTGGAAGCTTGGCTCGACGAGGCTTACCCGCGCGCCTACCGCACCGCCTGCCTCGTACTGCGCTCGCCCGCCGACGCCGAGGACGCCGTACAGGAGGCGTTCCTGCGAGTGTGGCGGTTCCGCGACGCCATCCCGGCCGGCGACGGCCGCCGGGCCTGGCTCTACCGCGTCGTCGTCAACGCCTGCCTGAGCCGGCTGCGCGGCGAGAAGGTGTGGCGCACCCGCGTCGACGAGAACGCACTGCACGGGCTGCCGGCGCAGTCGGACCCGCAGCGCGACGCCGAGGACGCAGCGCTCGCCGCGTGCTTCGGCGACGCGCTGGCCCGGCTGCCGGAGCACCTCCGCGTCCCTGTCGTCCTGCGCTACTACAGCGGCCTGCCGGAGAAGGACATCGCGGTCGCTATCCAGCGCCGCCCCGGCACCGTCAAGTCCCGGCTGTCCGAAGCCCGCCGCCGGCTCTCCGAAGACCCCGCTCTCGCCGAGTGGGCCGGCCTGGAGGTGGCCCGATGATCACCGACGATCTGCTCGAACGCGGGCTCGGCACCCTCGGCGACGGGTACGACGTCCCGCCGCACGCCGTCGACGACCTGCTCGCCCAACTCCGCCCCGAGGGGGTGGCGGAGCTGGACCCGGAGCCGACCTCGCGGCGGTGGCCGCCCACGCGCCGGACCTGGCTGGTCAGCAGCGCGGCCGCGCTCGTCGTACTCGTCGTTGTCGCGTTCGCGGTCGGTGGCGGCGGGACCGGCGGTACGAAGAACTTGCCCTCGAACGCCGACTCCGGCGCCCTGGCTCCGGCGATCGGTGCGCCCAAGGAGGCGCCCGGGACGGCGGCCGGTGGCGGGACGGCGCCGGGCACCACAACAGTGACCGCCGGCAGCGGCCGGGTCGCATCGGTCCCGGCGATGCCCCAGCCGCAGGCAGCACCCCCGGGATCGCAGGCGCAGCAACCCCATTCGACGAGCACCGTTCCGGCCGACTCGCTGACGAAAATCGTCGAGACCGGCGAGCTCGACCTGCAGGTCGACAAGATCAAGGTCGACGACGCGGTCGCGAAGCTGACGTCGTACGCGGCCCGCGTCGGCGGCATGGTGGCGAGCAGCCAGACGACGGAGGGCGACGGCGCGCCGAGCGCGAGCGTGACCTTGCGCGTCCCGAACATTTCATTCTTCGCGGTGCTCGGGCAGGCCCGCGGCCTCGGCAAGGTGCTGTCGCAACAGACGAAGAGCTCTGACGTCACCGCGCAGTACGTCGACCTTGGCGCGCGCATCCACGCCCTCGGCCTCACCAAGCAGACGTACCTCGGCATCCTGTCGAGGGCGACGACGATCGGCCAGATCCTCTCGGTCCAGCAGCAGGTCGACGACATCCAGACGCAGATCGAGCAGCTCCAAGGCCAGCTCAAGGTGCTGACCGACCAGACGACCTACGCGACGCTGACGGTGAGCATCGACCAGAAGTCGCACGTCGCGCCGGCCCCGGTCGTGCACCACCAGTCGGGCATGAGCAAGGCGGTACACCGGTCGGTGTCGCGGTTCGTGCACGGCATCGAGGCGATCGTCGGCGTGATCGGCCCGCTCGTCCTCGTGCTGCTGCTGCTCGCCCTCGGCTGGCTCGCGGCCAAGGTCGGCTACCGCATCGTGCGGCGCCAGATGGTCTGATCGTCGACGAGCGGCTCGTCGGTCACGATCAGCTCGCGCAGCGGCGGCAGCCGTCCTGCCGACGTGACCGCGAGGTCGGTGCGCAACGCACCGCCGAGCTGGGGCAGGTGTACGGCGTCCGCGACGACGGCGAACGTGGCGTCACCGGCGCGGTGGCGCAGCTCGGCCAGGCGCCAGCCGTCCCGGCCGTCCGGCGCGCCGATGTCCAAGACGAGCGCCCGCCACTCGCCGCCCATGGCCGCGACCGCGGCGTAAAAGCCTGTCGCGACAGTGATGTCTCCAGGGGCGAGCTTGGCCTGTAGCCACGCGACGGCCTCGGTGGCGTCGGACGCGTTGGTCGTCACGACGACGAGTGCCCCGTGCCCCGTGGTCATCGAGCGGACGCCTACCCGCGGCGACCACCAGCAAACCGCCAGTTATGGGTAGTGCTATCGATAACGGGCGAGCACGAGAGAGACCGCGGTGAGCAGTCCGGCCAGGACGACCGCGGTCGGCAGCACCCCGACGACGAACCCGGTCGCCTTCGCGCCGTACTTCAGCTCGAGCAGCGCGGCCGACACGGCCAGGGCGAGCGCGACGAGGATGGGCGCCCACGGCGCGCCGGTCGCGAGCCAGACCGCGCCGACGGCGGCGTACGCCCCGACAGCGCCGACCGCGAACTCGCCGACCTGTACGGCGGCGTGGCGTGCGGTTGCGCGGGTCACCACCTCATAGTGATGCCCGCGAGGCCCGCGCGGAAGCGTTTCCGCGGCGTGTCGGTCGCCTTACCGGAACCGAGTAACGTTCGGACATGGAGCGAGACCTGTACGACGCCGACCACGAGGCGTTCCGGGCCACCTGCCGTGCCTTCCTCGACAAGCACGTCGTCCCGTTCCACAAGCAGTGGGAGGCCGACGGCATCGTCGACCGCGGCATCTGGCTCGAAGCCGGCAAGCAGGGGCTGCTCGGGCTCGACGTGCCGGAGGAGTACGGCGGCGGCGGGGTGCACGACTTCCGCTACAACGCGGTGCTGTCCGAGGAGGTCGTCCGGGCGCGGGCGAGCGGTGTCGGCTTCACCCTGCACAACGAGGTCGTCGCGCCGTACCTGCTGAAGCTCGCCACCGAGGAGCAGAAGCAGCGGTGGCTGCCGAAGTTCTGCACCGGCGAGCTGATCACCGCGATCGCGATGTCCGAGCCGGGCGCGGGTTCGGACCTGCAGGGCATCGCGACGACCGCGGTGCGCGACGGCGACGACTACGTCGTGAACGGGCAGAAGACCTTCATTACCAACGGGATCCACTCCGACCTCGTCATCGTCGTGGTCAAGACCGACCCGGACGCGAAGGCGGCGCACGGCCTGTCGCTGCTCGTCGTCGAGCGGGGGATGCCCGGTTTCGAACGCGGGCGCAACCTCGACAAGATCGGGCTGAAGGCGCAGGACACCGCGGAACTGTTCTTCACCGACGTGCGGGTGCCGGCGGCCAACCTGCTCGGCGAGGAGAACCGCGGCTTCTTCTACCTGATGGACAACCTGCCGCAGGAGCGCCTCGCCATTGCGGTCGGTGCGGTCGCCGCGTCCGAGCGCGTGCTCGACGAGACGCTGTCGTACTGCAAGGACCGGACCGCGTTCGGCCGGCCGATCGGGTCGTTCCAGCACAGCCGGTTCGTCCTCGCCGAGCTTGCGACCGAGGTGCAGATCGCGCGGGTGTTCGTCGACAAGTGCATCCTCGAGCTCAACGCCGGCCGGCTGTCGGTCACTGACGCGGCGATGGCGAAGTGGTGGACGACGGAGCTCCAGCTGCGCGTGGACGACGCCGGAGTGCAGCTGCACGGCGGCTACGGCTACATGCTGGAGTACCCGATCGCGCTGGCCTACCTCGACAGCCGCGTGCAGACGATCTACGGCGGGACGACCGAGATCATGAAGGAGATCATCGGCCGGTCCCTCGGCGTCTAGGTGCGGCCTCTCCTGCCGTCGACTGTGACGTTCGAGGCGTTAAGAGGCCATGAGTTCCGCCCGTAACGT
>JAVEEI010000197.1 GCA_030840525.1 Frankiaceae bacterium
TACGACGCGACGTCGCTGCGCGAGATCGCCGACCGGCTGCAGCTGACCAAAGCCGCCGTCTACTACCACTTCCCGGCGAAGGAACTGCTGCTGCTCGAGCTGACCCGGCCGTTCCTCGAAGGGCTGAGCCGGATGGTCACCGAGCTGCGCACCGCCGGGCACTCCGACCCGCGGGCGGTGCTCGCGGCGTACCTCGACCTGTTCGTCGAGCACATCGACATGGTCGGCCTGCTCGGCCGCGAGCCGGCGACGCTCTACCACCCGGACATCGGCCAGCGCGTCCGCAGCCTCGTCAACGCGATCCAGCAGCAGCTCGCCGGGCCCGAGCCGTCGCCGTCGCGGTCGGTCCGGACGGCGTGCGCGATGGGCGTCATCCACGCGGTACCGCAGATGCCGGTGCGGGCGCTGCGCAGCCAGCGCGACACCGTGCTCGCCGCGGCCCTCGCTGCGCTCGGGGAGACCAACGGCACGCCCGCGACCGCGACGTAACGGGGTGGCGAGGGACGCTCCGCCAACCGGCTGACCGTAGGTGCCGGCTGGGTTACTGTCCAGAGCAAGTACCGCTGTCCGGTGAAAGAGGCACACATGTCCGCCCTCGTCGTCCGCGGCCGGTTGCCGCTCGCCGTCGCCACCGCGGCCCTCGCCGTAGCCGCTGTCGTTCAGGCGGGCACGGCCGGCACCACCGCACGCCCTGGGCTGCCGCCGCAGGTCGGCGCGGCGGGTGACGAGAGCGCCAACAACGGCGTCGACCAGATGGCCGCCAAGCGCGGTCTCGTCGCACCGGGCGCGTACGGCCAAGCCGTCACCGCACTCAGCGCGACGACCCGTACGCCCGCGCTCTGGTCCGAGGTGACGACGCGGCCATACAACAGCGACGACACCGACTACGACGCGCAGCCCGCGTCCAACGCGACCGGCGGCGCCGGCTACGTGACCGGTCGGATCACCGGCATCGCCGGCGACGCGGCCGGCTACGTCTACGCCGGCGGTGCTAACGGCGGCGTCTTCCGGCGCCCGCCGAACAGTACGACGTGGACGCCGATCAGCGACCAGATCCCGTCACTGTCGACCGGCTACCTGACGTTGGCGTCGGACGGCTCGCTGTGGCTCGCGACCGGCGAGTTCAACTTCGGCGGCTACAGCGTCGGCGTCGGCGTGTTCCGGCTCGCCAACCCGCAGACCGGCACGTTCTCGATGGATGACCGGGTCGGCGGGTCCGAGCTCGAGAGCACGATGATCCGCAAGCTCGTGTTCGACAGCGGCACCGTCTGGGCCGCGACCTCGCGCGGCATCTGGAAGCACTCCGCGAGCGGCAGCTTCACCAGCGCATGGACGCGCGTCTTCGAGCCGGTCGACGACACCGACCTCGGCGTCACGAAGTACTCCGCCAACCTCACCGACGCCATCGCCGTACAGCCCGGCACCGGCGGGCGCGTGATCGTCGCCGACATCGCCTACTGGGCGCAGACGTCGTACAACGGCTTCTACTACTCGACCGACTACGGCGTGCACTGGGTGCGCGCCAACCCGGGCGGCGCGATCAACCCGCGCGAGATCGGCCCGGCCGACATGGCGTTCTCGAACGACGGAAAGAAGCTGTACGTCGTCATGGAGTCGCCGGCGCTGACGTCGAAGCAGGGCCACGTCAACACGGCGCTGGCGGGTGTCTATGTCTCGAACAGCGGCAGCATCGCCGGCCCGTACTCGCAGATCGCGACGAGCTCGAAGCTCGCCAACGCCAACTCGGCGATGAAGCAGACCGAGATCGGCAAGGGCTACCAGCCCGGCGTGCAGGCCGACTACAACCGGTTCATCACGGTCGACCCCAACGACGCCAACCACGTCTACCTCGGCCTCGAAGAGGTGTACGAGACGCGCGACGGCGGCAGCAGCTGGAACACCGCCGGGCGCTACTGGAACTTCGGCCTCGGTTGCTGGACGCTGACCGCCAGCACGTGTGACGGCAACGTCGTGCACTCCGACCAGCACGCGGCGACGATCGTCGGCAACACGCTGTGGGTCGGCAACGACGGCGGGCTCTACTCGCGCAGCCTCGCGAAGGGCACGACGTCGTGGATGAACCACAACAACGAGACCGGCCTGCGCGCGCTGCAGTACTACAGCGTCGGCGTCGGCAAGGTGCCCGGCGGCGTCGCCGTATGGGGAGGCCTGCAGGACAACGGCGTATCGCTGCTCAAGCCGGAGCTGTCGAACATGGTCTCGCCGGAAGGCGGCGACGGCGGCGACACGCTGACCGACCCGAACAACGGCTGCCGTTCGGTCGGCGAGTACGTCTACCTCACGTTGCAGATGACGACCAACTGCGGCTTCAGTCCGCACGGCAGTGTCAGCGGCTCGGTCGTGAACATCGCGCCGAACGACCCGGGCGCGCAGTTCATCGCACCGGTCCGCGCGGACTCCACCGACTCCGGTTACTGGGTCGCCGGCGGCGAGGACGTCTGGGCCAATACGAAGACGTGGGACAGCACCAGTGGCGACGACTGGACCAAGCTCTACGACCTCGGTGCCGGCCATGCCGCGACGTCGCTCGCGAGCCAGTCGCACGTGGTCTGGACCGGTTGGTGCGGCGTCTGCAGCGCGCGCGCGTTCACGGCCGGCATCGCGACCAACTACGGCGGCACCTGGCACGACCTCGGCGACCTCACCGCGCTCGGCCTGCCCAACCGCACGGTGAGCGCGATGACGATCGACCCGAGCGACCCGAGCGGCGCGACCGTCTACGCCGTGTTCAACGGCTTCAGCCAGCCGTGGGCCGAGGGTCCCGGCTCCGGGCACGGGCACGTGTTCGTCACGCACGACGGCGGGGCGCACTGGGCCGACGTCGACGGCAACCTGCCGGACATCCCGGCGAGCGACCTCGTCATCACGCCGAGCGGCACTCGCGTGCTGTCGACCGACCTCGCGGTCTTCGTCAGCCCGGCCGGCCAGGACGGCGCGTGGACCCGGCTCGGTACGGCCGGCCACGACATCCCGATGGCCGTCATCACCGACCTGTCCGTCGGCCCCGACGGCAACCTGTACGCCGCGACGTACGGCCGCGGGATCTGGCGGACGCCGCTTCCGGCGTAGAGATCGCCGTACGACGCCCCAGGCCCGTACCTACAGTGAGGTGCGGGCGCTGGGCAGATCGGGGCTAGCAGGCGTAGACCGTGCGCGGGTCGCGGACCACGCCGCTCGGTGACACGGTGATGCGCGCGATCGCGAGACAGACTGTCGTGCTGTCGACGCTCACCCAAACCGTGCTCGCGCTCGTGACACCGGGGCCGGGTACGAACGCAACCCCTTCCGAGTCGACGCAGACGCTGGCGGTCGTCCCCGTGGTTGGTGTGTACACGCAGGTTGTCGCGTCCGCGCTACCTGCGGGAATCACGACGGCGGCGGCAACGCCCAGTGTGGTTAGGAGAACCCGTGACATTTATCTGCTCCATTTAGTCCGAATGATACAGACCAAAAGGTAGCAGGGCCGTCAAATCGTACGCCGACGACGCTTACGGACGGTCTCACCAGCCGCGGTCGCGCCACTCCGCCAGGTGCGGGCGCTCGGCGCCGAGGGTGGTGTCCTTGCCGTGGCCGGGGTAGACCCACGTCTCGTCCGGCAGCCGGTCGAACAGCTTGTGCTCGACATCGTCGATCAGCGTCGCGAAGTTCTCCGCCGACCCGAACGTGTTGCCGACGCCGCCGGGAAACAGCGAGTCGCCGGTGAACAGGTGCGGCCGGTCGGGGCCCTGGTAGAGCAGCGCGATCGACCCCGGCGTATGCCCGACGAGATGGATGACGGTGAGCGCGCAGTCGCCGACCCGTACCTCGTCGCCGTCCTCGAGTTTCCCGCTGACCGTCACCGGCAGCTCGCCAGCGTCGGCCGGGTGCGCGTACACCGGCACACCGGTCGCGGCGACGATCTCCGGCAGCGCCTGCCAGTGGTCGAAGTGCTGGTGCGTGGTCACGACCCGGGTCAGCCGGTCGTCGCCGAGGGTGGCGAGCAGCCGGTCCGGCTCGTTCGCCGCGTCGACCAGCAGCACCTCGCCGGTGCCGGAGCACCGGAGGAAGTACGCGTTGTTGTCCATCGGGCCGACCGAGATCTTCGTGATCGTCATCGGGCCGGTGTCGCGGGTCTGCGCCGGCCCGCCGGGAACGACCTCGCCGGTGTAGGTGTCCTGCACGCCAGAACCCTATGCCGCCCCAACTTGTCAGCGGCACACGTGGCTATAGCCCCGCTTGGTGCTGACAAGTTCGGGGGAAGACTGTCGGAGGGCGCTTGTAGCCTGGCGGGACCGTGTCTGACCGTCTCATCGTCCGTGGCGCGCGCGAGCACAACCTGCGCGACGTCAGTCTCGACCTGCCCCGCGACGCGCTGATCGTCTTCACCGGTTTGTCCGGTAGCGGCAAGTCAAGCCTCGCGTTCGACACGATCTTCGCCGAGGGCCAGCGCCGGTACGTCGAGTCGCTGAGCGCCTACGCCCGGCAGTTCCTCGGCCAGATGGACAAGCCCGACGTCGACTTCATCGAGGGCCTGTCGCCGGCGGTCTCGATCGACCAGAAGTCGACCTCGCGCAACCCGCGCAGCACCGTCGGCACCGTCACCGAGGTCTGGGACTACCTCCGCCTGCTCTACGCCCGCATCGGCACGCCGCACTGCCCGGTCTGCGGCGCGCCGATCAGCCGGCAGACCCCACAGCAGATCGTCGATCGGGTGATGGAGCTCGACGAGGGCACCCGGTTCCAGGTGCTCGCGCCGGTCATCCGCGGTCGCAAGGGCGAGTACGGCGAGCTGTTCCGCGACCTGCAGACCAAAGGCTTCGCCCGGGCCCGCGTCGACGGCACCGTCGTCACGCTGTCCGAGCCGCCGAAGCTGGCGAAGTACGAGAAGCACGACATCGAGGTCATCGTCGACCGGCTGTCGGTCAAGGAGTCGAGCAAGCGCCGGCTCACCGACTCGGTCGAGACCGCGCTCGGCCTGGCCGGCGGCGTCGTCGTACTCGAGTTCGTCGACCTGCCCGACAACGACCCGCACCGCGAGCGCCGCTACTCCGAGCGGCTCGCCTGCCCCAACGACCACCCGCTCGCGATGGAGGAGCTCGAGCCGCGCGCCTTCTCGTTCAACTCGCCGTACGGCGCCTGCCCCACCTGCACCGGTCTCGGCACCCGGCTCGAGGCCGACCCCGAGCTGATCGTGCCCGACCCGACCAAGACCCTCGCGCAGGGCGCGGTCGGCCCCTGGTCCGGCGCGCACGGCCGCGACTACTTCGGCCGGCTGGTCGAGGCGCTCGGTGCCGAGCTCGGCTTCAACATGCACACGCCGTGGGAGCGGCTGCCGGCCAAGGCGCACAAGGCGATCCTCAACGGTCACCCCACCCAGGTGCACGTGCGCTACAAGAACCGCTACGGCCGCGAGCGCTCCTACTGGACCGACTTCGAAGGCGCCATCTCCTACGTCGAGCGGCGGCACGGCGAGGCCGAGAGCGACACGTCGCGGGACCGGTTCGAGGGCTACATGCGCGAGGTGCCGTGCCCCGCCTGCGAGGGCACCCGGCTCAAGCCCGAGTCGCTCGCCGTGACCGTGTCCGGCCGGTCGATCGCCGATGTCGCCGTGCTCCCGATCGGCGAGTGCGCGGCGTGGCTCTCCGGCCTCAAGCTGACCAAGCGCGAGCAGCAGATCGCCGTCCGGGTGCTGAAGGAGATCAACGAGCGGCTGCGCTTCCTTGTCGACGTCGGCCTCGACTACCTCTCGCTCGACCGCGCGGCCGCGACGCTGGCCGGCGGCGAGGCGCAGCGGATCCGGCTGGCGACGCAGATCGGCTCCGGCCTCGTCGGCGTCCTCTACGTCCTCGACGAGCCGTCGATCGGGCTGCACCAGCGCGACAACCGGCGGCTGATCGAGACGCTTGTCCGGCTGCGCGACCTCGGCAACACGCTCATCGTCGTCGAGCACGACGAGGAGACGATTCACACCGCCGACTGGGTCGTCGACATCGGCCCGGGCGCGGGCGAGCACGGCGGCGAGATCGTGCACAGCGGCTCGTACGCCGACCTGCTCAAGAACGAGCGGTCGATCACCGGCGCCTACCTCGCCGGCCGCCGCTCGATCCCGGTGCCCGACATCCGCCGGCAGCCGACGCCGGGGCGCGAGCTCAAGGTCGTCGGCGCGCGCGAGCACAACCTGCGCACCGTCGACGTCGCGTTCCCGCTCGGCTGTTTCGTCGCCGTCACGGGCGTCAGCGGGTCGGGCAAGTCGACGCTGGTCAACGACATCCTGTACGCCGTACTCGCGCGCGAGCTCAACGGCGCGCGGGTCGTGCCCGGGCGGCACCGCACGGTCAAGGGCGTCGACGAGGTCGACAAGGTCGTCGGCGTCGACCAGTCACCGATCGGCCGCACGCCGCGGTCCAACCCGGCGACGTACACCGGCGTGTTCGACCACATCCGCAAGCTGTTCGCCGAAACGACCGAGGCGAAGGTGCGCGGCTACCTGCAGGGCCGTTTCTCGTTCAACGTCAAGGGCGGCCGGTGCGAGGCGTGCGCCGGCGACGGGACGATCAAGATCGAGATGAACTTCCTGCCGGACGTCTACGTCCCGTGCGAGGTGTGCCACGGCGCGCGCTACAACCGCGAGACGCTCGAAGTGCACTTCAAGGGCAAGACGATCTCGGACGTGCTCGACAAGCCGATCGAGGAGGCGGCCGAGTTCGTCGCCGCCGTGCCGGCGATCTCCCGGCACCTCACCACCCTCGTCGACGTCGGGCTCGGCTACGTGCGGCTCGGCCAGCCGGCGCCGACGCTGTCCGGCGGCGAGGCGCAGCGGGTCAAGCTCGCGTCCGAGCTGCAGCGGCGCTCGACCGGCCGCACGGTCTACATCCTCGACGAGCCGACCACCGGCCTGCACTTCGAAGACATCCGCAAGCTGCTCGGCGTGCTGTCGCGGCTCGTCGACGCCGGCAACACCGTGATCGTCATCGAGCACAACCTCGACGTCATCAAGACCGCCGACTGGATCGTCGACATGGGCCCGGAAGGCGGCAGCGGCGGCGGCACCGTCGTCGCGGTCGGCTCGCCGGAGATGATCGCGAAGGTCGACGGGTCGCACACCGGCGCGTTCCTGCGCGAGCTGCTCGGCAAGCCCGCGTCGCCGGCCAAGAAGGCGGCGCCGCGCAAGCGCTCCGCGCCGGCGAAGGCACCGGCGAGCAAGGCCCGCAAGCGCGCCTAACCACGCCCGAGCCCGCCGAGTTGTCAGCAGCAGGCGTGGCTATAGCCCCGCCACGTGCTGACAAGTCGGGCGGGACGGCTAGAAGATGCCGCGGGTGCTGCCGACGACCGGCAACGTGAGCGCCGACTGCGCCGCCGACCAGTCGACCTGCACGACCGGAGACGTACGGGCCGGGTCCGGCTTCGCAATCGCCCAGTCGAGGTCCTCGCTCTGCACCAGCAGGACGAGCCGGTGGCCCTTGCGCACCGTGTAGTCCGTCGGGAACAGCGCGATGTCCATCCGGGTCGACGTACCCGGGGTCATCGGCACCTCGTGGTCGAGGCCGTCGCGGTAGCGCGAGTCGAGCCAGCCGCGGGTCAGCGCCACCGCCGCCGACGGGTCGGTCGCGGTCGTGCCCGCGCCGCTGCCGCCGTACTTCGCCGGGTCGACGTCGAGCAGCGACGGCGTCACCGTCACCCACTGCGCCGCGACGGTCGACCACAGCCGCAGCACCGGCCGGCCGAACAGCCGGACGTCGCGCTTCAGCACGGGGGAGGAGAAGGCGAGGTACGGGCCGGGCGCGTACGGGTGGGTCGCCGCGAACGCCTCGGTGTTGGTCCCGGAGTCCGGGTACGACGCGACCCCGCTGCCGCGCGGCTTCGCGGGGTCGAGCGACCACGTGTTGCCGGTGTCGCCGAGGTAGAGCGTCAGCGTCGCCGGCTTCGGCTCCGGCCCGGCGACGTAGTGGATCGGCCCGGCGTCGTCGGACGTCTGCGACGTCACTGCCGCCATCCGCTCGACGCCGTTGTGCTCGCCCTTCAGCCAGCGGGCGAACCACCGGTCGACCGTCTGCGAGTAGTCGGCACCGGGCGGCGTGCCGTGGCCGGCCCAGCGCGTCCCCATGTAGAGCTTGCGGCAGGCCGAGTGCGTCAGCGCGTGGTAGGCGTCCCAGCCGTTCTTCTGCTTGACGTTCCAGTCGCCCCAGTTGCTCGCGACGAGCACCGGGATGCGCACCGACGGCAGGTCCTTCACGTAGTCGCGGTCGAGCCAGAAGCCGTCGTAGTCGGGGGTCAGGTTGTACCCCGCGCCGGTGTGCGCGAGCTCGTCGCACGGCCGGACCGTCGACGCGACCCGCTGCTGCCAGCCCGGCTCGTTGACGTCGGTCGGCGGCGGGATCGCGAAGCCGTAGTCGAAGCCGAGCGGGGTGTCGACGCCCTCGTCGCCGGCGGCGCCCGGCCCCTCGTTGCCGAGGTCCTCGTCGGTGTCGGTGTAGCGGATGCCGCCGGCGTACGCGTAGTCGTACCAGCGGCTGATCGCCGCCTCCGGCACGATCGCGGCGAGCCCGCGCGGGTGCGTGATCGCGGTGGCGTACTGCGTCGTGCCGTCGTACGAGCCGCCGAGCATGCCGACCTTGCCGGTCGTCCACTTCTGCCGCGCGATCCACTCGACCACGTCGTGCCCGGTCCGCTTCTCCCGGTTGCCGCCGTAGTCGTAGCAGCCGCCGGAGTTGCCGGTGCCGATGACGTCGGCGTACGCGCGGGCGTAGCCGAGCGGGTTCCAGTGCCCGGCGTCGCCGTTGCGGCCGAGGACCGAGTACGGCGAGTAGGTGAGGATGACCGGCGCGGGGACGACCTTGCCGCCGGCCGTCGGCTCGACGACCTCGAGGTAGATCTGCGCGTCGCGCGTCGGCACGAGGTACGACACCGTCACCGAACCGTCGATCTTCCCGGTCGACGCACTCGACGGTACGGCGACGACGGCCGCGGCACAGGCGGCGGCGATGAGCAGGGCGCGCAGACGCATGGGTGGAAGCTTCGGCGCCGGGGCCGGGAATCCTTGGCGTGCGCTAGGAGTCGAGCAGCCGCGCGATCAGCGCGTCCATCACGTCGTCGCCGGCCTCGGCGCCGTGCGGCACGACCGCCTCGGTCTCGTCGAGGAACTCGCCGATCATCGTCGCCGGCGCGTGCACGGCGTACGTCTTGCTCCCGCCGATCAGCTCGAGCAGCACCCGGCCGTCGCCGGTCGGCCGGAGCCGGACCGCGCCGTCGCCGGTCGGCTCGTCCAGCCCGTAGCGCAGGAAGTCGCGCAGCACTGCCCACTCGCCGCGCGGCAGCGCCGGGTGGTCCGGCTGCGCGGACAGCGTCAGGACGACCGCGAGCGGGTCGTCGCGGTGCCAGGCGAGGCCGAGCAGCGTGAGGTGCCCGTGGCCGCTCATGCCGGCATCGTCGACGACGACGTGGGCCGTGATGACGCCCTCCATCGTCCGCCTCCACGTCACCGGGAAAACGGGGTCGCTCATGTCGGTGGCAAGCGTGCCAGACCGCCCGACCCCGTCAGTGCGCCGGGTTAGCCTCGAAGCCGTGGCAGATCCGGCGACCTACCGTCCGGCGCCGGGCACCATCCCCGACCAGCCGGGGGTCTACAAGTTCCGCGACGCCCAGGGGCGGGTCATCTACGTCGGCAAGGCGAAGAGCCTGCGCAGCCGCCTGTCGTCGTACTTCCAGGACGTCGCGAACCTGCACGTCCGCACGCAGACGATGGTGCGTACGGCGGCCGCGGTCGAGTGGACCGTCGTCAACACCGAGGTCGAGGCGCTCCAGCTCGAGTACAACTGGATCAAGGAGTTCGACCCGCGGTTCAACGTGCGCTACCGCGACGACAAGTCCTACCCGTGGCTCGCGGTCACCCTCGACGAGGCCTACCCGCGCGCGCAGGTGATGCGCGGCGCGAAACGCAAGGGCGTCAAGTACTTCGGCCCGTACGCGCACGCCTGGGCGATCCGCGAGACGCTCGACGCGCTGCTGCGGGTGTTCCCGATGCGCACGTGCAGCAACGGTGTGTTCAAGCGGGCCGGCCAGGTCGGCCGGCCGTGCCTGCTTGGCTACATCGACAAGTGCAGCGCGCCATGTGTCGGCCGCGTCGACGAGGCGCAGCACCGCAGGATCACCGACGACTTCGTCGACTTCATGTCCGGCCAGACGCAGAAGTTCGTCAAGCGGCTCGAGCGCGACATGCGCGACGCGTCGCGGCGGCAGGAGTACGAGCGCGCGGCGCGGCTGCGCGACGACATCGGCGCGCTCAACCGCGCGATGGAGAAGCAGGCCGTCGTCCTCGCCGACGGCACCGACGCCGACGTCGTCGCGTTCGCGCAGGACGAGCTGGAGGCCGCCGTACAGGTCTTCTACGTCCGCGGCGGCCGGGTCCGCGGCCAGCGCGGCTGGGTCGTCGACAAGGTCGAGGAGATCGACACCGGCGGGCTGGTCGAGCAGTTCCTCACCCAGGCCTACCTCGACGAGCAGAACGAGGTGCCGCGCGAGGTGCTCGTGCCCGCGCTGCCCGACGACGCCGACGTCGTGACCGAGTTGCTCTGCATCGTCCGCGGCAGCAAGGTGTCGCTGCGGGTGCCGCAGCGCGGCGACAAGCGGGCGCTGTTCGAGACCGTCGAGCGCAACGCGAAGGAGGCGTTCACCCGCCACAAGCTCAAGCGGTCGAGCGACCTCACCTCGCGCAGCCTGGCGTTGCAGGAGCTGCAGGACGCGCTCGACCTGCGCGAGGCGCCGCTGCGGATCGAGTGCTACGACGTCTCCAACTTGCAAGGGAGCGACGTCGTCGCGTCGATGGTCGTGTTCGAGGACGGGCTCGCGCGCAAGAGCGAGTACCGCCGGTTCGCGATCCGTGGGGTGGAAGGCCAGGACGACGTCCGCTCGATCAACGAGGTCATCTACCGCCGGTTCCGCCGCTACCTCGACGAGGGCCTTGAGGAAGGCGAGGTGGCGGCCGCGGTCGACGACTCGACCGGCAAGCCGCGCAAGTTCGCGTACCCGCCACAGCTCGTCGTCGTCGACGGCGGCCCGCCGCAGGTCGCGGCCGCGGCGGCGGCGATGCGCAAGCTCGGGGTCACCGACGTCGCGCTGTGCGGGCTGGCGAAGCGGCTGGAAGAGGTGTGGCTGCCGGACCGCGCCGACCCCGTGATCCTGCCGCGGACGAGCGAGGCGCTCTACCTGCTCCAGCGGGTCCGGGACGAGGCGCACCGGTTCGCGATCGCGTACCACCGGCAGAAGCGGTCCCGGGCGATGACGCAGTCCGCGCTCGACGGCGTACCCGGGCTCGGCGAGACCCGGCGCAAGGCTCTGCTGCGCGCGTTCGGGTCGGTCAAGCGGCTGCGGGCCGCGTCGGTCGAGGAGATCGCCGCGGTGCCCGGGTTCGGCCGCCGTACCGCCGAGGCCGTGCATACCGCACTAGCCGGGCACGCCGCACTGGCGGGGCAGCCGGCCGCGGCGGCCGCGGTCGACACCGCCACCGGCGAAATTCTCGACCCCCTTCCGGCGGACACGGAGGCGGTCGGAGTGGGAGGCTCGGAGCCGAGCCGATGACCACCGCGAACCCCACGGGATCCGTTCCGACGAACCCTGCCCTCGACCTCGTCGTCATCACCGGCCTGTCCGGTGCCGGCCGGAGCACGGCCGCGAAATGCCTCGAGGACCTCGGCTGGTTCGTCGTCGACAACCTGCCGCCGTCGCTGGTCGCGACGATGGTCGACCTCGCCAGCCGGTCGCAGGGCTCGGTCGACCGCATCGCCGTCGTCGTCGACGTACGCAGCCGCGGCTTCACCAGCGACGTGCGCGCCGCGCTCGCCGAGCTCGACCGGATGGGCCTGCGCGCTCGGGTGCTGTTCCTCGAAGCGTCGGACGACGTCCTGGTACGCCGGTTCGACAGCGTGCGCCGGCCGCACCCGTTGCAGGGCGCGGGGCTGCTCACCGACGGCATCGCCCGCGAGCGGCAGCTCCTGCGCGACCTGCGCGGCGAGGCCGACCTCGTCGTCGACACCAGCGTGCTCAACGTGCACGAGCTGCGGGCGAAGATCGAGGCGGCGTTCGCGGACGCGGCCGGCACCGGCCTGCACGCGACGGTCATCTCGTTCGGCTACAAGTACGGGCTGCCGGTCGACGCCGACATCGTTGTCGACTGCCGGCTGCTGCCCAACCCGCACTGGGTGCCGGAGCTGCGGCCGCTGACCGGGCTCAACCCGCAGGTGCGCGACTACGTGCTCTCCCAGCCCGGCGCGCGCGAGTTCGTCGAGGCGTACGCCGACCTGCTGCAGCGCTACGAGGAGGGCTACGCGCGGGAGGGCAAGCACTACGCGACGCTCGCCGTCGGGTGCACCGGCGGGAAGCACCGCAGCGTCGCGATCGCCGAGGAGCTCGCCGGCCGGCTGCGCGCCGACGGCGTTGACGTCCGGGTCGTGCACCGCGACCTGGGGCGGGAGTAGCCGATGCCGGGCGAGCGGCGCGTCGTCGCGCTGGGCGGAGGGCACGGGCTGGCGGCATCGCTGTCGGCGCTGCGCCGGGTCACCGACGACCTCACTGCCATCGTGACCGTCGCCGAC
>JAVEEI010000201.1 GCA_030840525.1 Frankiaceae bacterium
CGCGCGCCGCTGGTGCTCGTCGCCGACGGCAACACCTCGCGCTTCTCGCTCGCGCTCGGGATTCACAAGCGCGACGACCGGCCGATGGGAGTCGCGTACCGGCGCTACAACCGCTCGCCGCGGCACGACGACGACTGGCTCGAGTCGTGGCTCGAGCTGTGGGACGGCACGCCGGGCCAGAGCCGGCTGCTCCCCGGCTACGGCTGGATCTTCGGCGTCGGCGACGGCACCAGCAACGTCGGCCTCGGCATCCTCAACACCTCCGACGCGTTCGGCAAGACCGACTACAAGGCGCTGCTCGACAGCTGGCTCGCGCACCTGCCGGCGGAGTGGGGCTTCGTCGAGGAGAACGCGACCGCGCCGACCCGCGGCGCCGCGCTGCCGATGGGTTTCAACCGCAAGCCGCACTACGCCGACGGCGCGCTGCTCGTCGGTGACGCCGGCGGCATGGTCAACCCGATGAACGGCGAGGGCATCGCCTACGCGATGGAGTCCGGCCGGCTCGCCGCCGAGATCGTCGCGCAGGCGCTCGCCGAGCCCGAAGGCGTCCGGCGGGAGCGGATCCTGCACGGCTACCCGAAGGCCCTCGACGCGGAGTACGGCGGCTACTACACCGTCGGCCGGCTGTTCGTCCGCGCGATCGGGCACCCGTCGGTGATGAAGCTCGCGACCCGGCACGGCCTGCCGCACCCGACCTTGATGAAGTTCTGCCTGAAGCTGCTCGCCAACCTCGCCGAGCCCCGCGGCGGCGACGCGTTCGACCGCATCGTCACCGCCCTCAACCGCCTCGCGCCCGCTGCCTAGACTTACCCGAGCCCAGAGTCCAGAGGAGGAACGACGTGGTACCGATCCTCGTGCTGTTTGTCCTCGCCGCGGGTTTCGCCGTCTTCTCGGTGCTGGCCGGGTCGCTGACCGGCCCGAAGCGGTTCAACCGCGCCAAACTCGAGGCCTACGAGTGCGGCATCGAGCCGAGCCCGCAGGCGTTCCGCGGCCACAAGCTGCCGGTGAAGTACTACCTGACGGCGATGCTGTTCATCGTCTTCGACATCGAGATCATCTTTCTCTACCCGTGGGCGGTCGCGTTCGACAAGCTCGGCCTGTTCGGGCTCATCGAGATGATCCTCTTCGTCGTCTCGGTCTTCGTCGTCTACGCCTACGTCTGGCGCCGCGGCGGACTGGAGTGGGACTGACCTCATGGGCCTCGAAGAGAAACTTCCCGACGGCGTCCTGCTGACGACGGTCGCCAAGCTGGTCAACATCGCGCGCAAGAACAGCGTGTGGCCGGCGACGTTCGGCCTCGCCTGCTGCGCGATCGAGATGATGGCCGTCGGCGGCCCGCGCTTCGACATCGCGCGGTTCGGCATGGAGCGGTTCTCCGCGACGCCGCGGCAGGCCGACCTGATGATCGTGGCCGGCCGGGTGTCGCAGAAGATGGCGCCGGTGCTGCGGCAGATCTACGACCAGATGCCGGAGCCCAAGTGGGTGCTCGCGATGGGTGTCTGCGCGAGCAGCGGCGGGATGTTCAACAACTACGCGGTCGTGCAGGGCGTCGACCACGTCGTGCCGGTCGACATGTACCTGCCTGGCTGCCCGCCGCGGCCGGAGATGCTGCTCGACGCGATCCTCAAGCTGCACGACAAGATCCGCACCGCGCCAATCAACGCGAAGCCAGCGTGGACGACGATCGACGACTCGCCCTACGACAAGCCGATCGTGCGCGACACCCGCATCTCCAAGGGCCTGCATGTCGACCAGCCGCTGGAGTTCAGCGCGCCGCTGCCGGGTGATGTCCGATGACCTCCGGCGACACGCGGGACATGTTCGGCGCGAGCGGCTTCGGCGACACGTCCGGCTTCGGGCACATCGCCGTACGCCAGCCCGACATCGCGTCTTCTCCGAAGCCGTACGGCGGCTGGTTCGACGAGGCGACCGACGCGCTCGAGTCGGCGTACGCCGGGTTCGGCGACGGGATCGAGCGGGTCGTCGTACACCGCGGCGAGTTGACGTTGTTCGTCAAGCGGGAGGCGTTGCTCGGCCTTATGCGCGTGCTGCGCGACGACCCGCGGCTGCGGTTCGAGCACTTCAGCGGAGTGTCCGGCGTCGACTACCCCAACGACCCGACCGGCCGCCGGCTGCACGCCGTCTACCACCTGCTGTCGATGACGTTCCGGCGCCGGCTGCGGCTCGAGGTCTGCGTCACCGCCGAAGACGCGCACGTGCCGAGCGTCACCGAGATCTACCCGGGCGCCAACTGGCACGAGCGCGAGACCTGGGACTTCTTCGGCATCGTGTTCGACGGCCACCCCGGGCTGACCCGGATCGAGATGCCGGACGACTGGCCGGGCCACCCGCAGCGCAAGGACTACCCGCTCGGCGGGGTCCCGGTCGAGTACAAGGGCGCGCAGGTGCCGCCGCCGGACGAGAGGCGGTCCTATGCGTAACGGACCTCACGACTTGTCAGCGCCACGCGGGGCTATAGCCACGCCACGTGCTGACAAGTGCGACGTGGTGGCGGGGTGGCGAGCATGAGCGACACGACGTACACCTCGACCTACTCCGCGACCGACCCGTACGGCAGTACGTCGACCGACGAGTCCGGCCGGGTGTTCACCGTCGGCGGCGGCGACTGGGACGACGTCGTCGGCTCGGTCAACTCGGCCGACCCGATCGACGCCGAGCGCATCGTCGTCAACATGGGCCCGCAGCACCCGTCCACGCACGGTGTGCTCCGGCTGGTGCTGGAGCTCGAGGGCGAGACCGTCGCGCGCGCGCGGCTCGTCATCGGCTATTTGCACACCGGCATCGAGAAGAACATGGAGTTCCGCAACTGGACCCAGGCGGTCACGTTCATCACCCGGTGCGACTACCTCTCGCCGCTGTTCAACGAGACGACGTACTGCCTCGGGGTCGAGCGGCTGCTCGGGGTGGAAGACCAGATCCCGGACCGCGCCACCGTCATCCGCGTGCTCGTGATGGAGCTGCAGCGGATCTCGTCGCACCTCGTCTGGATCGCGACCAGCGGCCTCGAGATCGGCGCGATCACGATGATGCTGTTCGGGCTGCGCGAGCGCGAGCAGATCCTCAACATCCTCGAGATGATCACCGGGCTGCGGATGAACCACGCGTACGTCCGCCCCGGTGGCGTCGCGCAGGACTTGCCGCCGGGCGCGGTCGACCGGATCCGCGAGTTCCTGCCGTATATGCGCGGCAAGGTCGACGAGTACGAGACGCTGCTCACCGCCAACCCGATCTGGGTGAAGCGCAACAAGGACGTCGGCGTGCTCGACACCCGCGGCTGCCTTCAGCTCGGTGTCACCGGCCCGCTGCTGCGCGCCTCCGGCTTCGCCTGGGATCTCCGCAAGGAGATGCCCTACTGCGGCTACGAGAACTACGACTTCGACGTCGTGACGGCGCCGGGCGAGGACTGCTTCGCCCGCTACCTGGTGCGGATCAACGAGATGCGGCAGTCGCTGCGGATCATCGAGCAGGCGCTCGAC
This sequence comes from Frankiaceae bacterium, assembly GCA_030840525.1. Classification (GTDB taxonomy): domain Bacteria; phylum Actinomycetota; class Actinomycetes; order JAFAQI01; family JAFAQI01; genus BP-197. The sequence goes on from JAVEEI010000201.1 coordinate 3,498, forward strand.
AAGCTGCGTCCCGGCCCGGTCATGGTCGAGGACAAGAAGATCGCGTGGCCGGCGCAGCTCGCGCTCGGCGGCGACGGGCTGGGCAACTCGCTCGACCACATCCGCCACATCATGGGCGAGTCGATGGAAGCGCTCATCCACCACTTCAAGCTGGTGACCGAAGGCTTCCGGGTGCCGCCGGGCCAGGCATACGTGCCGGTCGAGTCGCCGCGCGGCGAGCTCGGCGCGCACGTCGTCTCCGACGGGGGCACCCGCCCCTACCGCGTGCACCTGCGCGACCCATCGTTCGTCAACCTGCAAGCCGTCCCGGTGCTGATCGAGGGCGGCATGATCGCCGACGTCATCACGTCGGTCGCGAGCGTCGACCCGGTGATGGGTGGGGTGGACAGGTAATGCCGATCAGCGACAAGACGCGCGACGAGGCGCGCCAGCTCATCGCGCGCTACCCGAAGCCGCGGTCGGCGCTGCTGCCGATGCTGCACCTCGTCCAGAGCGAGCAGGGCTACGTCACGTCCGAGGGCATCGGCATGTGCGCCGAGCTGCTCGGCCTGACCAAGGCCGAGGTCGGCGCGGTCGCGACGTTCTACACGATGTACAAGCGCCGCCCGGTCGGCGACTACCACGTCGGCGTCTGCACCAACACGCTGTGCGCGGTCATGGGCGGCGACGCGATCTACGCCGCGCTCAAGGAGCACCTCGGCGTGCAAGGTCAGGACGCGGTGACCGACGACGGCAAGGTCTCGCTCGAGCACGTCGAGTGCAACGCGGCCTGCGACTACGCCCCCGTCGTGATGGTCAACTGGGAGTTCTTCGACAACCAGACGCCGCAGTCCGCCCGCGCGCTCGTCGACGACCTGCGCGCCGGCAAGCCGGTCAAGCCGACCCGCGGCGCCGACTCCGTCGTCACCTGGAAGGAGGCCGAGCGGGTGCTCGCCGGCTTCTACGACGGCCGTGCCGGCGAAGGCGTCGCGGCCGGCCCGGCCTCGCTCGAAGGCCTCAAGCGATGACCAGCATCCTGACCCCGGTCCTGTCGGCCAACTGGGGCGACGACGCGCCGTGGACCCTCGACGGCTACGGCGGCGACTACAAGGCCGCGCGCAAGGCGCTGGCGATGGACCCCGACGCCGTCATCCAGATGGTCAAGGACTCCGGGCTGCGCGGCCGCGGCGGCGCCGGCTTCCCGACCGGCAACAAGTGGGGCTTCATCCCGCAGGGCGACGGCAAGCCGCACTACCTCGTCGTCAACGCCGACGAGTCCGAGCCCGGCACCTGCAAAGACATCCCGCTGATGCTGGCCAACCCGCACGTCCTGATCGAAGGCGTGCTGATCGCGTCGTACGCGATCCGTGCCAACCACGCGTTCATCTACATCCGCGGCGAGGTGCTGCACGTCGTCCGCCGGCTGCAGGCCGCCGTACAGGAGGCATACGCCGCGAAGCTGCTCGGCGAGGGTTTGTTCGGCACCGACTACGCGCTCGACGTCGTCGTACACGCCGGTGCCGGCGCGTACATCTGCGGCGAGGAGACGGCGCTGCTCGACTCGCTCGAGGGCTACCGCGGCCAGCCGCGGCTGCGCCCGCCGTTCCCCGCGATCGAAGGCCTCTACGCCAGCCCGACGGTCATCAACAACGTCGAGTCGATCGCGAGCGTGCCGGCGATCCTCGACAAGGGCGTCGAGTGGTTCCGCGGCTTCGGCACCGAGAAGTCGCCGGGTTTCACGCTGTTCTCGCTGTCCGGCCACGTCGCCCGACCCGGCCAGTACGAGGCGCCGCTCGGCGTGACGTTGCGGCAACTGCTCGACCTCGCCGGCGGCGTTCGCGAAGGCCACCAGCTCAAGTTCTGGACGCCGGGCGGCTCGTCGACGCCGATCCTCACCGCCGAGCACCTCGACGTACCGCTCGACTACGAAGGCGTCGGCGCGGCCGGGTCGATGCTCGGCACGAAGGCGTTGCAGATCTTCGACGAGACGACGTGTGTCGTGCGCGCGGTGCTGCGGTGGACCGAGTTCTACGCGCACGAGTCGTGCGGCAAGTGCACGCCGTGCCGGGAGGGGACCTACTGGATGGTGCAGATCCTCGACCGGCTGGAGAAGGGCGAGGGCGACGCGCAGGACATCGACACCCTGCTCGACGCCTGCGACAACATCCTCGGCCGCTCGTTCTGCGCACTCGGCGACGGCG
>JAVEEI010000002.1 GCA_030840525.1 Frankiaceae bacterium
GACCCCGGTCGTCGTCGACTTCTTCCGCCCGGGCTACGAGCCTGACGTCGCGACCGTCCCGGTCGGCAAGTACAAGGGCTCGACCTTCGTGTCGGTGCCCAACGGCTTCTCGACCACGATGTCCTACATCTGGCGGTCCGACGACAACCGGCGCAGCTTCCACATGGTGGAGGGCAACGCGATCGGCAAGTCCACGACCTGCGTCGGCGGTGGTGACTCCGAGCTCCAGATCGACCCGGTCAACGGCTCGGTCTACTTCAACGACCTGCAGGGCCTGACCAACTTCACCAACTCCCGTTCGGACGACGCCGGCCACACCTGGCAGACCTCGTGCGCCTCGGTCAACGGCGCGGGTGTCGACCGGCAGTGGCTCGCGATCGACAGCAACGGCGGCTCGTCCGCGGTCGGCACCGGCGCCAACGACGGCCGGCTCTACTTCGACTACGACAACATCGAGCAGGACTCCGGCCCCAACGGCATCGGTGGCAACCAGCTCGTCATGAACGAGTCCGAGGACGGCGTGCACTACGGCGCCGAGTGCCAGGGCGCCAACGGCCCGGCGGGCGGCGGCGTGACCGTCGGTCCGCAGAGCCTCTGCGCGCTGCCCCCGGCCGTCATCAGCTACGACGAGGGCATCCCGGGCAACGCGATCGTCGACGACGTGAAGGGGCACAAGTTCCAGCACCGCGTCTACGCGATCCACACCAGCAGCAACGGCGACGGCGTCGTCGTCTCCTACTGCTCCGGCAAGGCTGGCGACAAGACGGCGGCGAGTGTCGCGGCCGACTGCACCGACCCGACGCAGATCGCCGTCGGCGACCGCGACCGCAAGAACGTCAACTGGCACGACAGCTACGCCCGCGCCAAGGGCAACTGGCAGACCGGTCAGCTCTTCCCGGCCATCCGGATGGACACGGCCGGCAACCTGTACGCCGTGTGGTCGGAGTACCCGGGCAAGAGCGCCCCGACCGGCCCGGGCGCGATCAAGATGTCGGTCTCGCGTGACGGCGCCGCGCACTGGAGCGCTCCGATCACCGTCTCGCCGTCGTACCTCGGCAACAACGTGATGCCGTGGATCATCGCGGGCTCACCGGGTCGCGTCGGCATCGCGTGGTACGCCTCGGCGAGCGCGAAGGACTCGAAGGGCCAGTACGGCCCGGACGCCGTCACCAAGAACGGCAGCTGGAACGTCTACTACGCGATGACCACCGACGCGCTCGCCAAGAAGCCCAGCTTCGGCGTCACGAAGGTGAGCGACCACCCGGTCAAGTACGGCGACATCTCCACCGGCGGTCTCGGTGGCAGCCACGACCGTTCGCTCGGCGACTACATGCAGGTACAGCTCGGTCTGCATGGCGAAGCGGTTATCACCTACGTCGATGACACGTCGAACGACCGCAACACCGACACGTGCGGCACCATCACGGGTGACCCGGGGACCTGCAGCAACGCCAACGGCGGCACGCCGGCCGAGGCGGCCGGTCCGGTCATGGTCTCGGTGCAGAGCGCCGGGGCGAGCATGTTCGCCGGCAAGACCGTGCCGACCCTCCCGTCGTACGTCGGCTCGGTGCGCAACGCGCCGGGAGACGCGTTCCTCGCCGCGGCTGGCCAGGACGTCGCCGCGCCGAAGTCGCTCGACGTGGTCGGCGCCAGCATCAAGAAGAAGGACGCCAAGAACGTCACGATCACGCTGACCACGAACGACCCGAACCTCGCGAACGACCTGGTGTCGGCCCCGCCGCTCGGTGGCGCGGTCAACACGTGGAGCGTCCGCTGGGCCGCCCCGGACTACAAGGGCATCGGCGACGGCAACATGTTCTACGTCGGGATGCAGTCGAAGGGCACGGCGACGTCGTTCTACACCGGCTCGACCACGGCGATCACCACCACGCACACGAAGTACTTCACCTACCCGGCGACGACCAAGATCAGCGGCACCATCCAGGGCGCGACCATCATCTGGACGCTTCCGCTGGCGGACGTCGGTAGCCCGAAGGGCGGGCAGGGGATGTACTCGGTGACCGGCTTCACGTCGACGCAGGTGGCGCCGGCAGGGACCACCGTCTCGGTGCCGGACCAGGGCGGCGAGGTCGGCGACCCGAACATCCCGAACCTGATCAGCGCGACGACGCCGTTCACCTACATCGTCCACTGATCTCATGCGGACGCGGCAGCGGGTTCTCGCCGCGGTGACGTTGGTACTGGCCGGGGCCTTGAGTGCCCCGGCCAGTGCCGTCTCCGCGCCGGCGCCCACCATCACCTCGGTCGCCCCGCGCGCGTACCTCTGGCCGCACGGTGCGACGCCGCGGGCGACGAAGGGCCCGCAGCAGCTCGCGTACGCCGGGGGGCACCAGGGGCACGGCGTCGACACGCAGCCCGCGGTGTACCTCGTGTTCTGGGGCTCGCAGTGGTCGAAGACCGACCCGTACGCGGCGTACGAGAAGAAGTTCTTCGCCGGCCTCTACGGCCGCGGCGACGACTGGACGAACTCACAGAGCCAGTACTGCGAGGCGGTCGCCGCGGGGTCGGTCGACTGCCCCCGCAAGGGCCCGCACGTCGGGCCGCCGTCGCACCGGCAGGTGCTCAAGGGTGTCTGGTTCGACGACGCGCAGATGGCGTTGCCGACCGACGTCGGGGTGCAGATCGGCACGGACGGCACCGGTGACACCGTGGCGCAGGAAGCGGTCCGCGCGGCGCAGCACTTCGGCAACACGACCGCCGCGCGCAACCGCGACGCGATCTACATCATCAACGAGCCGTCGCACTTCGACAGCCCACGGTTCGGCCTCGTCTACTGCGCGTACCACTCCGCACTGGCGAGCTCGATCGGCGACGTCGCCTACGCCGCGATGCCGTACGTCACCGACATCGAGAACCCGGCGCACGCCGGCCTGAGCTGTGGCCAGAACATGGTCAACAGCGGTACGGCGGGGACATACGACGGCGTGAGCATCGTCGCCGGGCACGAGTACCTCGAGGCCGTCACCGACCCGTGGCCGTCGACGGGATGGGTCGACGCGCAGGGGTCGGAGACCGGCGACAAGTGCGTGTGGAAAGCGAGCGGGCCGGGCGCGATGGACAACGTGCACCTCACGACCGGGACGTTCGCCGTACAGGGCATGTGGAGCAACCTGGCCGACAACGGCCAGGGTCAGTGCGTCACGCACCAGCGAGGCTCTGCGTAGGCGCTGCTCAGCGTTCGGCGTACGGAAGGCAGAGGTGGGCGCCACCGCAGAGGACGTCGTGGACGGTCTGGACGACGCTGTTCACCACGTCGACCACCGGCTGCGGCGGGAACTGCGGCGAGGCGTCGACGGAACAGTCGTCGGCGGTCGTGTGGTCGGCGAACGCGACCGACCAGCACAACCCGACGTAGTCGCCTGGCTGCGCGGTGAACGCCACCGGATCCTGGCCGTGTTGCACGCCGGGCTCGCCGGCGACGTCGCCGTACGAATGCGTGGTGCCCGGCGCTGCGAAGCCGTTGACCTGGATCCAGCAGGTGACCGTCGCGCCGATGGGCGCGGGCGGTGAGCCACCCGTCGTCGTGGCCGACTGGTCGCCGATGACGCCGACGTACGAGTCGGCGGTGGCGGGCACCGTGTCGAAGTAGCACCCCCCGTGCATCACGTCCGGACTGGTCGCGAACGCGCCCGGCACGGCCAGCCCACTCGTGCCGAGCGCGAGCACGGCAAGCAGGATCCCTCGTCGCATGGCCGGTCCTCCTCAGGGCGTGCGGTACGGCGGGCAGTCGTAGACGGGCGTCAGCCCGAGGTCGTACGGGTCCGGGAGGAAGACGTCGCCGTCCGGCCCGATCGTGACTGGGCCATAGCTGCCGGCCGCGGCGACGAGCGCCGGACAGACCGCCGGATCGACATAGGCGATCTCGGCCGCGGTCAGGTCGTCGAAGACCGCGTTGAGCCAGTCGAGGACGAACTGCGGCGGGATCTGCGGGTCGCCGCCGCCGATCGGGCAGCCGGAGTCGGTGGTGCCGTCGGCGAACCGAACCGACTCGCAGCCCTCGACGAAGTCGCTGTCGGTAGCGACGAACGAGACCGGGTCGATTCCGGCCTGCGCGCCGAAACCCGAGTAGTGGAACCGGGTGCCGGGGGCCTCGACGAAGTTCACCTCGATCCAGCACGTGACGGTGGCCCCGATGGGCGCCGGCGGGAAGTCGCCCGTCGTCGTCACGGAGTCCGCCCCGATGGCGCCGACATTTTCGTTGCTGCCCGCAGCGGACTTCGACAGCGTGTCGACGAAGCAGCCGCCGTGCATGACGTCGGGCGCGGCCGCGTGCCCGGCCGGCACGACGAGCGCGAGCACGACGGCGGCAAGAGCAGCGAGCGAGAGACGTCTCATGGCTCTACTACCGTCCGGAACGCAGGTCGCTTACGGACGACTTTTCGCCTCGACGGTGCGCGCCTGCCGCGACCAGGATCGGGACGTGCTAGCGGTAGGCGCGCGCGTACTCCGGCCGGTTCTTCCGCCGGCGTGCGTAGGACACCGCGAAACCGCCCATCATCAGCCCGGCCGCGCCCGCGATGAACCCGGTGTCGTCGCGCGACGGCCGCCGGCTCATCTGCGCCGTCTCGTCCTCGACCCCGTACAGCTCGAAGCCCTGGTCGGCGTCGGCGAACGCGAGCTGCCGCTGCTGGTCCTCCTGCTGCGCGAACCCGGCGTTGGCGTTGACCGCGGGGTTCGGGTTGGCGTTGCCGGTGCCCTGCGCCGGGGGGTTCGGCGGGACGGCCGGCGCGGCCGCGACCGCGGCGATGCCCGGGAGGATCTCGGCCGGCGGCGGGATCGGGGCCGGCTTCGGCCGCGCCCCGCAAGCGAGGTCGGTCGCGGACGACGTCAGCGGCCGCAGACCGGCGACCGCTTCGAGCGAGAGGCTCCAGCGGTGCGCGGTCGTCGACACCGGGCAGGTGTAGCGCACGGTGTACCGCAGCGTGTTGTCAGCGCGGACGTTGACGATCGGCGCGCTCGGCACCGACACCACTGAGGCGACGGTCGCCGGGGCGCCGGTGATCCGCAGGCCCACCCCGGCGAGGTCGGGCAGGTTGGCGGTCAGGGCAACGAGCGCGTCGGCGAGGTGGATCGGCGGCGACTGCGGCGACGGCAACGGGGTGCCGTCGGCGGGGTTCTTCTGCTGCGCCGGGTGCGGGACCTTGCAGACGAGCGGGTCGCCCTGAGGCACGTCGATCTGACCGTCGCCGTCGCAGTCGATGCCACCGATCGGCGCCAGCGCACCGGTCACGAGCGCCATCGCCTGCATGTCGTGTAGCGAGTCGAACCCGGTCGGCTGGCCGCCGCTCATCGTCTGGACCGCGAGACCGACCTGGTGCACGCCGTCGGCCCGAAGCGCGGCGACCGTCTTCGCCCACGACGGCGTCGGGTAGTCGGACTCCTTGTGGTACCCCGCGTCGCTCGCGACGATCGCGAGCCGCAGCGAGCCGGGGCGGTACTGCGCCGACAGCCCGGGCGCAATGACCTGGCGCCGCTTGTTGTCGACGTTCACGAGTGTCTGGCCGGCGCCAGTCGTCGACTGGTACAGCGCGGTGAGAGCCGCCTCGTCGAGGTCGCCGCCGCCGCTGGGCTGAAGCTGGTTGAGCGCCTTGCGCAGCGACGCGTCGGGGGGACCGATGGCGCGGCGCAGCTTGTACGGGTAGTCGGTCGACTCGCCGTTGCCGAAGTCGTCGGGCGGGTAGTCACGGAACTCCGCGACCCCGAACGCCGCGTCGAGCCCGGTCGCACCGAGGTCGTTGACGACCGTGCCGAGGTCCTGCCGGACCGCGTTGAGGGTCAGGTCGGTCGACGACGTCGTGTCGACGAGGTACATGAGGTCGACGGGGGACGGCGTCCGCGGCATCAGTAGCTGGTACGTGACGTCCTTGTGCGCGCCCGGCGCCAGGGTCACCGTCTGCCGGCCCGGGAACAGCGTCGACGGGAACTCACGCACCCCGATGTGGTGCAGCAGCTGCACCGGCGTGAGCACGTTGTCGACCTTCGGCGTACCGAGGATGTTCACCAGCAGCCGCGCGACGAGCCGGTCGCCCGTCTGGTTGGCGATGATGATGCCGCTCGCCGACATCGTCACGCCGACCGGCGCGCCCATCGATACGTCGGACAGCGGACCTGCCGACGGCGTGACCGGTAGGGGCACGTACGTCGAGCCCACCGAGACCCCGAGCCAGTCGGTCGTGGCGCTGCCCAGCAGCACCGTGTTGGACAGTGCGGACGTCGCGATGTTGGTCACCTTGACCGGTGACGGGTGCGTCACGAACGTGTTGCCGCCGTTGGTCGAGCGTTCCCAGAGGAAGCTGTCGGAGAAGCCCTGGACGAGCTGGATGTAGCCGCCGCCGGCGGCCACGTCGTACGACGACGTCGGGCGGGTGTCGCTGACGGGGGTGAACGTCGAGCCGGAGTCGAAGCTGACCTCGAGGCCGCCGGCGAACTCGCCGAAGACCGACGTGCCGACGACGGGGTTGACCTTGAGGGTGCCCTGCTTCGGCTGCGCGGACGACATGAGCTTCCACGACTTGCCGAAGTCGGTGCTGCGGTAGAGGCCGGTCTGGTTGCCGGTCGAGTCGACGACGTCCGCGTAGACGATGTTGGGGCTGCTCGGTGCCGCCGCGATGTCGGTGACCGTGCCGAGGGTCGGCAGGCCGGAGTGGTACCCCTGGAACGAGACGCCGCTGTTGGTGCTGGCGTACACGTACGGCTGGGTCGCGGGCGCCTGGGTGCCCGCGGCTTGCGACGGCAGCCCGCTGAGGACGGTCTGCGGGACGGTCAGGTCGGCGCCGAGGTAGACGAACCGCTCGCTGGTGGCGGTGCTCGGCGCGGAGATCGCGTTGATCGTCGGCGTACCGGGCGGCACGGCCACGGGCAGCGGGACTGGCAGCGGTGAGGCGTCGACGAGCGGGGTCGCGGGCAGCGGCAGCGTCGTCCAGACGCAGCCGCCGTCGTCGGTCCGCGACAGGTTGGTGCCGTCGGTGGCGAAGATGCGGTCGGGGGCGTAGGTGACCGACGTCTGCGCGGTCACCGGCCCGAGTCCCTGCGGCCGGAACGCCAGCCACCCGCCGCCGGCGTACGTCGGCGACGAGTTGCAGGACTGTGCCCCGGCCGTAGGGGTAGCGGCGGTGAGGCCGGTGGCTGCCGTCGCCGCGAGGGCGACGGCAGCCAGGACTACTCCCCGGGCGCTAGGTGAGCGAGAGAGCATGCCGGCTGGGTCCCGGCGGGTCAGCGGACCGTGGTGCTGCTGCTGCGACGGCTCCGCGTGCCACCCGTGGCCACCGACGCGCCCTTGGCCCGGACCCGGCCCTTGCCGACCGGCAGCATCTGGGCGCGGAGGGCGTCGAGGTGCGCCTGGAGGGCGTTGCCTTCGAGGGTCTCGTGCTCGGCGAGGGTCGCGGCGAACGAGTCGAGCTGGAGGCGGTAGTGCTCCAGCAGGACGGTCGCGGTGCGCTCCGCGTCGGTGATGAGCCGGCGGATGGCGACGTCGAGCGCGGCCTTGGTCTCCGAGGAGATGTCCGCGAGCGGCGTCTCGTCACCGAGGAAGGCCGACGAGTCCGGGCCGTAGAGGCGGGCCATGCCGACCTCCGAGCTCATGCCGAACCGGGCGACCATGTCGCGGGCGAGCGCGGTGGCCTCTTCGAGGTCGTTCTCGACACCGGTCGAGATCTCGCCGAAGATCATCCGCTCGGCGGCGGCGCCGGCGAGCTTGATCGCGAGGCGCGAGCGCAGCTGGCTCTCGGTCAGCAGCAGCTCCTCTTCCTCGGCGCGAAGCTCCGTGGTCGCGATGACCTTGCCCCGGGTGAGGATCGAGACCCGCTGCACCGAC
>JAVEEI010000058.1 GCA_030840525.1 Frankiaceae bacterium
GACGATCACGACCTGCTACGAAGCCGGCGACTCGGGTGCGGTGCTGTCCACCACGACACCGGTCACCGGATCGCTCGGCGCAACTCTGTCCCTCGGTGCGACGAGCGTGTCGACGGACGGCGGTACGACGACCGCCACCGTCACGGTCACCAAGAACGGGTCGCCGGATGCGCAGGCGAACGTGACCCTCTCGCGGACCGGGACCGGCGCGATCGGCGCGGTGACCAACAACGACGACGGCACCTACACCGCGACGCTCAGTGCGTCACCGCGCGTCGGTGCCGAGACGGTCACGGCGCACGCCACCGACGGCGCGCTGTCCGCCGACGCGACCTCGTCGCTGACCAACACCCGTGGCGTTCCGGCCATCATCACCTTGACCGTCGATCCTGTGAGCATCCAGGCCGACGGTGTGACAACCGCGCGGGCAACGGCGACCGTGACCGACGCGCACCTCAACGTCGTACCGGGCGAGACGGTCGGGTTCGGCACCGACGGCGACGTCTCGTTCAGCCCGACCTCGACGACGACCGATGCGAACGGTGTTGCCACGAGCACGATCACCGCGTCGAAGACCGTTGGTACTCAACAGATCTCGGTCACCGACACTGCACACGGCCTGGCAGCGCACCAGCCGCTCACGTTGCTCGCGACGTCGAGCGCTCCGACCAACGTCTTCGCCAGCCCCGGTGACGGGAAAGCGATCGTCGGCTGGGTCTCCGCGACACCCGCCGACGGGGACACGCTCAGCGACTACGTCATCGCCGCGACCCCGGCCGGCGCGCAGGGGCCGGTCACGGTTCCCGCTGGTACGACGTCGGCCGCCGTACCCGGACTGACCAACGGCACCGCGTACACGTTCACGGTGACCGCCGAGTTCGGCTCCGGGAAGTCGCAGACGTCGACCCCGTCCAACTCGGTCACGCCGTACGGCGAGCCGAGCATCCCGGCGCCCGTGACCGCCGTCGCCGGCGACCATACGGCCGACGTGACCTGGGGGGCCTCGGACGGCAACGGCTCCCCGATCCAGGGCTACACGGTGACCGCGAGCCCGGGCGGCGCGCAGCTCGCCGTCGGCCCGACCGTCACGACCGCGCATTTCGGCGGGCTCACGAACGGCACGAGCTACACCTTCACGGTGACGGCCCGGAATGCGGACGAGCCCGTGACGAGCAACCCGACGGCTGCGGTCGTGCCGAAGTTCGTGGCGGCGTTTCACGTCGCGGCCGCGCAGCCGGCCATCATCGGCGGGCAGGTCGGCTCGGTGCACGGCACATTGACCAGCGACGGACTGCCGCTGGCGGGGACGCACGTGACCATCGCGGTGCGGCCCGCTGGCGCGAGGTCGTACGCCGCTCTCGCGACCGTCACGACCGGCGGTAGCGGCCAATGGTCGCTCGCGGTCAGGCCGACGAGAAACAGCAGTTACCGGCTCGTCTACGTCGGTGATGCAGCGCACCGCGCGGCCGCGGCGTCTACCTCGATGCTGGTGCACCCGCAGGTGCACCTTGGTTTGCCGCGCAACGGGGCGACGCTGCCGCACGGTTACCTGACCGTGACGGCGACGACGAGTTACGCCGTGGCGGGCTCCAAGGCCTGGCTCGAGTACCGGCGACCCAACGGCGACTGGGCCGTACTCGCGTACTCGACCGTGAGCAGCAAGGGTGCGCTCAGGTTCGTCACCTCCCTCGGCCGCGGGACGCGCTGGCTGCGCATCTATCTCGTCGCCACCGCGACGAACGCGGCGGCGAGCAGCAAGCCGTTCGTTCTGTACCTGACCTGAGCCGCCGGCCGCTGTAGCGAACGTTCACCAGATCTTCGCTTTTGCCGGCAGGAACCACGCATACCAGCGCGTAATGTCGCGCGCATGACAACTACCCGGAAGCTACTAGCGCTCGCGGCCGTCGTCGCCGCGACCGCGACCGCGGCCTACAGCGGCATCTCCGACGGTGTGATCGGACCGAGCATTCGCGAGCTGGGCAACGGCCGCGTGCTCAATCCGGCCGGGCAGATGGTGGCGGTGGGTAACTTCCCGACCGGTGGTGCGCTGACGCCGGACGGCCGGTTCTACTGGGCGGTGTCGACGGGTCGCGGCCAGAACGACATCCGCATCGTCGACGTCTCCACGCAGACGGTCGTGCAGACGGTCGTGGTGCCTGGCGCGTCCGGCGGCATCGTGATGGACCCGACGCAACCGATGGCTTACGTGTCGGGCGTCGCCGACTCGCCGCACACCGACCAGTCGCACCCGACCCTGCCGGGCGCGCAGGGCGACGTCGTCGAGGCGTTCGGTTACGACGCGAGCACTGGGTTGGCGCACTTCGACCATCTCGTCGCGGTGCCGCCGCCGGCGGGGTCGCCGGTCCCGCAGAGCATCGCCGACGTGCCCGGGCTGGAAGGGCCGCCGCAGAACTTCCCGCCGACCAACCAGACCCGGCTGTCGTGGCCGGACCGGCTGGCGGTGTCGCCGGACGGCAAGACGTTGCTGGTGCCGCTCAACCTCGCCGACCACGCCGCGATCGTGTCGACCGCGACCAACACGGTGACGTACGTCGGCGTCGGGCACTACCCGTACGGCGCGGCGATCCTGCCCGACAACAAGACCGGTCTCGTGACGAACGAAACGGATGGGACGGTCTCCGTCATCGATCTCGTCCATGGCACGAAGCTGTGCGACATCAGGGTCGGCCCGCAGCTGTCGCACCCCGAGGCGATCGCCGTCGACCCGCACACCGGCCTCGCATACGTCGCGATGGCCAACACCGACCACGTCGCGGTCGTCAACACGGTCAGCCGCACCGTCGTGGCCGACCTGTCGTTGCGGCGGTCCGAAGGCCTCGGCGTCGCGCCGGTCGCGCTCGCGCTCGACTCGGCGAACCACCGCCTCTATGTCGCGGAGGAGGGTGGCGACGACCTCGCGGTCCTCGACGTCTCGGCCGCGAGCCCGACGTTGGTCGGCCGGGTGCCGACGGCGGAGTTCCCGACCGATGCGGCGGTGCACGGCAACACGTTGGTGTGGCTGTCGGCGAAGGGCTTCGGCGCCGGGCCGGACACCAACGGGCCGAACCCGAGCGATCCCCGGGACAACGACAACCAGATCAACTCCTTCTACTACCTGCCGTCCTCGATTCTCGGCAGCGTCGGGGTGCTCTCCGTGCCAACGGCATCAGAACTCGGCACCTACACCGCGACCGCGGACGCACAGGTGGTTCCCGTCGACGCGGCCGCGGCGCCGGCCGACACGCCGTTGCGGCCGGGCGGGCCGATCAAGCACGTGTTCTTCGTGGTGAAGGAGAACCGCACGTACGACCAGATCCTTGGTGACGTCGCGAAGGGTGACGGCGACCCGTCGCTGGAGCTGTTCGGCCCGTCGGTGACGCCGAACATCCATGCGCTGGTCGACCGGTTCCCGCTGCTCGACCACGTCTACGCCAACTCCGAGGCGTCGATCGACGGGCACTTCTGGACCAGTGCGGCGAGCGTGTCGGACTACGTGCAGAAGAACTGGATGCAGAACTACGCCGGCCGCGGCCGCCCGTACGACTTCGGTGTCTACGCCGTGACCTGGCCGGGCAACGGCTTCCTGTTCGACCAGGCGCAGCGACAGAACATCCCGTACTTCAACTACGGCGAAGCGATCGCCGGTGACGTGCCGGTCCCGGACAAGGACCGCAGCCCGGCCGCCACCGCCGAGGTCGCGCAGAAGTTCGCGCACTCCGACCTCGGCGCCGGCGGCCCGACCGGCGTCGGCGCCACCCCGGCCGGCGAGTGCTACCCCAACGACGCCGACATCGAGACCGACGCGATCACGACCAACCCGACGTGGGACTCGACCCCGCCGTCCGGGTCGGCGCCGAACATCGAGTCGCGCGCCGCATGCTTCCAGGCGCACTTCAACACGCAGGTCGCCACCAACACGGTGCCGGCGTTCAACTACCTGGTGCTGCCCAGCGACCACACGGTCGGCACGACGCCGGGCAAGCGCACCCCGCAGGCGATGGTCGCCGACAACGACTACGGCCTCGGCGAGATCGTCGACACGATCAGCCACTCGTCGGTCTGGTCGAGCTCGGCCATCTTCGTCGTCGAAGACGACTCCCAAGACGGCGCCGACCACGTCGACGCCCACCGCATCCCCGCCGCGGTCATCAGCCCGTACACACCCATCGGCACGGTCGTGGCGCACCGCTACGACTTCGCCTCGGTCGTCCACTCGATGGA
>JAVEEI010000079.1 GCA_030840525.1 Frankiaceae bacterium
TCGAATCGACCGGCATCTTCACGAAGGCTGCCGACGCGCGCCAGCACGTCGACAAGAGCGGCGCGAAGAAGGTCATCATCTCCGCGCCCGCGACCGACGAGGACATCACCATCGTGCTCGGCGTCAACGAGGACGCGTACGACGGCACCCAGACCGTCATCTCCAACGCGAGCTGTACGACGAACTGCCTCGCGCCGATGGCGAAGGTGCTGCACGAGACGTTCACCATCGAGCGCGGCCTGATGACGACGATCCACGCCTACACCCAGGACCAGAACCTCCAGGACGGCCCGCACAAGGACCTCAGAAGGGCCCGCGCCGCCGCGATCAACATCGTTCCGACGTCGACCGGTGCGGCGAAGGCCATCGGGCTGGTGCTGCCGGAGCTCAAGGGCAAGCTCGACGGCTACGCGCTGCGGGTGCCGGTGCCGACCGGCTCGGCGACCGACCTCACCGTCACGGTCGGCCGCGAGACGAGCGTCGACGAGGTCAACAGCGCGATGCGCGGCGCGGCCGACGGCCCGCTCAAGGGCATCCTGCGCTACACGGAAGACGAGATCGTGTCGACCGACATCGTCACCGACCCCGCGTCGTGCATCTTCGACGCCGGCCTGACGAAGGTCATCGGCAACCAGGTCAAGGTCGTCGGCTGGTACGACAACGAGTGGGGCTACTCCAACCGCCTCGTCGACCTCACCGCCCTCGTGGCGAGCCGGCTCTAGTGCCCGCACGGCTTCCGGGCGTCGACACCCTCGGCGACCTGGCGGGCAAGCGCGTGCTCGTCCGCAGCGACCTCAACGTGCCGATCGACGGCACGAAGATTCTCGACGACGGCCGCATCCGCGCGAGCGTCCCGCAGGTGCAGGCGCTGCGCGACGCCGGCGCGAAGCTTGTCGTCTGCGCGCACCTCGGCCGGCCGAAGGGCGGCCCCGACCCGCGCTACAGCCTCGCTCCCGTCGCCGCCCGGCTGGGCGAGCTGCTCGGCACCGACGTCCCGCTCGTCACCGACCTCTCGTCGTACGACGGCAGCGCCGACGTCGCGCTGCTGGAGAACGTGCGGTTCGAGCCGGGGGAGACGTCGAAGGACGACGCCGAGCGCGCGTCGTACGCCGACCGCCTCGCCGCGCTGGCTGACCTCTACGTCGACGACGCGTTCGGTGCGGTGCACCGCAAGCACGCCAGCGTGTACGACGTCGCGCGGCGGCTGCCGCACGCGGCCGGCGCCCTCGTCGCCCACGAGGTCGAGGTGCTCGACCGGCTGACCACCGACCCACAGCGGCCGTACGTCGTCGTGCTCGGCGGCTCGAAGGTCTCCGACAAGCTCGCGGTCATCGAGAGCCTGCTGCCGAAGGTCGACCGGCTGCTCGTCGGCGGCGGGATGTGCTTCACCTTCCTCGCCGCGCAGGGCCACGACGTCGGCGACTCGCTGCTCGAGGCCGACCAGGTCGGGGCGTGCCGGCGGTTCCTCGAGACCGGCAAGGTGCTGCTGCCGACCGACGTCGTCGTCGCGGCCGAGGTGAGCGCGGACGCCGACCCGAAGGTCGTCGCCGCCGATGCGATCCCGGCCGGCCAGAAGGGTCTCGACATCGGCCCGGACAGCGTCGCGGAGTTCGCCGCGGCCCTCGCCGACGCGCGCACCGTCTTCTGGAACGGCCCGATGGGCGTGTTCGAGCTTGCGCCGTTCGCGGCCGGCACCCGCGGCGTCGCCGAGGCCATCGCCGGCCTCGGCGAGCAGGCTCTCACCGTTGTCGGCGGCGGCGACAGCGCGGCCGCCGTCCGCGCGCTCGGCGTCGACGAGACCCGCTTCGGCCACATCTCCACCGGTGGCGGCGCGAGCCTCGAGTACCTCGAAGGCAAGAGCCTGCCCGGCCTCGCCGTACTGCTGGAGGACTGATGGCGCGGACCCCGCTGATGGCGGGCAACTGGAAGATGAACCTCAACCACCTCGAGGCCATCGCGTTCGTCCAGAAGCTCGCCTACTCGCTCTCCGACGCCGACTACGACGCGGTCGAGGTCGCGGTGCTCCCGCCGTACACCGACCTGCGCAGCGTGCAGACGCTGGTCGACGGAGACCGGCTGCGCGTCGTCTACGGCGGGCAGGACCTCTCCGCGTACGACGCCGGCGCCTACACCGGCGAGGTCAGCGGCGCGATGCTGGCCAAGCTCGGCTGCACGTACGTCGTGATCGGGCACAGCGAGCGCCGCGCCTACCACGGCGAGACCGACGAGACCGTCAACGCCAAGGTGGCCGCCGCCGGCCGGCACGGCCTCACCCCGATCCTCTGCGTCGGCGAGCCGCTCGACGTACGCAAGGAGGGCGGCCAGGTCGGCTACGCGACCGCCCAGCTGCGGGCCGCGCTCGCCGGCGTCCCCGCCGAGCAGGCCCGGACGGTCGTCGTCGCGTACGAGCCGATCTGGGCGATCGGCACCGGCGAGGTCGCGACGCCCGGCGACGCGCAGGAGGTCTGCGCCGCGCTGCGCTCCGAGCTGGCCGACCTCTACAGCGGCGATCTGGGAGACGGCGTCCGCATCCTGTACGGCGGGTCGGTCAAGCCGGACAACGTCGCGGCGATCATGGCCGAGGCGGACGTCGACGGTGCGCTCGTCGGCGGCGCCAGCCTGTCGGTCGACGACTTCGCGGCGATCGTCCGGTTTCGTACCCAGGGCGCTCCGGCCGCATAACGCCAAGGTCACGATTGCGCCGCAGCACGGAAAGGGTCCTTTTCTGGACCTCGCAGATCGGCTTAGAGTCTCGGGGCCGGGTCCTTGGCTCGGCGGCGCAGCGTTGCGTCAGCTTTGTTCCGGAGGCAGCCTGGTGACATCCGACGAGTGGGCGCAGCGGTGACCGCTCCGCTCGACGTCCAGGGCAGCGCGACCGAGGCCCAGCCGGAAGCCGTGCTCGGCGGCGTCGAGGCGAAGGCCATCGAGGGCCGTTCGCTCGGCCAGATCGCCTGGATGCGGCTCAAGCGCGACAAGCTCGCGATCGTCGGCGGCATCGTCGTGATCCTGCTCCTGCTGATCGCGATCTTCGCCGGCGTCATCTCGTCGCTCGCCGGCCAAGACCCGTACGCCTACCACTCGAACCTCATCGACCCCAACCTGTCCACGCCGAAGGGCGGGTTCGGCGGGATGAGCCTCGACCACCTGCTCGGCGTCGAGCCGATCAGCGGCCGCGACATCTTCTCCCGGATCCTCTACGGCGCCCGGGTGTCGATGATCATCGCGTTCCTCGCGACCGGCGTCTCGGTGATCATCGGCGTGAGCGTGGGCGTCGTCGCGGGCTACTTCGGCGGCGTGGTCGACCAGCTGCTCAGCCGGCTGATGGACCTGCTGCTCGCCTTCCCGCTGCTGCTGTTCGCGATCGCCCTCGTCTACGTGATCGGCGACAGCTCGCTGGTCGGCCTGAGCGACAACAACACGCGGATCTTCGTGCTGGTCATCATCATCGGCTTCTTCAACTGGCCGTACATCGGCCGCATCATCCGCGGCCAGACGCTCTCGCTGCGGGAGAAGGAGTACATCGAGGCCGCCCGCAGCCTCGGCGCCAGCTCGCCGCGGATCCTGTTCCGCGAGATCCTGCCCAACCTCGTCGGCCCGATCCTCGTCTACTCGACGCTGATCATCCCGACCAACATCCTGTTCGAGGCGGCGCTGTCGTTCCTCGGCGTGGGCGTGCGGCCGCCGCAGGCGTCGTGGGGAGCCATGCTCTCCGACGCGGCGCAGGGCCTGTTCCAGATCGACCCGGAGTACATGATCGTGCCCGGCGCCGCGCTGTTCATCACGGTCATCGCGTTCAACTTGTTCGGCGACGGTCTGCGCGACGCGCTAGACCCGAGAAGCAACCGGTAGCTCTGGCTCACCGGTCCACTGAGGAGAGGGGCAACACAAAGATGAGGCGAAACCGACTGGTGCGCTATGGCACCGCGACGGCAGTGCTCGCGCTGCTCGTTGCGGGCTGTGGCAGCAGCAGCAGCGGCGGCAACAACGCCACCCCGAAGCCGAAGGCGGCGGACAACGTCTTCAATGCCGGCACCACCGGCATTCGCAACGTGTCCGCCAAGAAGGGCGGCACGCTCAACTTCATCGCCGACGGCGACTGCGACTACTGGGACCCGGCGCGCACCTACTACGGCTTCTGCTGGGACATGCAGCGGCTGTTCTCGCGCGGCCTGATGGCCTACGCCGCGGCGCCCGGTGACGCCGGCCTGAACGTCGTCCCCGACCTGGCGACCGCGCAGGGCTCGAGCCCCGACGGCAAGAACTGGACCTACCACCTCAAGAGCGGCATCAAGTTCGAGGACGGCAGCCCGGTCACGTCGAAGAACATCAAGTACGGCATCGAGCGGGTCTTCGCCCAGAGCGTCATCAACGGCGGCCCGACGTACGTCATCACGTTCCTCTGCCCGGGCCCGATCAACAACTCCGGTGGTTGCGACGCCTACAAGGGCCCGTACGCCGACACGGACCCGAACCACCTCGGCCTGTCGACGATCGACACGCCGGACGACAACACGATCGTGTTCCACCTGAACAAGGTCGTCGGCGACTGGAACTACATCATGGCGCTGCCGGCGAGCACGCCGGTGCCGATCGCGTACGACCAGAGCCCCAAGGGCGGTGCGCACTACACCGACCACCCGTACTCGACCGGTCCGTACAAGTTCGACACCTACACCGCGGGCAAGAGCCTGACGCTGGTCCGCAACCCCATGTGGAGCTCGGGCAACGACCCGTTCCGCAAGGCGCTGCCGGACAAGATCGTGTTCACGGTCGACGCCAACGACGATGACATCGACCAGCGCATCTTCACCAACATCGCCGACGTGAACATCGCCGGTACGGGTGTGCAGCCGACGGCGCAGACCAAGATCCTCACCAACCCGACGCTCAAGGCGCGGGCGGACAACCCGGTCACCGGTGCGACCCGCTACCTCGCCATCGAGTCGAAGGTTGCGCCGTTCGACAACGTGCACTGCCGCCGTGCGGTGCAGTACGCGGTCAGCAAGGTCGACTGGCAGACCGCGCGTGGTGGCCCGATCGGTGGTGGCCAGGTCGCGACGTCGATGCTGAACCCGACGGTCAAGGGCTACACGCAGTTCGACGCCTACCCGGACAACAACGGCAACGGCGACGTCGCCAAGGCCAAGCAGGAGCTCGCCGCTTGTGGCAAGCCGAACGGTTTCACCACGCACCTCGCGTCGCAGAACAGCGGCAAGGGCACCCGCGTGGCGACCGCCGTGCAGGCCGCGCTCAAGCGGGTCGGCATCAACGCCATCATCGACCTCGGTAACGCCGCGACGTACTACAGCCAGTTCATCGGCGCTCCCGCGGTCAACCGGTCGAAGGGCCGTGGCCTCATGGTCGCGGGCTGGGGTGCCGACTGGCCGACCGGCTACGGCTTCTTCTCGTCGCTCATCGACGGGCGGAAGATCCTGCCGCAGGGCAACAGCAACTACTCGGAGACCAACGACCCCAAGATCAACCAAATGATCGACCAGGCCGTGGCAACCACGGACGCGAACAAGGCCGGTCAGATCTGGGGCGAGGTCGACAAGCAGCTGATGACCGTCGACGCCACCCTCGTCCCGATGACCTGGGACAAGGCGCTCGTCATCAACAGCCAGAACGTCACCAACGCCTACATCCTGTCGAGCCTGTTGGGCATCTACGACTTCCAGGCCCTCGGGCACGTCTAGATCTGCCCAGTAGTTCGTCCGAAAGGAGGACCGTGGCCGGCGGGGAGACCCGCCGGCCACGGTGCCTAACGTGATCCAATACATCATTCGCCGGCTGATCCTGGTGGTCGTGCTCATGTGGATCGTGAGCATGGTCACCTTCGCGATCTTCTTCCTGATCCCGTCGGCGACCGGCACCAGCCCGGCTGTCCTGTTCGCGGGCAAGGCGCCCACGCCAGACACCGTGAAGAGTGTCGAGATCAAGTTCGGGTTGAAAGACTCGATCCCGGTGCAGTACGCGCACTTCGTCGAAGGCATCTTCGTCGGCCGGCACTTCGACAACGGTGCCGACAAGTCGTACTGCCCGCCGCCCTGCCTCGGCTTCTCGTTCGTCAACAACCAGCCGGTCTGGAACGAGATCACCAGCGACCTGCCGGTCACGCTGTCGCTCGCCGCCGGCGCCTCGATCATGTGGCTCGTCTCCGGCACGGCGATCGGCGTGCTCAGCGCACTGAAACGACGAAGTTTCTTCGACCGAGCGGCGATGGGCCTCGCGCTGGCCGGCGTCTCGCTGCCCATCTACTTCACCGGTCTGGTCCTGCTCGACCTGATCAGTTACAACTGGCAGATCCTCCCGAACGTCCATTACGTCGGCTTCACCGACAACCCGCTGTCGTGGGCGCGCAACATGCTGCTGCCCTGGATCTCGCTGACGTTCCTGTACGCCGCGCTCTACGCCCGGCTGACCCGCGCGGGGATGCTCGAGACGATGAGCGAGGACTACATCCGCACCGCGCGGGCGAAGGGCTTGAGCGAGAGCCGGGTCATCACCCGGCACGCGCTGCGCGCCGCGCTGACCCCGATCGTCACGATCTTCGGCCTCGACCTCGGCCAGCTGCTCGGCGGCGCGATCCTCACCGAGTACACGTTCGGCCTGATCGGCATCGGCCACCTGTCCATCGACGCGATCAGCCGCCAGGACCTCCCGGTGATCATGGGCGTAACGTTGTTCGCGGCGTTCTTCATCGTCTTCGCCAACCTGGTCGTCGACGTCCTGTACGCCTTCGTCGACCCCCGGGTTCGGTATTCATGACGGACATCCACGAGCGGCCGGCTCTCAGCCCGACCGCGTTCCTCGACGTGCGCGACCTGCGCATCCACTTCGCCACCGACGACGGCCTGGTCCGCGCCGTCGACGGCCTGTCGTTCAGCGTCGAGCGGGGCAAGTCGCTCGCGATCGTGGGCGAGTCCGGCTCCGGCAAGAGCGTGACGAGCCTCGGCATCCTCGGCCTCTACAACAAGCGCAACGCCCGCGTCTCCGGCCAGATCTTCCTCGACGGCCAGGAGCTGGTCGACGCGTCGCCGGACGCGGTCCGCGCGCTGCGCGGGCAGAAGATGTCGATGATCTTCCAGGACCCGCTGTCCAGCCTGCACCCGTACTACACGATCGGCTGGCAGATCGAAGAGGCCTACCGGGTCCACAACAACGTCAGCAAGGCCGAGGCGCGCACCCGCGCGATCGAGCTGCTCCGCCGGGTCGGCATCCCGCAGCCGGACAAGCGGGTCGACGACTACCCGCACCAGTTCTCCGGCGGCATGCGCCAGCGCGCGATGATCGCGATGTCGCTGTCGTGCAACCCCGAGCTCCTGATCGCCGACGAGCCGACCACCGCGCTCGACGTCACGGTGCAGGCGCAGATCCTCGACCTGATGCAGGACCTGCAGCAGGAGTACAACTCCGCGATCATCCTGATCACCCACGACCTCGGCGTGGTCGCCGAGCTCGCCGACGACGTCGTCGTCATGTACGCCGGCCGGGCGATGGAGTACGGCACCGTCAGCGACATCTTCTACTCGCCCGAGCACCCGTACACCTGGGGCCTGCTCGCGTCCGTGACCCGGCTCGACCGCGAGCGGTCCGAGCGGTTGCAGCCGATCCCGGGCAACCCGCCGTCGCTGATCAACGTGCCGCCCGGCTGCCCGTTCCACCGCCGCTGCCGCTACGAGGCACTCAACGGCGGCAAGCAGCGGGTCGAGCGGCCGGCGCTCGAGGAGTCCGGCCCCGGTCACTACGTCGCCTGCCACCTTCCGGTGGAGGAGCGTCGGCGTATCTTCCGCGACGAGGTGGCGACGCTACTGTGAGCACCCCCCAGGAGCCGGCGAAGAAGACCGCCGCGCGCAAGACGACGAGCGCGGCGGCGAAGACGACGGCCCGCAAGACGACGGCGGCGGCCGCGAAGACGACGGCCCGCAAGACCACGACCGCGCGTACGACGACCCCGCGCAAGACCACCGCGAAGGCGGCACCGGCCAAGACCGGTCCGGCGAAGACGACGGCCCGTACGGCGCGCTCGCCGCGGCTGTCGGCGGGCGCCGGCGCAGGCAACGGCGGCACCGGCGCCGGCGCCTCGGCGACGACCACCGGCGCCGCCGACGGCGGCGCGAGCACCGCGGCCACCGCCGGCGGCGGCACCGCCACCGCGGTCCGCGAGAGCGAGACGATCCTCGAGGTCACCAACCTGCAGAAGTACTTCCCGGTCACGCGCGGCATCGTCATCCGCAGCAAGGTCGGCGACGTGAAGGCCGTCGACGGCCTCAGCTTCACTTTGGCGAAGGGCGAGACGCTCGGCCTCGTCGGCGAGTCCGGCTGCGGCAAGTCCACCACCGGCCGGCTGCTGGTCCGGCTGCTGGAGCCGACCGGGGGCACGGTCAAGTTCACCGGCAAGGACATCTCGCACCTGTCCGCGGCGCAGCTCCGCCCGTACCGCCGCGACATCCAGATGATCTTCCAGGACCCGTACTCGTCGCTGAACCCGCGGCACACCATCGGCACTATCGTCAGCGCGCCGTACCGGATCCAGGGGATCCAGACCGACAAGGGCATCAAGCGCTCGGTGCAGGAGCTGCTCGAGCTGGTGGGCCTGAGCCCCGAGCACTACAACCGTTACCCGCACGAGTTCTCCGGCGGCCAGCGCCAGCGCATCGGCATCGCCCGCGCACTAGCGCTGCGACCGAAGCTGATCATCTGCGACGAGCCGGTGTCCGCGCTCGACGTGTCGATCCAGGCGCAGGTCATCAACCTGCTTCAGGACGTGCAGAGCGAGTTCGACCTGACGTACGTGTTCATCGCGCACGACCTGTCGGTGGTCCGGCACATCTCCAACCGAGTCGCGGTCATGTACCTCGGCAAGATCGTAGAGCTCGCCGACAACATCGACCTCTACGAGCACCCGCTGCACCCGTACACGCACGCGCTGCTCTCCGCCGTACCGGTCCCGGACCCCGACCGGGAGAAGACGCGCGAGCGGATCCTGCTCACCGGCGACGTGCCGAGCCCGCTGAACCCGCCGCCGGCCTGCCGGTTCCACACCCGGTGCTGGAAGGCGCAGGAGATCTGCAAGACGGTCGAGCCGCCGCTGCTCGAAATCGCGCCGCGGCACGAGGTGGCCTGCCACTTCCCCGAAGAACGCGTCCTGGTGTAGGCGGCCGCGCCGGTCGTCGTCGCCACGCGAGTTCCGCTAGTCTGATCGCGTGTCCGCGGTCGTCTCCGTCGTGCTCGTCATCACGAGCGTGCTCATGGTCCTGCTGATCCTGCTGCACCGCGGCAAGGGCGGCGGCCTCTCCGACCTGTTCGGCGGCGGTGTCTCGTCGACGCTGTCCGGCTCGTCGGTCGTCGAGAAGAACCTCGACCGCATCACGATCTTCATCGGCATCGTGTGGTTCGCGTCGGTCATCGCCGAAGGATTGGTCCTCAAGCACGGCCTCTAGGTTCGAGGGAGCGTGCCATGGCAGGTGGCAGCGCCATCCGGGGTAGCCGCGTCGGCGCCGGACCGATGGGGGAGACCGAGCGGGGCGAGTCCGCCCCGCGCAAACGGGTGGCCTTCTGGTGCGCCAACCAGCACGAGAGCCGGCCGTCGTTCGCTGCGGACGCCGAGATCCCCGAGGCCTGGGACTGCCCGCGCTGCGGCTGCCCGGCCGGCCGCGACCGCGACAACCCGCCGCCCCCGCCGCGGACCGAGGTCTACAAGAGCCATCTCGCCTACGTCCGCGAGCGGCGCGACGACAGCGACGGCGAGGCGCTCCTGAACGAGGCGCTCGAAGCGCTGCGGTCCCGCAAGGACTAGTTCAACCGGGCTACAGGTGCCCGGCCCGCGATCCGAGAGCAGATCCATGTCCTTCTGGATGAGCGTCGCCACGACGTACGCCGTCATCATTGCGGTCGGTCTCGCACTCGGGTCGCTGCTGGCCGGCCGCTTCCCGCGCCGCGACGGCGGCGGCGGTCCGGACGCGCCGGTGCCGGCGCCGTACGACGGCCCGTCGCTCGCGCTGGAGGACGTACCGCCGCTCGGCAGCGAGTTCGACCGGCAGTTCCTACCGGACGCCTTCCCCGCCTTGCCGCTGTCTCGGTAGGTTCGGTCCCGGAAGCGACCCGGGACCCGAGGAGACAGGCATGGCCGACCACCCGAACGTCGAGCTGCTGCGCAAGGGGTACGCCGCCTACGGCAGCGGCGACATCGACGTACTCAACGAGCTCTTCGCCGACGACATCCGCTGGCACATCGCCGGCCGCAGCCAGCTCGCCGGCGACTACGAGGGCCGCGACCAGGTGTTCGGCTTCTTCGGCAAGCTGATGGAGCTGAGCGGCGGCACCGCGAAACTCGAGGTGCACGACGTCCTCGCCGACGACGACCACGGCGTCGTCCTCGTCACCGGGACCGCCACCCGCAACGGCACGTCCTTCATCGGCAACGACGTGCACACGTTCCACCTGCGCGACGGCAAGGTCGTCGAGTTCTGGGACTCGCCGGTCGACCAGTACGCCTCCGACGAGTTCTGGAGCTGACAGCGCGCCGTCAGCGCGGGATAGAGGTCGCGCTGACGGCGATGATCATGGAGCGGCGCGGGCGGGCTACGGGGAGGCGAGGCGGGCGAGGGCGGGCGGCAGCTTGCTGGCCGCGGCCCGGTCGAGCAGCCAGAGCGTGCGCGCCCGGCCGCGGGCCCCGGCGGCCGGCACCGCGGTCGCGCCGGCCCCGGCCAGCGCCATCCGCGCGGCGGCGGCCTTCTCCTCGCCCGCGGCGACCAGCCAGACCTCGCGCGCCGCGTTGATCGAGCTCATCGACAGCGACAGCCGGGTCGGCGGCGGCTTGGGTGACCCGCGTACCGGCACGACCGCACGGTCGTCGTACAGCGCCGGCGAGCCGGGGAACAGCGACGCGACGTGCCCCTCCGGCCCGACCCCGAGCAGCAGGACGTCGAACGTCGGCACGTCGCCGTGGTCCTCCGGCCGCGCGGCGGCGGCGAGCGCGGCGGCGTAGTCCTCGGCGGCCGCGTCCACGTCGTCGCCGGCCGGGCCGTCGCTCGCGGCCATAGGGTGCACCCGCGACGGTACGACGGGGACCATGTCGAGCAGCGCCTCGCGGCCCTGTGTCTCGTTGCGCTCCGGGTGGCCGGCGGGCAGGAACCGCTCGTCGCCCCACCACACGTCGAGGCGCTCCCAGTCGACCGCGTCGCGGGCCGGCGAGGCCGCGATCTCCCGCAGCGTGGCGATGCCGATGCCGCCGCCGGTGAGCACGACCGACGCGGTGCCGCGCGCGGCCTGCGCGTCGACGAGCGCGATGACGAGCCGGGCCGCGACCGCGCGGGCGAGCAGCGTCGCGTCGTGGTGCGTGACGACCATCGGCGGGGTCACGAGCCCGACCCCGCTCCGGCCCACGCCGGGTCGCGCCAGACGTGCGCCCTCGCGGCCGGGCGGTCGGCGATCCCGGTGACACCGGTCGCGGCCGCGAGCGCCTCGGCGTAGACCGCGTCCGGGTCCATCCGCCGTAGCTCCTCGGCCAGCAGGTCGCCGAGCTCGCGGCGGGGGAGCGGCAGCTGCCGCTCGTCCTCGTCGCCGCGCCGCAGCGTGGCGAGCCGCCCGTCGGGCCGGCTGATCGACACCGCGTACGCCGACTCGTCGGCGCGGGTCGCCTCGATCGCCGCGGACGTGATCCCGGGGCCGGCGGAGTCCTTGACCCGCGCCTTGACGCCGAGCCGCGAGCCGAGCCAGCCGCAGAGCAGCGCCGCGCTCGGGTTGCCGGCCTCGGCCTCGACGGTCGCGCCGGACGGTCGAGCCTCGGCCGCATCGAGCGCGGACGCGAGCAGCGCGCGCCACGGGGTCGTCCGGGTCCACGCGAGGTCGGTGTCGCCGGGCGCGTAGTCCTCGGCCCGCCGGCGCAACGCGGCGGCCGGGTCGGCGGCGAGGGCGCAGTCGGTGATCCGGCGAGTGGCGAGTACGCCGAGCGCGTCGGTCGCAATCTCGTCCGGCGGCGCGCCGTGCCACCACGTCACGACCGGTGCGTCTGGCGCGAGCAGCGGCAGCACGACCGACTCGGCGTGCAGGGCGAGCCGCCCGTACATGCGCATGACGACGGCCTCGGTCGGCCCGAGCCGGCCGCCGACTTGTACCTCCGCGTCGAGCCGGTTGTCGGCTTCGACGGACCGCCGTACGACGACGAGCAGGCGGCAGGGGTGCGCCGCGGCGGCGATGGTCGCGGCGGTCTCGGCCTCCTGCACCTGCTTCTCGTCGACGACGACGACGAGCGAGAGCGCGAGGCCGCTGGCGAGGGCGCCCGCGGTGCGGCGTTCGGCGAGCAGCGCGTTGACGATGTCGGTGCCGGTCGTGTCCCACAAGGTCGTCGTCATCAGGGCCGCCTCCAGACCCGGCCGTCGCGGGCGAGCATGTCGTCGGCTTCGGCCGGGCCCCACTCGCCGGCGCGGTACTTGTGCGGCTTGCTGCCGGCCCAGAACTCTTCCAGCGGGTCGATCACGCGCCAGCTCGCGTCGACCTCCTCGTTGCGCGGGAACAGCGTCTGGTCGCCGAGCAGTACGTCGAGGATCAGCCGCTCGTACGCCTCCGGCGACGACTCGGTGAACGACTCGCCGTACAGGAAGTCCATCGACACGTCGCGGACCTCCATCGCCGAGCCGGGCACCTTCGAGCCGAACCGCAACGTGACGCCCTCGTCCGGCTGCACGCGGACGACGAGCTGGTTGTGGCCGAGCTCGACGGTGTCGGTCGCGTCGAACGGCAGGTGCGGCGCGCGCTTGAACACGACCGCGATCTCGGTGACCCGGCGCGGCAGCCGCTTGCCGGTGCGCAGGTAGAACGGGACGCCGGCCCAGCGCCGCGTCTCGACGCCGAGCCGGACCGCGGCGTACGTCTCGGTGCGCGACCCCTTCGGTACGTCCTTCTCGTCGAGGTACGACGGGACGCGCTGCCCGGCCAGCCAGCCCTGGTCGTACTGGCCGCGGATCGCGTAGTGCTCCTTGTCGTCGGGAAGGGAGATTGCGTTGAGGGCCTTGAGTTTCTCGATCCGGATCGACTCGGCGTCGAACGACACCGGCTCTTCCATCGCGGTCAGTGCGAGCAGTTGCAGCAGGTGGTTCTGCAGTACGTCGCGGGCGGCGCCGGCGTTGTCGTAGAAGCCGGCCCGGCCGCCGATGCCGACGTCCTCGGCCATCGTGATCTGCACCGAGTCGACGAAGTGCGAGTTCCAGATCGGCTCGAACAGCGTGTTGGCGAACCGCAGCGCGAGCAGGTTCTGCACCGTCTCCTTGCCGAGGTAGTGGTCGATCCGGAACACGTCCTTCGCCGTGAACACCGTGTCGACCAACGTGTTGAGCTGGCGCGCGGACTCGAGGTCGTGACCGAACGGCTTCTCGACGACGACGCGGCGCCAGCCGCCGCGCTCGGAGTTGTCGGCCATCTTCGTGCGGGCCATCTGCTCGAGCACCATCGGGAACGCCGGCGGCGGGATCGACAGATAGAACGCGGCGTTGCCTTTGATGCCGTGGGTGTCTTCCAGTTCGATCAGCTTGGCTGCCAGCGCGTCGAACGCCTCGTCGTCGTCGAACGACCCCGGCAGGAAGCACAGCGAGTCGGCGATGCGGCGCCACACGTCCTCGCGGAACTCGGTGCGCGCGTGCTGCTGCGCCGCCTCACGCGCGAGCGACTCGAACTCGCCGACGCCCCAGTCGCGCCGGGCGAAGCCGAGCAGCACGAAGCCTGGCGGGAGCAGGCCGCGGTTGCCGAGGTCGTAGACGGCGGGGATGAGCTTTTTGCGGGCGAGGTCGCCGGTGACACCGAACACGACGAGCGCGCACGGGTTGGGCACCCGCGGGAGGCGGCGGTCGCGCGGGTCCCGCAGCGGATTGCCGGAGTCGGTCACGGCCGAAGCCCCCCGCCGCGCCGGTCGTGATCATCGCGTTTGCAGGCTGCGAACGCCATGATCACGCCAGAAAACGCTGCGAACGCCATGATCACGCCACGCCGCCGGACCGAGCGGCGTCGAGTAGTTGCGGCAGCCCGGCTGCACGGTCGGTCAGGTGCAGCCTCAGCACCGGGCGGTCGCGCGACTGCAACGCCTGCAGGTCGCCGAGCGCCTGCGCGAGCTGGAGGCGGCCGAACGTGAACGGCTGCCCGGGCACGTCGAGGTCGGTGTCGTGCGCGCCGGTGACCTGGAGGAACGCGCCGACCTGCGGGCCGCCCTTGTGGTACTGCCCGGTCGAGTGCAGGAACCGCGGCCCCCACCCGAACGTCACCGCGTGCGGCGTCCGCGTCGCGAGTGACTTGCGCAGCCCGGCCGCCGATGCCTCGCCGAGCCGGTCGAGGTAGGCCATGACCGCGAGGTAGCCGCGCTCCGGTACGGCGGCGAGCAGTGCGGCGAGCGCCTCGCCGACGGTCGTCGCGCCACCCAGCAACGCACGGTCGCCGTGCACCTCGACCGCACCGTCGACGTACGCCGGGTCGCCTTCGGGCAGCGGGCCGTCACCGGCCTTCTCCAGCACCGCCTTCGTGTTGTCCTTCGACTCCTGCACGTTGGGCTGGTCGAACGGGTCGATGCCGAGCGCGTAGCCGGCGACCGCGGTCGCGTACTCCCAGACCAGGAACTGCGCGCCGAGCGGACCGTCGACGGTGGTGTCCTGCGAGTGCGACGTACGGCTGAGGACGACGTAGTGCGAGTCGGCGCCGAGCTTCCGTTCGAGCTCGCCAGCGCCGAGCGGCTCGACGACGACCGGGAGCAGCCCGCGGCCCTGCTTGCCGGTCGACTCGGCGATGAGCTGCTCGGCCCAGTCGCCGAAACCCTTGATGCCGGAGCCGATGTCGTCGATGACGAGCTTGTCGTGGCCGGTCGCGGCGTACCCGCCGAGCGCCGCGCCGAGCGCGAGGGCCGGCCGGCCGTCCGCCTCGAGGAACGGCTGCACCGCCGCGGATTGGTCGAGCAGCTCGCCGACCGGCGCACCGGCCAGCCCCGACGGCACCAGCCC
>JAVEEI010000209.1 GCA_030840525.1 Frankiaceae bacterium
GTTCCTCACCGTGAGCGGAGAGGCGACCGGGCCGGTCAGCGGCGCGTTCAGCGGCTCCTGCGTGTTCTTGCCGCTCCCGGTGGTCTCGACCACGCCCCTGTCGGCATCGGTCGGCGCGTTCGCGGTGACCTGCCAGCTGGCGATCACCTAGGCGATCCCCTAGGCGATCCCCCTAGGCGGTCACGCGACGATGCGCATCGGCAGGCCGCGCTCGTCGCGCGTCCCGTCGCCGAGCGTGACGTGCTCGCCGCGTACGACGCGCAGTGCCGACCACGCGCACGCGAGTGCGTCGAGCGCGTCGTTCTCCGGTACCCGCGGCGGCAACTCGCCGAGCGCCGGCCACACGCGTGCGAGCAACGACCGGCGCACTGACGCGCCTTCCGGCGTCCGCTTGCCCGGCAGCCCGGGCCCGCCGCCCATCAGGGCGAACGCGACCTCCGGGTGGCACTCGTAGACCCGTTCGTCGTCGGCCGGCGAGACGCACGCGTCGACCGCGGCGACAGCGCGGACGATGCCGAACGCCTGCGCCGACATCGACGGCCTGCCGTGTGCGGCCAACAAGGCGCGCGCGTCGGCGTACGACCCGGCGGCGAGCACCAGGCGCGACGGCGCCGGGAACACACTCACGCCGCGACGCTCGAGCAACGCCCGCGCCTCGCGGTCGCACGCCCGCGACGCGACGGCGACGGGGCCGGCGCCGGGCAGCCCGATCGGTACGTCGACCGCCACCACCCCGACGCTCTCGTCGGACAGCAGCGCGCATGTCTCGGCGAGCGGCCACCACCGCCACGCGACGTCCGCACCCGGTGCCGACACGTCGGCCGAGACCCAGCCGCCGCGGCAGCCGTCGACACCGCGCACCATCACGTCCGCAATACTCCCCAACGTGCGCGTCTACCTCGGCTCCGACCACGCCGGCTACGAGTTGAAGCAGCGGCTCGTCGAGCACATCGAGTCGCTCGGCCACGAGCCGGTCGACTGCGGACCGCCGGCGTACGACGCGGAGGACGACTACCCGCCGTACGTGCTGCTCGCGGCGAGCAGGACCGCTGCCGACCCGGGCAGCCGCGGCATCGTGCTCGGCGGCAGCGGCAACGGCGAGGCGATCGCGGCGAACAAGGTGCCCGGCGTGCGGTGCGCGCTCGCGTACAGCGACGACACCGCGCGGCTCGGGCGCGAGCACAACGACGCGAACGTGCTGTCGCTCGGCGCCCGCATGTACGACGAAGCCGCGGCGCTGCGCTACGTCGAGCTGTTCCTCGCGACCGGGTTCAGCGACGAGCCGCGGCACGCGCGCCGGATCGCACAGATCACGTCGTACGAGAAGACGGGGGAGCTGCCGCCGGTCGCCGGCTGACCGTGACGGTGGCCGACGCGGCCTCGACGTCGGCCTCGCTCGGCCGCGACACGTCGCGCGCCCGCAACGAGCCGTCGACGCCGAGTTGGGAGGGGCCACCGCCGGTCAGCGCATGACCGGTGGACGGGTCGTGCGGCGGCTTACCTTTTCGACCGGTCGTACTCACCGGGTCAGGGTACGGCGACGCGGGCCAAACACCCAGATAATGTGCAACCGATCATGGTGGGGACCATCAGCACAAGGCCTGGGGGGCCGTTGGCCCGGCTGCGCGCCGCCGGTCGCGAGGCACAGTTCCTCGCGCCGGAGACGCCGCGCGGCCGCGGCCTCGCGCTCGTGTTTCTCACCGCTCTCACCGTCGGCATCTTCCTGCTGAGCATGACCGCCGGGCTCGGCGTCGCGCCGCCGCTCGCGCTGGTACTGCCGGTCGTCGCCGGCGGGATCGTGCTCCAGCGGCGCGCGCTCGAGGTGCTGTTCCTCGTCGTCACGGTCGCGTTCGCCAGCGAGGTGGCGACGAAGGGCTGGGACCACACCCGGCCCGGCTCGCTCGCCGTCCTCGTCCTCGTCGCGGCGATCTCGCTCCAGCTCACCCGCGACCGCGAGCGGCTCGGCCTGTCGACCGGCCGCGGCGAGGCGATGCTGCTGGAGCTGCGCGAGCAGCTACGGCGGCAGGGCGAGCTACCGCCGTTGCCGAGCGGCTGGCGCCAGGACGTCGTGCAGCGCTCCGCCGGAGGCACCGCGTTCAGCGGAGACTTCATCGTCTCGACGCTGACCGACGGCGGCCGGCGGCTCGAGATCGCCGTCGTCGACGTGTCCGGCAAAGGGCTGGACGCGGGCACCCGCAGCCTGATGCTTGCGGGTGCACTCGGCGGCCTGCTCGGCCAGGTCAGCCCGGAGCGGTTCCTCGCGGCGGCCAACAACTACCTCATCCGGCAGGAGGCCGACGAGAGCTTCGCGACCGCCGCGCACGTCGCGATCGACCTGGCCTCCGGCGCGTTCCGGCTGACCACCGCCGGCCACCCGCCCGCGGTGCACTACGCCGGCGGCAGCGGGCGCTGGCGGCTGATCGAGGTCGACGGCGACCTGCTCGGCGTGATCCCGGACGCGACCGTCGGCGTCGCCGAGGGGACGCTCGCGCACCGCGACGCGCTGCTGCTCTACACCGACGGGCTCATCGAGGTGCCGGGTCGCGACCTCGCGGTCGGCATCGACCGGATGCTCGGTGCCGCCGAGGCGCTGGTGCCGCGCGGGTTCGACGGTGGCGCCGGTGCGATCGTCGACGCGGTTGCGCCGACCGGCTCGGACGACCGCGCCGTCGTCCTGCTCTGGCGTACCTAGCGACCGTCGCACCTGCGGCACTGTGCGAATATCGGGCGCATGACTGCGGCCGCTCCCGAGACCGAGCTTCTCGACCCCGCCGGCACCGAGCCGGCCGACGACGACGTACTCGCCGACGTGCTCATCGAGGAGATCTCGATCGACGGCATGTGCGGCGTCTACTGACCGGCCGGCCCGTGACGGCGTACGCGCTGCACCCTCAGGTCGGCCTGCGCGACGAGCGGTTCGGCGCGCTGGCGTACCACTACGGCAACCGCCGGCTCACTTTTCTCAACGACGCGCGGCTGGTCGACGTCGTCCGGACCGCGGCCGAGTACGACGACATCGACGCCGCGCTGGACGCCGCCGGGATCGCGCCGTCCGCGCGGCCGGCGTACCTCGCGGCACTGGC
This sequence comes from Frankiaceae bacterium, assembly GCA_030840525.1. GTDB lineage: Bacteria > Actinomycetota > Actinomycetes > JAFAQI01 > JAFAQI01 > BP-197. The sequence goes on from JAVEEI010000209.1 coordinate 3,084, forward strand.
CCGGCTGACCGACGCGGAGGTGCTCGTTGCGCGCGACTGACCGGCTCGCGCGCGGGCTCGACGCGCCGATCTGCCTGACCTGGGAGCTGACGTACGGCTGCAACCTCGCCTGCGTCCACTGCCTGTCGTCGAGCGGCCGGCGCGACCCGGACGAGCTGTCGACGAGCGAGCTGTTCGCGGTCGTCGACGAGCTCGCCGCGATGCAGGTCTTCTACGTCAACATCGGCGGTGGCGAGCCGACCCTGCGCCCGGACTTCTGGGACCTGCTCGACTACTCCGTCGCGAGCAAGGTCGGGGTGAAGTTCTCCACCAACGGCTCGCGGATCACACCGGCCGCCGCGGCCCGCATCGCGGCGACCGACTACGTCGACGTGCAGATCTCGCTTGACGGCGCGGACGCCGCGACCAACGACGCGGTACGCGGCGACGGCTCGTACGCGATGGCTATCGACGCGATGGACCGGCTCGCCGCCGCGGGGATGCGCGGGTTCAAGGTCTCGGTCGTCGTCACGCGCGAGAACGTCGGCCAGCTCGACGACTTCCGGTCGCTGGCGGACCGTTACGGCGCGCAGCTGCGGCTGACCCGGTTGCGCCCGTCGGGCCGCGGCGCCGACGTGTGGGACCGGCTGCACCCGACCGCGGAGCAGCAGCGGCAGCTCTACGCGTGGCTGGTCGAGCGCCCCGACGTACTCACCGGCGACTCGTTCTTCCATCTCTCCGCGCTCGGCGAGCCGCTGCCCGGGCTCAACCTCTGCGGCGCGGGCCGGGTGGTGTGCCTCATCGACCCGGTCGGCGACGTGTACGCGTGCCCGTTCGTGCTGCACGAGCAGTTCAAGGCCGGCAACGTGCGCGAGCCTGGCGGCTTCGCCGCGGTCTGGCGTACGTCCGAGCTGTTCACGTCGTTGCGCGAGCCCGACAGCCCCGGCGCGTGCGCGTCGTGCGGCTCGTACGACGCGTGCCGCGGCGGTTGCATGGTGGCGAAGTTCTTCACCGGCCTGCCGCTCGACGGCCCGGACCCGGAGTGCGTGCACGGCCACGGCGAGGCGGCGCTGTTGCAGGCGTCGCGGCCGCTGGTGCCGGCCGGGCACTCGCATCGCGGTGGCGTGTTCGTACCGCTGACGAGACGGAACTGACGCCGATGCGCAACGCGTGGTTCGAGACGGTCGCCGAGGCGCAGCGCCGGGCGAAGCGGCGGCTGCCGCGCTCGGTCTACAGCGCGCTGCTCGCCGGCTCCGAGGCGGGCGTGACTTATCGCGACAACACCGCGGCGTTCGGCGAGCTCGGCTTCGCGCCGCGGGTCGGAAACCTTGTCGCGCAACGAGATCTCGGTACGACGGTGATGGGCCAGGACGTCGCGTTGCCGGTGCTCATCTCGCCGACCGGGGTGCAAGCGGTCGACCCCGACGGCGAGGTCGCGGTCGCGCGTGCGGCCGCGGCGCGCGGCGTCGCGATGGGGCTGTCGTCGTTCGCGAGCAAGCCGGTCGAAGACGTCTGCGCGACCGGTGCGCCGGTGCTGTTCCAGATGTACTGGAGCGGCAGCCGCGACGAGATGTCCGCGCGGATGGAACGCGCGCGGGCCGCCGGCTGCGCCGGCCTGATCGTGACGCTCGACTGGTCGTTCTCGCACTGCCGCGACTGGGGCAGCCCGGTGATCCCCGAGGCGATGGATCTCAAGGCGATGCTGCGGTTCGCGCCGGAAGTGCTCGCGCGCCCGTCGTACCTGATGACGTACGCGCGCAGCGGTGCGGTGCCGGACCTGACGGTGCCCAACATGGCGCGCCGCGGCGAAGCCGCGCCGACGTTCTTCGGCGCGTACGGCGAGTGGATGCAGACACCGCCGGCGACGTGGGACGACATCGCCTGGATGCGCGCGCAGTGGGGCGGGCCGTTCATGGTGAAGGGCATCATCCGCGTCGACGACGCGAAGGAGGCCGTTGCTGCGGGCGCGACCGCGATCTCGGTGTCGAACCACGGCGGCAACAACCTCGACGGGACGCCTGCGACGATCCGCGCACTGCCGGAGATCGCGGCTGCGGTCGGCGACCAGGTGGAGGTGCTGCTCGACGGCGGCATCAGGCGCGGGAGCGACGTCGTCAAGGCGCTTGCGCTCGGTGCGCGGGCGGTGATGATCGGCCGCGCGTACCTGTGGGGTTTGGCCGCGAACGGTCAGGCCGGGGTCGAGAACGTGCTCGACATCCTGCGCGCCGGCGTCGACTCGGCGGTGCTCGCGCTCGGTCACCGGTCGGTGCGCGACCTCGGGCCGGACGACGTGGTCGTGCCGCCCGGGTTCACCCGCCGGCTCGGCGCGCCCGACCCGACGTGAGTCGCGTCGCGGTCGTCACGGGTGCGGCCCGCGGCATCGGCGCCGCGGTCGTCCAGCGGCTCGCCGCCGATGGCTGGTCGGTGGTCGCGGTCGACGCCTGCGCCGACGATCCCGTTGTGCCCTATGCGCTTGCGACGCGGGCCGAGCTCGACGAGCTGTCGTCGCTCGGCGACGTGACGACGCATGTCGCCGACGTGCGCGACCTCGCTGCGCTGGCCGCGGCCGTCGCGCTGGCGGAGTCGGCGTACGGCGGTCTCGACGCGGCGTTCGCGGTGGCCGGCGTGATTGCCGGCGGCGCGCCGCACTGGGAGACGTCGGTCGCCGCCGAAGACGCCGTGCTCGACGTCGACCTGCGCGGGGTGCTCAACGTCGCCCGCGTCGCGGTGCCGGCGATGTTGCGCCAGCCGTCGCCGCGCAGCGGTCGGTTCGTCGCGGTCGCGTCGTCGGCGGCGGTGACCGGCCTGCCTCGACTCGCGGCGTACTGCGCGGCGAAGGCCGGCGTCGCCGGTTTCGTCCGCGGGCTGGCGGCCGACCTGCGCGGTACCGGCGTTACCGCGAACGCGGTCGCGCCCGGCTCGACCGACACCGCGATGCTCGCGGAGAGCGCGCGTCTCTACGGGCTGGCGTCGGTCGACGAGTTCGCGACGCAGCAGCCGGTCGAGCGACTGCTGACCCCGGACGAGGTCGCCGCAGCATGTGTGTGGCTGGCCGGTGACGAGGCGAGCGGGATCACCGGCGCGCTAATCCCCGTCGACGGCGGCCTCTCCCTCTAACCCTCCACCCCCTCCGTTGAGTGCGACGCAACTCGTCTTCTCAGCCGC
>JAVEEI010000213.1 GCA_030840525.1 Frankiaceae bacterium
TACTGCCTCGCGTTGACGTCCAGTCCCGCGCTCGCCGACGAGCTCGCGCAGGAAGCGCTCACCGAGGTGTACGTGAAGTGGTCGCGGCTGCGGGAGCCGCGCGCCTATGCGTTCCGGGTCGCGCACAACATCGCGCGCGACACGTGGCGCCGGCGCGACCGCGAGATCGCGGTCTGGTCGGAGCTCGCGGACGCGGCGCTGCCCGGTACCGCACCGGACCACGGACTGTGGGACGCCGTACGACGACTGCCGGCGCCGTTGCGCGAGGTCGTGCTACTGCACTACCTGTGCGACCTGCCGCTGACGGAGGTCGCCCGCGCCATCCGCCGGCCGGCGGGCACCGTGAAGCGCCGCCTGCACGAGGCGCGCCAGCTGCTGGCCCGATCGCTTGGAGACTTGTCATGACCGACTCGCTGGCGACGCTGCGACTGCCGAGCCGCCCGCTTCCGGTTGGGGGCGACTTACGCGCGGTTGCGGCCGGTCGCCGGATCGTTCGGCGCCGCCGGATCGGCGTGGTGTGTGTCAGTGGCGGTACGGCGGCTGCGGTCGTTGCGGTGGTTCTCGTCGCGGCCGGTGGCGGCACGCGCGGCGACTCGCTGTCGACGGTGACGCCGGCCGGCGGTGGGTCCGGCGCGCGCGGGTCGCAGGGGTCCGGTGCGCAGGGGTCCGGTCACGTCGTGCGCGCGGTGCCGGCGCCGACGTTGCCGCCGGGTCTGCTGCCGACACCGCTGCCCACGCCGTCGGGCCTGCCGGTCGGTGTCGGACCGGCGCCGAGCGACAGCCCCGGCGCCGGTGCTTCGCCGTCGCCCACCGCGGCGGCTGCGGCGCACGGGCCGTACGTCGGGCTCGAGCCGACCGAAGCGGACGGCGGGCCGTCGGTCACCCGCACGACGAGCAACGACCCCGCGTTCTGCGAGAAGAACACGCAGGTTGCCGAGTACCGGCACCCGGACGGCTGGTGCATGACGCTGACGACGACGGCGCCGCCGGAGGGATTCGTCGCGGGGCACCGGGTGTCGTTCACGCTGGAGATGTGCAAGGCGCCGGAGAGCGGTGCGGCGACGCTGCACTTCCCGAGCCGGATGGAGGTCAACCTGTCCGCGAACCAGGTGATGGACGACGGCACCGAGGCCGCGCGCTGGACCTGGGACGACCGGTTCGGTTTCCCGCAGGCCGCGCACACGCTGACGTTCAACCCGGGTGACTGCGCGACGTGGGTGATGACGTGGTCCGGGCAGGACTACGACGGGTACGCGGTGCCGCAAGGCGCGTACGACGTCATCGGGTGGCTGACTGCCGACGAGTACCTGAAGGACGACGCCGACTACCCGCCGCCGGTGACGAACCTGCGCCAGAGCATCGCCGTCAGCTGGTCGTGACGAGCTACTTGGGCTGGAAGACGACGCCGTCGATGACGACCCGCTTGCCGCTGCTGACGACGCGGATCATGAAGTCGACGCGGTCGCGCGTGTTCGGGATCGCGAGGACGCGCTTGTAGACGGTCGTCGCCGAGTGCAGGTTGATCACGCCGACCGGCTTGTTGCCTTCGAGGATCTCGACGCTGCCGCACGTCGGGCACGTCGTCGCGACGAGGTAGAGCGCCCGCGTGGAGGTCGTCGTCCACGCGGCTTCGCCGTAGTGCGTCGTCGAGTACGCGGTGCCGAGGTAGAACGCCGAGCCGGTGACGGCGGCGAAGCCGGCCGTCTTGTGCATCGCCCGGTCGTCGAGCGGTGCCGTCGTACAGACAGGTTTGCTCCACGCCGAGACGTTGCCGGCGTCGTCGGTGGCGCGGACGTAGAAGCAGTACTTGATTCCCCCGATCAGGTGCACCGGCAGCGACGTCGCGGTCGTGCCCCAGCCGTGGGTTACCGGCCACGCCGGGTTGACCCAGACGGTCGTCGCGTGGGTGTACTGCACGTCGTAGCTCCGGACCCGGTTGACCGCGTCGCGGGCGGAGTACGACAACGTGACCGCCGCTGTCGTCGCGATCGCCGGGAGCTTCGCGACCGAGACCCCGGGCGGCGCGGAGTCCGGCGCGACGACGGACACCGAGGTCGGCACGTACGGGCTGAAGCTCGTGATCTGGACCGGCGTACCGCCGCCGCCGGCCAGGGTGCTCCAGACCTGGTTGTTCGTGACGACGTAGAGCCGGCTCTCGTCGCGGCTCCACGCGATCGACATGGCGCCGGACGAGTTCAGCGGAAGCGCGACCTCGTGCCGCATCCCGGCGAGCGTCGTCACCCACGTGTAGCCGCCCGCGGTGTACGCGACCGCGTCGCCGGCGGGGTTGGGCGACGGGAAGCCTCCGCCCGCGGAGTTGGGGATCGTGCGCTGCGCGCCGTTGGAGGTGTCGTAGACGACCAGTGGCGAGGTCGGTGTCGAGCCGCTCCTGACGATGTCGTGCGGGCCGATCCAGCTGGTGCCGCTGGGCCAGCCGGCGGTCGCGGTCGCCGCGGTGACCGGGCTGACGTGCAGCGCGCCGTTGACCGGGTATGCGAGCGCGGTGCCGTCCTGCGTCCACGTCGGTGCGCCGTACGGCGACGTGCCGCTCGCCAGTTGTTCGGCGCCGCTGCCGTCGCGGTTGGCGACCCAGACGCCGTACGTCGTCGGCCGGTCGAGGCTGGCAGTGGTGTACGCGACGTGCAGGCCGTTCGGCGCCGCGACGGCGGCCGCGAAGTTCGCGCCGGCAAGCGACCCGAACGGGGCGTAGCCCGGCGTGCCCGGAGCGAGCGACGCGCGGCCGAAATCGGGGCGGCCATTGCCGGTCGTGACGAGCAGTTCGCTGGACGACGGCGTGAACGCGACCGGCTGTGAGAGTGCGCTGGTCTCGCCGTTCGCGGTGTGCGCGAGCACGGCGACGTCGTACGTCGATCCGCTCTTGAGGCCGGTCAGCGGTGCGTTCGTCGCGGTTGTGGTGTCGACCTTCGTGAGGGTCGCTGGGCTGGCTCCGGCGTAGACGTCGTACGTCACCGTTCCGGCGGGGTAGCCGGCCGGCGCGGTCCACGACACGACGCCGCCGTCGATGACCGGTCCGACCTTCACGCCGCTTGGCGGGTGCAGCGACGCATCGACGGTCAGCGTCGCGGGCGTGCCGGTGCCGGCGATGTTCGTGCCGGTGACGGCGTAGTAGCGGACGCCGTCGGACGCGGTGTCGGGATCCGTATAGGCGTTGGTGTTGTTGGTGTTGGCCGGTTGGGTCGCGATCGGCTGGAGGTTGTCGGGCGCCGAGCCCTCGCTGATGGTGAAGCTGTCCGACGACGCGGTCTGGCCGCCGAGATCGGACCACTGCAACGTCACGGTGCCGTCGGCGGCGCGGGTCGCGGTGAGGTACGACGGGGCCGGCGGTGCGGTCTTGGCGAGAACGGTCAGTGCGCGCTCGTGCGTGCCCGCGGGGGAGTTGTCGGTCACGACGAGCTCGCCGGTGTTCGCGCCGACGGCGGTGGGCGTGACGCTCAGCCCGACGGTGCAGCTGTTGCCCGGGTCGATCACCGCGCCGGTGCACGTGTCGTTGCCTGTCGTCGACCAGTCCGTCGTCGCGCTGCCGTCGGACGGTACGACGGAGACGGTGCCGATCGTCGTCGCGGTGTCGCCGACGTTGGTGTAGGTCGCGGTGGGGGTTCGGGTCCCGCCGACGGTCGTCGCGCCGGCGTCGACGGCGGGCAGGCTGACCGCGGTGAGCGCGTCGTCGGTGCCGTAACGAATCGACGCGACCGCGCCGCCGTTCATCGTCACGTCGGCGCTGAACCCGACGAGGGTGTTCGCCGAGTCGATGTCGACCTGGTTGACGACGACCGTGCCGGTTTGCTCGCACGTATTGGTCGCGCTCCAGCACAGCGCGGCCGTCGGTGTCGGGATCGTCGCGGCGTCGACGGCGTATGTCCCCGGCGCCGTCGCGCCGTAGAGGGAGAACGACGCGAGTCCTTGGCCGCGCACGGAGATTCCCGGGTCGTTCCAGGTCGCCGCGACCGCGGTGGGGTTGGCTGCGGTCGATGCGAACAGGTAGTCCCCGTCGGGGGCGACGGCGCTCGTGTGGCTGCCTTCGAGCGTGAACTTCTCGTGCGTGCTCGGGACGAACACGGTGGTGGGCGTCGTACCGGCTAGCGGCGCGGTCTGCGGTCCGGTGTCGGTCTCGTTCACTGCTTCGATGGCGTAGTAGTACGTCGTAGCGGCAGTGGTCGAGTTGCCGATGCGGTCGGCGTACGACGGCGCGCCCGTGGCGGTCGCGAAGCCGACTTGCGTGAGCGCGTCCGGCGTAGTGCCGCGCAGGACGTCGTAGCCGACGATGGTGGACCCGCCGGTGTCTGTCGGCGGCGTCCAGGTGACCGCGACGCCGTCGCTCGCGGTGCGGGTCGCGACGTTGCCCGGCGATCCCGGTGCCGTACCAGCGGCCGACGCGGCCGAGGCGGACGGTGCTGCCGCGACCGTGATCGATGCGGTGCCCGCGATGACTGCGGCGAAGAGCGCGAGCGCGCGTTTCACTGTGTGCTCCGCCCCCGTGTCCGCGTACGGCCGCGCGATCCTGCGCGATGTATGTCCAGCGTAGGAACCGTCGTCCGCTCTGTCTGCCGAACGCGTCAATAGCCCCGAAAACGGGCGTTGCGTCTCCGAGGTAGGAGAGTTTCGTGCGACTTCGCTAACCGGCTGCCGGGACCGTCGTCATGTGCGCTAATGCTTACCGGCTGGCTCGCCTACCCGAGGCGTCAGCCGCATTCGCGCTAGATGCAGGAGAAGACGGCGCTGCCAATGTCGCCGTGACCTCTACGGCGGGGCTTCCCGCGCTCACGGGGACCTTGGAAAGTTCGTTTCAAGACGGTGCCTACGCGGTGCAGACGCTGAAAGCGGGAACAGTTCTGTACCGTGCGGAGAACGTCGGGCAGGGGATTGGGCGATTTTTCGCCGCCACTAAGCCCGCCTCCGCGGCAGACGCGGAAAAGCTATACAACCTCGCCAAGTGGAGGAATGGTTCCGAGGTAGTGACGACCTACCGCTTGACGTCAGACACCACGATGTACGTAGGCCGGGTGGCTGGGGGCGAGGGGGATCAGGTATTGGTGCCAACCGATCTGCAACCGCAGGATCTCTTCGAATTCGTGGATCAGGAGCGATTGTCGTGACGCCTGACGACTTGGTCCCGATGGTTCGTGAACTCGTGGAATTCCTCAGCGAGACAGGCTACGAACCTGAAGGGCGGTGGCTCGAAGAACGCCTGGTTGTCTTAGAGGATCCCCACTCGAGCGCCGACGCCGTCGAGCATGTGCGTGCGGAGATGCATGCGTCGATCCTCGGTATGGGCGGGCTGATCGATCTAGTCCCCAAGCCCGAGCAAGGCTCAACATGGTCTGTAGCCGAGGCGGGAAAGCGCCTTCTCGTGTTGGCCGACCGCTTGTATCTTCTCACGGAGCCCAGCCGGACCGATTGAGCCCAGCAAGGCATCCAGCACGTGACTCGCGGTAAGAGGCGGGTGCCGTAGCGTCGAAAGCATGCCCAATCGGCTGAACGACGCGACCAGCCCGTACCTGTTGCAGCACAAGGACAATCCGGTCGACTGGTGGCCGTGGTGCGATGAGGCGTTCGCCGAAGCCAAAGCGCGCGGAGTCCCCGTCCTGCTGTCCGTCGGCTACGCCGCGTGCCACTGGTGCCACGTCATGGCGCACGAGTCGTTCGAGGACGAGGCCGCGGCGGCGTACGTCAACAAGCACTTCGTCGCCATCAAGGTCGACCGCGAGGAACGCCCCGACGTCGACGCCGTCTACATGGAGGCGACGCAAGCGATGACGGGCCACGGCGGCTGGCCGATGACCTGCTTCCTCACCCCGAGCGGCGAGCCGTTCTTCTGCGGTACCTACTTCCCGCCGGCAGACCGCCCCGGCATGCCGAGCTTCCGCACCGTCTGCCAGTCGATCGTCCGGGCCTGGACCGAGCGGCGCGACGAGATCGAAGCGGCCGGCGCCGACGTCGTACGGCAACTCGCCGAGCAGACGACACAGCAGACACTGCCGACAGCGCAAGACAGCACAGTCACCGCCGCGCACCTCGACGCCGCTGCCGGCCGGTTGCTCACCGAGTACGACGACCGCCGCGGCGGGTTCGGCGGCGCGCCGAAGTTCCCGCCGTCGATGGCGCTCGAGTTCCTGCTCCGTCACTACGCGCGCACGGGCGACAAACAGTCGCTCGACGCGGTCGCGACGACCTGCGAACGCATGGCCCGCGGCGGCATCTACGACCAGCTCGCCGGCGGCTTCGCCCGCTACAGCACCGACGACGCGTGGGTCGTCCCGCACTTCGAAAAGATGTTGTACGACAACGCTTTGCTCGCCCGCGTCTACGCGCACTGGTGGCGCGCCACGAACACCGAGCTCGGCAAGCGCGTCGCCGTCGAGACCTGCGAGTGGATGCTCGCCGAGCTCCGGACGGCGGAAGGCGGCTTCGCCTCGTCGCTCGACGCCGACAGCGAAGGCGAGGAAGGCAAGTTCTACGTCTGGACCCGGGACGAGGTCGGCCCCGTCGCCGCGCGCATCTTCAACGTCACCGACGAAGGGACGTTCGAGCACGGCCGTTCCGTACTCCAACTCCTCGACGACCCGCCGGACGACGAGCAGTGGCGGGCGGAGCGCGCCCGGTTGCGCAGCGAAAGAGCGCAGCGCGTCCGTCCCGCACGTGACGACAAGGTCGTCGCCGCGTGGAACGGTCTCGCCATCGCCGCGCTCGCCGAGGCCGGCGCGCTCTTCGGCCGCGAGGACTTCACCGCCGCCGCGACGCAAGCCGCGCGGCTCATCGCCGACGTACACATCGACCGCGGCCGGATCAAGCGCGTGTCGCGCGACGGCAAGGCCGGCGCACCGGACGGCGTGCTCGAAGATTACGGCGACGTCGCCGAAGGCTTTCTGACGCTGCACCAGGTCACCGGCGACAGGCAGTGGCTCGACCACGCGACGACCCTCCTCGACACAGCGGTCGAGCACTTCGCCGACGGCAGCGGCGGCTTCTACGACACCGCCGACGACGCCGAGCGCCTCGTCCGCCGGCCGCAGGACCCGACCGACAACGCCACTCCGTCGGGCCTCGCCGCGGTCGCGCACGCGCTCGTCACGAGTACCGCGCTCAGCGCCGACCAACGCCACCGCGCCGCAGCCGAGCAGGCCCTGGGCACCGTCGTACCGCTGCTGCAGCGGTTCCCCCGCTACGCCGGGTGGGCCGCCGCGGCGGGCGAGGCGATGGTCGCCGGGCCGCTCGAGGTCGCGGTCGTCGAGCAGCCCGAGCTCGCCGCCATCGCCCGCCGTACGACGTCGCCCGGCGCGGTCGTCGTCACCCACGGCGACTCGCCGCTGCTGGCGGGCCGGCCGCCGGGCGCCGCGTACGTCTGCCAGAACTTCGCCTGCGACGCCCCGATCACCGGCGCGGACGAGTTACGCCGAAGGCTGGACGTAACGCTGTAATGATGTAATCATCGCACCTATGACAGACGACACGATCACCGGCTGGCTCGCCGGCCGGCTGCCCGACGACTGGTTCACCGAAGCACCCGAGGTCACCGTCGACCGCGACGAGATCCTCGTCGTCGGCCGCCTGGCCGCGCCCGAGACCGGCGGCGACGAGGCCGCGGCCGGCCGCATCGCCCGGTTCCGCGACGAGACCCGCGACAAGCGGATGGCGATCGCCCGCGAAGCCGAGCACCGCTACGGCCGCAAGGTCGCGTGGGGCGCGCGCTGCGGCGACACGGCCAAGACCTTCACCTCGCTGTCGGTGCCGGTCATGACGCGGCTGCGGCAGCCCGAGCGGCGCGTCCTCGACACCCTCGTCGACGCCGGCGTCGCCCGGTCGCGCTCGGACGCGCTCGCGTGGGCGGTCCGGCTGGTCGGCAAGCACACCGAGGAGTGGCTGGAGCAACTCCGGGACGCGATGGCCGACGTCGAGCGGGTGCGGGCGGCCGGCCCACCGGGGTAAGAGGCCGCGTAATCGAGGCTTCGCGGGGCACCAGGTGCTTGTTATACTTTTCACAAGCCCGGACTCGCGAGGAGATTTCATGTCGGCTGCTTCGACCATCCCCGGGCTGGAGAACGCCCCCACCCGCCACGCCCGCCTCGTCGCGTGGGTACGCGAGATCGCGGAGCTGACGAAGCCCGACCGGGTCGAGTGGGCCGACGGCTCCGAGGAGGAGTGGGACCGCTTGACCAGCCAGCTCGTCGAGTCCGGCACGCTGGTCAAGCTCAACCCGCAGAAGCGGCCCAACTCCTTCTACGCCAAGTCCGACCCCACCGACGTCGCCCGGGTCGAGAGCCGCACCTACATCTGCTCGGAGGACGAGGCCGACGCCGGCCCGACCAACAACTGGATGGCGCCGGACGAGATGCGCGCCACCCTGCGCCCGCTGTTCGACGGCTGCATGCGCGGCCGCACGATGTACGTCGTCCCGTTCTGTATGGGCCCGCTCGGTTCGTCGATCTCCGCCCTCGGCGTCGAGATCACCGACTCGCCGTACGTCGTCATCTCGATGAAGATCATGACCCGCATGGGCAAGGCCGCCCTCGACGCGATGGGTGACGACGGCTTCTTCGTCCCCGCGGTGCACACCGTCGGCGCGCCGCTCGAGCCCGGCCAGCAGGACGTCGCGTGGCCGTGCAACGACACCAAGTACATCGTCCACTACCCCGAGACGCGCGAGATCTGGTCGTACGGCTCCGGCTACGGCGGCAACGCGCTGCTCGGCAAGAAGTGCTACGCGCTGCGGATCGCGAGCGTCATGGCCCGCGACGAGGGCTGGCTCGCCGAGCACATGCTCATCCTCAAGCTGACCTCGCCGGAAGGCGACGTGCGCTACGTCGCAGCGGCGTTCCCGTCGGCGTGCGGCAAGACCAACCTCGCGATGCTGCAGCCGACCATCCCGGGCTGGAAGGCCGAGACCGTCGGCGACGACATCTGCTGGATGCGCTTCGGCGACGACGGCCGGCTGCACGCGATCAACCCGGAGGCCGGCTTCTTCGGCGTCGCGCCCGGCACCGGCGAGTCGACCAACAAGAACGCGATCGACACCCTCTACGCCAACAGCATCTTCACCAACGTCGCGCTGACCGACGACGGCGACGTGTGGTGGGAGGGCCTGACCGACACGCCGCCGGCGCACCTCACCGACTGGAAGGGCCGCGACTGGACGCCGGCCTCGTCCGAGCCGGCCGCGCACCCGAACGCGCGGTTCACCGCCCCGGCGTCGCAGTGCCCGACCATCGCGCCCGAGTGGGAAGACCCCGCCGGCGTGCCGATCGACGCGATCCTCTTCGGCGGCCGCCGCGCCACCAACGTGCCGCTGGTGACCGAGTCGTTCGACTGGCAGCAGGGCGTGTTCCTCGCCTCGAACGTCGCGTCCGAAGGCACCGCCGCCGCCGAGAACAAGGTCGGCGAGCTGCGCCGCGACCCGTTCGCGATGCTGCCGTTCTGCGGCTACAACATGGGCGACTACTTCGCGCACTGGCTCGCCACCGGTGCCAAGGCCGACGCGAGCAAGCTGCCGCGGATCTACTACGTCAACTGGTTCCGCAAGGACGCCAACGGCACGTTCGTCTGGCCGGGCTTCGGCGAGAACAGCCGGGTGCTCAAGTGGATCGTCGGCCGGCTGGCCGGTACGGCGGACGCGACCGAGACCCCGATCGGCAACGTGCCGACCCGCCAGTCGCTCGACCTCGACGGGCTCGACCTCACCGACGACCAGATCGAGCTGCTGCTCACCGTCGACAACGAGGCGTGGCGCGAAGAGGCGGCGCAGGTCAAGCCGCACTACGAGCGCTTCGGCGACCGCCTCCCGGCCGCGCTGTGGGACGAGCTGGCGAAGCTCGAAGCCCGCCTCGGCTAACGCCCCTCGCCCCATCTTTTCGTCGACTGTGACGTTAGAGGCGTAAAACGCGGGTCAGATGCGCCTCGAACGTCACAGTCGACGTGCTAGTCCAGCAGCCGGCGCGGGTGACGGCCGTCGACGTAGCCGACGAACGGCGGGTGGATCCCGTAGCCGAGCAGTTCCTGCAACCGTTCCGGCAGCGTGCGCATGACGTCCGGCGGTACGGCGAGGACGTGGTTCTCCTGCTGGCGTAGCCAGCCGGCGGCGTACTCCAGCAGCACGCCGAGCCGCGGTCGGTCCGTGCGGTTCGCGCCGCCGCCGTGCCACAGCGTGCCGAGGATGAACAGCACCGAGCCGGCCGGCATGGTCACGGTCACCGTCTCGTCCGGGTCGACCGGGATGCGGTCGGTCCAGCGGTGGCTGCCCGGCACGACGCGGGTCGCGCCGTTCTCCGGGGTGAAGTCGTCGAGCGCCCACATCGAGTTGAGCACGACCTCCGGGTGCGGTCGCGGCAGCGGGTAGATGCCGTCGTCCATGTGCAGGAACTGCGCCTTCTCGCCCGGCCCGATCTCGATGCCGGTGGGTGCGCTGAGCTGGTAGCTCGGCCCGAGCACCGCGTCGAGCACGCCGAGCAGCAACGGGTGCAGCGCGAGTGCGTCGAACGCGCGCGTCTTCGCGAACAGCGCGTAGATGCGCCGGGTCTGGTAGCCCTCGAAGTTGTTGCGGCCCATCGGGGTGCGGTCGAGCACCTCGCGCAGCCCGTCGCGGACGGCCTTCGCCTCGTCGGCCGGCAGCAGCGACTCGACGACGGCGTACCCGTCGCGGTCGAGGTCGGCGAGCACGCGTTCGAGCAACCCGTGGTCGGTCGTCGTCGACATGCCCGAGACGGTACGCCGTACCCTTGCCCGAAGGAGGCGTGCGGTGGGGCTGCGGGACGTGGTGTACGGCGTGTACGAACGCCGGCTCGCGCGCGGGCTCGTCGACGGCACCCGGCCGCGGCACGTCGGGGTCATCCTCGACGGCAACCGGCGGTGGGCGCGGGCAAGCGGTGCGGACGACGTCGCGACCGGGCACCGCCGCGGCGCAGACAAGATCGACGAACTGCTCGCGTGGTGCACCGACGCCGGCGTCGAGGTGGTCACGTTGTGGCTGCTGTCGACCGACAACCTCAGCCGGCCGCGGCCCGAGCTCGACGACCTGCTGCGGATCATCGAGCGCACCGTCGAAGGCCTCGCCGCCGACGGCCGGCCGTGGCGCGTGCATCCGGTCGGCTCACTCGACCTACTGCCGGACACGACCGTGCGCGTGCTGAAGGAAGCCGAGGAGGCAACGCGCACCCGGCCCGGGCTGCTCGTCAACGTCGCGATCGGGTACGGCGGCCGGCGCGAGATCGCCGACGCCGTACGCGGGCTGTTGCAGCAGCACGCCGAGCGCGGTGACTCGCTCGTCGACGTGGCCGCGGCGCTCGACCCGGAGCGGATCGCCGAGCACCTCTATACGCGCGGCCAGCCCGACCCCGACCTCGTCATCCGGACCAGCGGCGAGCAGCGGCTTTCCGGGTTCTTGCTGTGGCAGAGCGCGCACTCGGAGTTCTACTTCTGCGACGCGCTGTGGCCCGACTTCCGCCGGGTCGACTTCCTCCGCGCGCTGCGCTCGTACGCGCAGCGGCACCGCCGCTTCGGCGGCTGAGCGCGGCCGAAACGGTCATCTGGAGTTCAACCGAACGCCGCCGCGTGTCGGACGGCTACCGACAGGTTCCCGCCGTACCGTCAGCGAAGGCGGACCGAATCCCCGGGCCGCCCCTCGTTCGGAGGCCACGTGACCCCCACCCCGGCGAACCCGACCGCGCGAAGCCGCAAGCGCACCACCGCCCGACGTACTTTCGTTCTGGATACGAGCGTTCTGCTCTCCGACCCGTCGGCACTCGCGAGGTTCGCCGAGCACGACGTGGTGCTGCCGATCGTCGTCATCACCGAGCTCGAGGCGAAACGCAACCATCCCGAGCTCGGCTGGTTCGCGCGACAGTCGTTGCGGTTGCTGGACGAGCTGCGGATCGAACACGGGCGTCTCGACGCGCCGCTGCCGGTCAACGACGACGGCGGAACCGTGCGGGTGGAGCTCAACCACACCGACCCCTCGATCCTGCCGCAGGGCTACCGGCTCGGCGACAACGACAGCCGGCTGCTCGCGGTCGCGCGCAACCTCGCCACCGAGGGTGCCGACGTCGTCCTCGTCAGCAAGGACATGCCGCTGCGGATCAAGGCGGCGAGCATCGGCCTGCAGGCACAGGAGTACCTCGCCGAGCAGGTCGAGTCGGGCTGGACCGGCATGGCCGAGCTCGACGTCTCCGCCGCCGAGGTGGACCAGCTGTACGCCGACGACACGATCGATCTCGTCGCCGCGCGCGAGCTGCCGTGCCACACCGGGCTGGTGCTGCTGTCCGAACGCGGCAGCGCGCTAGGCCGAGTGACGCCGGACAAGCACGTACGGCTGGTGCGCGGCGACCGCGACGCGTTCGGCGTACACGGCCGCAGCGCGGAGCAGCGGATCGCACTGGACTTGTTGCTCGATGCGGACGTCGGCATCGTGTCGCTCGGCGGCCGCGCCGGCACCGGCAAGTCGGCGCTCGCGTTGTGCGCCGGGCTCGAAGCGGTGATGGAACGCCGGCAGCACCGCCGCGTCGTCGTCTTCCGCCCGCTGTACGCCGTCGGCGGCCAAGAGCTCGGCTACCTGCCCGGCACCGAGGCGGAGAAGATGTCGCCGTGGGGGCAGGCGGTGTTCGACACCCTCGGCGCGCTGGTGTCGCCGCACGTCATCGACGAGGTCGTCGACCGCGATCTGCTCGAAGTGCTGCCGCTGACGCACATCCGCGGCCGCTCGCTGCACGACGCCTTCGTCATCGTCGACGAGGCGCAGTCGCTCGAACGCGGCGTGCTGCTCACCGTGTTGTCGCGCATCGGGCAGAACAGCCGCGTGGTGCTGACGCACGACGTCGCGCAGCGCGACAACCTGCGGGTCGGCCGGCACGACGGTGTCGCCGCGGTCATCGAGGCGCTGAAGGGCCACCCGCTGTTCGCGCACGTGACGTTGACGCGGTCCGAACGCTCGCCGATCGCCGCATTGGTGACCGAGATGCTGGAGGACCTGGGCGTCTAACCGCGGCTCACGTTCTCGACCAAGTCCCGGGCGACATCGCGAAGCTTGCGCTGGCTGCGCTGCGACATCTCGCGCAGGATGACGAACGCCGCGTCGGCGTCGCAGCGGCGGTCGGCCATGATGACGCCCTTGGCTTGCTCGATGACCGCGCGCGACGCCATCGCGTCGGCGAGTTGCTCGGCCAGGTCGCGGTGCCGGAAGAACGCCGCGCTCACCTGGCTCGACAGGCCGACCTGGCCCGCGACGACGTGCGCCAGCGCGGTCGCCTCGGCGTCGAACGCGTCGGGCGATCGCGAGTACAGGTTGAGTGCGCCGACCACGTTTCCCTGCGCCGTGAGCGGCACGCTCGTCATGCTGCGTGCACCCTTGCGGACGGCCTGCTGCGAGTAGAACGGCCAGCGGGTCTCGCTCTCGAAGTCGCGCACCCGGAACGCGTTGCCGGTGCGGTAGGCGTCGAGGCACGGACCTTCGTGCTCCTCGAACTGCAGCTCGTCGAGGTCCTGCGCCCACGGGTCGCTCGCCGCCGCGGCCGGCCGCCCCTCCGGGTACGTCGTCACCGAGGCGCCGACGGCGGGAGGCACCGCGCGGACCGCGATCCGGCACATCTCGACGTACGTCTTCGCTAGGTCATCGGTCACGAGCACGATGCCCGCGAGCTCGGTGATCGCGTCGAGAGCGTCTTCGCTGACGGTGGTCATGTCGGATGCCTTTCCCGGCACGCGCTCATTACTCATCGCCGTCGGCCGGAAGACATCGCGGGCAACGAGTGCGGGCGTATGCCGGTAGGTTCGCCCGCGTGGTCATCCCGATCCATGACGACAACCCCACCCGGCGTACGGCGGTCGTCACGTACGTACTGATCGCGCTGAACTTCGTCTTCTTCTTCACCGAGCCAGTGGTGTCGCACATCGGCGTCGGCAGCCAGACGGCGGCGCAGGTCTGCCAGCAGCAGCGGTACTTCGACCAGCACGCCGCGATCCCGTACGAGCTCACGCACAACAAGCCCTTGCCACCGCACGTGTATCGCATCGGCACGACCGCCGGCGACGTCGACTGTGTCGTCACCGAGACGGGCAAGAAGCCGTACCTCTCGGTGCTCTACTCGATGTTCCTGCACGGCGGGTGGCTGCACATCCTCGGCAACATGCTGTTCCTCTGGATCTTCGGTAACAACGTCGAGGACCGGTTCGGCCGGCTGCGGTTCCTGCTGTTCTACCTGTTCTGCGGGTACGTCGCGGCGTACGGTTTCGCCTACGGCAACGCGGGCTCGACGACCACACTCGTCGGCGCGTCCGGCGCGATCGCCGGTGTGCTCGGTGCGTACCTCGTCATGTTCCCGCGCGCCCGCGTCACCAGCATCATCCCGCTGGCGATCGTGTGGATCCCGGTGAAGCTGCCCGCGTGGCTCGTCCTCGGCGGCTGGTTCCTGTTGCAGTGGCTGTACTCCAGCGGCAGCGGCGTCGCGAGCGGTGCCGGCGTGGCCTACCTCGCGCACGTCTTCGGCTTCGTCGCGGGTGTCGTCGTCGCGCTGCTCGCCAAGCCGTTGTTGCGTGCTCCCGTCCGGTACTGATGGGGCTGGTGTGACAAACGCCCGCTAGTGCGTCGTTTTTCGCGGAAATTGTGAGGTTAGTCACTCCCTGATCCGGGCAAACGAGCGACTGCTTGCAGTTGTTAGCGGGCAACACTGGACTGACGACCTCAGCGTGGCGATGCCGGTGGCGATGCCGCGCGAGCCGGCAGCGCACCCTGCTGCCGCCGCCCGAGCAGCGGGCGAGATCTCGACGAAAGGCAGTGCGTGAACCGGACCGCTTTCCGGGGGCTGACCGCTGCCCTCGTCGCGGGGGCCGTGGTCGCGAGCGTCGGTGTGGTGGGTACCGCCCTGGCCGCCGGAGCCGGGCCCGGCGGCGACCGGCCCGGCGTTCCCGCGCAAGCGGCCGGCCGCGCGACCGCTGCCGTGGTCGCCGCGTCCCGCGTCGCGGTGCAGGCCGCCGCCGCTGCCCGCCGTACGGTGTCGGCGCCGGCGCGCAGGCCGGGCCGTGCCTCCCGTTCGAACCGCCGGCTGAGCCTGCTCGGCTCGCCCCGAACGATCGCGCACGCGCTGCTGCTGCGCCGCGGCTGGAGCGAAGCGGAGTGGGGCTGCCTCGACGCGCTCTGGACCCGCGAGAGCAACTGGAGCGTCACGGCCAGCAACGGCGGCTCCGGCGCGTACGGCATCCCGCAGGCGCTGCCGGGCAGCAAGATGGCGACGATGGGCAGCGACTGGCGCACCGACGCGCTGACCCAAATCCGCTGGGGCCTGTCCTACATCGCCCGCTCGTACGGCGACCCGTGCTCGGCCCTCGGTCACAGCGACCGTTACGGCTACTACTGACGCGCGCACGGGATTGGGCCGGTTTGCCCCGACTCTGCCGGCGCCGGAATGACCGTTCGTGCGATTGATCCGCATGCGCCCGGGCGGCAGCGTTGACCGGGTGGACCTACGCCGACCGCGCCGGGGCTCGGTGCTGGCCGTCGTCTGGCTCCTCGCCGGCGCGGTCACCGTCCTGCACGCGCTCGACCCGCACGGGCTGGCCCACCGCAGCCCGTGGTCGTCCGCCGTGTTCGAGACCACCGCGACGTGCGCGGCGATGCTGCTGGCGGCGCTGTCGTACGGCCGCTGGCGGCAGCGCCGGCTGGTCGCCGACCTGCTGACGGTCAGCGCGTTCACCCAACTCGCGCTCGGCAACCTCGTGTTCGCGGTCATCCCGCTCGTCGTCACGCCGGCCGACGCGCGGCCGAGCGTACGGCTTGCGGCGCTGGCGTCCGGCGCCGTCGCCGCGCTGCTGTTCGCGGCGGCGTCGTACGCACCCGAGCGGCCGCTGACCGGCCGGTGGGACCAGATGAGCCGGCCGATGCTGCTGGCCGCGGCCGTGTTCGTCGTCGGCGTGCTCGCCGTCGTCGCCGCGAGCGCCGGCGGCGTCACCGGGCAGACCGGACTGCCGTCGAGCGAGGTGAGCGTCGACACCGGCGCGCTGTCGGTGCGCCTGCTGCAGATCGTGACGGCGGTCGCTTTTGCCTTGGCATCGTTGGGTTTCGTCCGTCGCGGGACGCGCGACGCCGACGCTTTCTACGGCTGGCTCGCGGTCACCGCGGCGCTGTGGTCGCTCGCCCGCACCAACTTCGCGTTCACCCCGCCGCACCTGGTCGGGACCCTCACCGTCGGCGACTGGCTGCGGCTGGCGGCGTACGCCGTGGCGGTCGTCGCCGCGGCGTCGGAGTTCACCGGGTACTGGCGGCGGATCGCCGAGACGGCGGTGCTGGAGGAGCGCCGGCGGATCGCGCGCGACCTGCACGACGGTCTCGCGCAGGAGCTCGCGTTCATCGCCACGCAGACGCGCGGCCTCGCCGCCGCGACCGACGAGCCGGACCGGCTCGCGATGATCGCGCGGGCCGCCGACCGCGCGCTCGACGAGTCGCGGCGCGCGGTCGCCGCACTCACCCGGCCGATCGACGAGCCGCTCGACGCGGCGCTGGCACAGCAGGCCGAGGAGCTCGGTGGCCGCATGGGCGTGCGCGTCCTGCTCGACCTGGAGCCGGGCATCGACGTGAGCCACGACAAGCGCGAAGCACTCGTACGGATCGCGCGCGAAGCCATCACGAACGCCGGCCGGCACGGGCGGCCGAGCAAAATCACCGTCGCGCTCGCGAACGGCGACGGCATCCTGCTGCGCATCTCCGACGACGGCCGCGGCTTCCGGGTCGACGACCCGCAGGTCTTCGCCGGCGACCGTTGGGGCGTCGCCGGGATGCGCGAGCGAGCCGCCGCGCTCGGTGGCCGCTGCGACGTCACGTCCCGGCCTTACGGGGGAACGAAGGTGGAAGTGTGGGTACCGTGACCGTCGCTCGGGTGCTGATCGCCGACGACCACCCGCCGACCCGCGCCGGCGTGCGCTGGGCGCTCGAGCACGACGGCGGGTTCGACGTCTGCGCCGAGCTGGCGAACGCCGCCGACGCGGTGGAGGCGGCCGGCCGGTTGCGGCCGGACATCGCGCTGCTCGTCATTCTCAGGCCCGGCGGCGGCATCGGCGCGGCGGCCGACATCGCCGCGGCGTCGCCCGAGACCGCGGTCGTGATGCTGACCGTGTCGCGCGACGACGAGGACTTGTTCGCCGCGCTGCGGGCCGGTGCGCGCGGCTACCTGCTCAAGGACATCGACCCGGCCCGGCTGCCGATCGCGTTGCGCGGCGTGCTCAGCGGGGAGGCCGCGCTGCCGCGCGGGCTGGTCGCGCACCTCATCGACGAGTTCCGCTCGCGCGACTCGGTGTCGGGCCGGCGGGCCGGCCTGCTCGCGACGCTGACCGAACGCGAGTGGGAGGTGCTCACGTTGATGCAGGAAGGGTTGCCGACGACCGAGATGGCCGCGCGGATGTTCGTCACGCCGGTCACCGTGCGCACGCACGTCTCGGCGATCCTGCGCAAGCTGCAGGTGAGCGACCGCGCCGCCGCGGTACGGCTGGCTAGTCGCGGCTGACGCCGCCGCCCCGCCCGTGCGGGTAGGCCATCGACAGTACGTCGAGCGCGTGGTCGAGCTGCTCCTCGGTCAGCCGCTCGCCGTCGACGAAGCCGAGGTCGATGACGGCCTGCCGGACGGTGATGCCGTCGGCGAGCGCCTTCTTGGCCGCCTTCGCCGCGTTTTCGTAACCGATGTAGCGGTTGAGCGGGGTGACGATCGAGGGTGACGACTCGGCGAGCTCGCGGCAGTGCTCGACGTTCGCGGTGATGCCGTCGACGCACCGGTCGGCGAGTAGCCGGGCGACGTTTGTCAGCAACCGCAACGACTCCAGCAGGTTGCGCGCGATGACCGGCAGCATGACGTTGAGCTCGAAGTTGCCGGCCGCGCCGCCGAACGCGATCGCCGCGTCGTTGCCGACGACCTGCGCGACGATCTGGCACGCGGCTTCGGCGACGACCGGGTTGACCTTGCCCGGCATGATCGACGACCCCGGTTGCAGGTCCGGGATGTGAATCTCGCCGAGGCCGGCGCGCGGGCCGCTCGACATCCAGCGCAGGTCGTTCGCGACCTTGTACAGCCCGACCGCGACCGTGCGCAGCTGGCCGCTCGTCTCGACCAGCGCGTCCCGCGCGCCCTGCGCCTCGAAGTGGTCGCGCGCCTCGGTCAGCGGCAGCCCGGTGTCGGCGGCGAGCCGGCCGATCACCGCGGCCGCGAACCCGGCCGGCGTGTTGATGCCGGTGCCGACGGCGGTGCCGCCGAGCGGCAGCTCGGCGAGCCGTGGCAGCGCCGACATGAGCCGCTCGACGCCGTACCGGACCTGTGCGGCGTAGCCGCCGAACTCCTGGCCGAGCGTCACAGGTGTCGCGTCCATGAGGTGCGTCCGGCCGCTCTTCACGACGTCGGCGAACTCGCCGGCCTTGCGGCTCAGCGCCGCTTCGAGATGCGCGAGCGCGGGGACCAGGTCGTCGACGACCGCGCGGGTCGCGGCGAGGTGGATCGCGGACGGGAACACGTCGTTGCTCGATTGCGACGCGTTGACGTCGTCGTTGGGGTGCACGTCGCGACCGAGCCGGCGCGCGGCCAGCGTCGCAAGCACCTCGTTGGCGTTCATGTTGCTCGACGTACCGGACCCGGTCTGGAAGACGTCGATGGGAAACGCGTCGCGGTGCTCGCCGCGCGCGACCTCCGCCGCCGCGTCGTGAATCGCGGTCGCGACGTCGGCGTCGATCGCGCCGAGCTCACCGTTGACGGTCGCCGCCGCGCCCTTGATGGCGGCGAGCGCCCAGACGAGCGAGGCGTCGATCCGCAGTCCTGACAACGGAAAGTTTTCGACCGCGCGTTGCGTCTGCGCCCGCCACAACGCGTCGGCGGGGACGCGTACCTCGCCCATCGAGTCGTGCTCGGTGCGCCATTCGGTCATGACCGCACCGGGATGCTCGTCACCAGCGGCTGCGCCGGCCCGGTCGCCGTCTGGGCGAAGAAGTCGTTGCCCTTGTCGTCGACGACGACGAACGCGGGGAAGTCCTCGACCTCGATCCGCCACACGGCTTCCATCCCGAGCTCGGCGTACTCGACCACCTCGACCTTGCGGATGCAGTCCTGCGCGAGCCGCGCGGCCGGGCCGCCGATCGAGCCGAGGTAGAAGCCGCCGTACTGCGCGCACGCCTTCGTGACCGCGGCCGAGCGGTTACCCTTCGCGACCATCACGAGCGACCCGCCGGCGGCCTGGAACTGGTCGACGTACGCGTCCATCCGACCGGCCGTCGTCGGGCCGAACGACCCGCTCGCGTAACCGGCCGGCGTCTTGGCCGGGCCGGCGTAGTAGACCGCGTGGTCGCGCAGGTACGGCGGCATCGGCTCGCCGGCGTCGAGCCGCTCCTTGATCTTCGCGTGCGCGATATCGCGCGCGACCACCATCGGGCCGGTGAGCGACAGCCGCGTCTTCACCGGGTGCTTCGACAGCTCGGCGCGGATCTCCGCCATCGGCCTCGTCAAGTCGATGCGGACGACGTCCTCGGACAAGTGGTCGTCGACGACGTCCGGCAGGAAGCGCGCGGGGTCGGTCTCCAGCGCTTCGAGGAAGACACCCTCGGCGGTGATCCGGCCGAGTGCCTGCCGGTCGGCGCTGCACGACACCGCGATCGCGATCGGGCAGGACGCGCCGTGCCGCGGCAGCCGCACCACGCGCACGTCGTGGCAGAAGTACTTGCCGCCGAACTGCGCGCCGATGCCGAACGCTTGCGTGAGCTCGAGGACGCGCTTCTCCATCTCGAGGTCGCGGAACCCGTGGCCGGTGCCGTCGCCGCTCGTCGGCATGTGGTCGAGGTAGTGCGCGCTCGCGTACTTCGCCGTCTTCAGTGCGAACTCAGCGCTGGTCCCGCCGACGACGATTGCGAGGTGGTACGGCGGGCACGCGGCGGTGCCGAGCGAGCGCACCTTCTCGTCGAGGAACGCGAGCAGCCGCTTCTCGTTCAGGACCGCCTTCGTCTCCTGGTAGAGGAACGACTTGTTCGCGCTGCCGCCGCCCTTCGCCATGAACAGGAACTCGTACGCGTCCGGGTGGCCGTGCGGGTCGGTCGCGTAGAGCTCGACCTGCGCCGGCAGGTTGGAGCCGGTGTTCCGCTCGTCCCACATCGTCAACGGCGCGAGCTGCGAGTAGCGCAGGTTGAGCCGCGTGTACGCGTCGTACACGCCGCGGCTGATGTGCTCCTCGTCGCGACCGTCGGTCAGCACGTGCCGGCCGCGCTTGCCCATGACGATCGCGGTACCGGTGTCCTGGCACATCGGCAGCACCCCGCCGGCCGCGATGTTCGCGTTCTTCAGCAGGTCGAGCGCGACGAACCGGTCGTTGGGCGACGCGTCGGGGTCGTCGAGGATGCGCGCGAGCTGGGCCAGGTGTGCCGGGCGGAGCAGGTGCGCGATGTCGCGCATCGCCGTGTCGGTGAGCAGTCGCAACGCTTCCGGCTCGACCTGCAGGAAGGTCCGGCCGGCGGCTTCGACGACGCTGACCCCGTCGGCGGTGAGCAGGCGGTACGGCGTCTCGTCGGTCCCGAGCGGGAGCAGGTCGGTGTAGGCGAAGTCGGCCACGCCCCGAGGGTATGACGCCGAGCGGGTCGAGGTTGACTGGACGCATGCCACTGGACGGGGAGTACGAGCCGAGCACGATCGGATGGGTGCGCGAGCAGGTCGAGCGCTACGAGGCTTCCGGCGGGACCGAGGCCACGACGCTCGGCGACACCGGCCTGCCGGTCGTCGTCGTGACCAGCCGCGGCGCCAAGTCGGGGAAGCTGCGGAAGAACCCGCTGATGCGGGTCGAGTACGACGGCCGGTACGCCGCGGTCGCGTCGATGGGCGGCCAGCCGACGCACCCGGTCTGGTACTACAACCTGCTCGCCGACCCGCACGTCGAGGTGCAGGACGGGCCGGTCAAGCGCGACATGGTCGCGCGCGAGGTGACCGGCGACGAGAAGGCGCTGTGGTGGGCGCGTGCGGTGGCGGCGTTCCCGCCGTACGCCGACTACCAGCGGAAGACCGAGCGCGAGATCCCGGTGTTCGTGCTGGAGCCGGTCAGTGGAAGTACAGCTTGAACGTGCCGTCGGCGCCCGGCGCGGTCGGGTTCTGCATCGCGAACGACCCGGTGCCGGAGCCGGACCGGCCGGCGTACACCCCGGTCGTCCCGGTCCCGTGCCAGCGGAAGTTGTAGCCCTTGCACGAGTTGCCGCCCGGGAACTCGTTGAGTGAGCTCAGCGTCACGCTGATCTGGCCCGCAGGGGTTGCCGTGGTCACCCGCAGATTGACGGTGCAGGTGCCCGCCCGCACGTTGCCGAGACTGCCGGACTCGCCGCGGGCGCCGGTGACGCCGATTGACGTCTTGCCATAACCACGGAAGAGCCGGTAGCGCACGCCCGCGTCGGCGGCAGTGCTCGGCACGACCTGCCACCGGCCGACGAGCGTGCCGTGCAGTCCGATCGGCGCAGTCGAAGCGGCAGCCGGCACGGCGGGCGCCATCAGCCCCGCGACGGCAGCGGCAGTGGCGAAGGACGCCAGAAATCGGGACACGCGCATAGTTCCCTCCCGAGCAGAGTGTCGGGACGTTGGACGCGCGCGGAAGCGGAGCGGTTCCGGGCCGGCCAAAGTGAGCCGCCGCAACCGGCGCGCGGGGATTTGCGTCGGGTAGAGAACCCGCTGCCCGGGCGGCCGTCAGGTGCCGCCGGTCCTTGCGACGCCGGTTGCGGCGAGACTGGTTTGCGGTGGAGTTGGTTTGCAGTGGAGTTGAGCTGCGTCACCTCGTCAACGCGGGCCGGGCGAGATCCTCGCGCCGCCCGCGGTGATGCCCCAGTGCCCGCGCCACGTCTCGCCGGGCGCGAGCACGCGCAGGCTCGTGCCCGAGGCCAGCGCGTTCGGCGGCGCGGACATGGGCTCGACGCCGAGGCCGCGGCGCCGGCGTGAGGCGTCCGGCAACGTGTCGCCGGTGTAGACCTCGACGTAGTCGTAGCTCTCGTCCACCCACAGCGCGACCGACCGCTCGCCCGACGGGTGCCGCAGCGTCAACGTGAACCGGCCGTCGTCGTCGCGGTGCAGCCCGGTGAACGTGTAGTCGATCTCCGTCGTACCGATGCGTCGCGGCTCGCGGAAGTCGTACGGCGTCCCTTCGACCGCGACGACGCCGGTCGGGATCTGCTGCGCGCCGGTGTCGATCCACGCGTCCGCGTCGACGTGGAGCACGGCGTCGTCGACGCGGTCGGTGCCGACGGTGAGATACGGGTGCGCGCCCGCGGCGACCGGCGCCGGGCTGGAGCCGCGGTTCGTGATCGACTGCTCGACCGTCAGCCCCTCGTCGCCCACGTCGTACCGCACCGACACCTCGAGCGGCCACGGGTACCCGAGCTGCGGCCAGCTCGCGCAGCGGACCGTGACGCCGCTCGCCCGGCGCTCCGCGACCGACCAACCGAGCCAGCGGACCAGGCCGTGGATCGCGTTGTGCTGCGCCGGCTCGGTGATCGCGAGCTGTTGCGGCTCGCCCTGCCACTCCCACTTCCCGTCGCGCACCCGGTTGGGCCACGGGACGAGGGTCTGCCCGCGCGCGCCGTCGGCCGCGGCGTGGGCCGCGAAGCCGTCGAGTACGTCGTGGTCGCCGACGCGGTACGAGCGAAGACCGCCGCCGACGGTGACGACCACAGCCGTCTGGTCGTCGTACCGCAGCTCGATCTGCTCGCCGCTGGGCGGCCACGGCTCGTTGTCAGGCACGACAGTTGACCTGCCCGCGCGGCCGGTCGGCTAGCCGTGCTTTTCGAAGTCGATGGCGGAGTAGGCGCGTAGCTTCGTCAGCCGGTGGTCGCTGTAGATGTTGCGGATGGTCCCGCTCTTCGACCGCATGACCAGCGAGTGGGTGACCGCGCCCCCGGCCTTGTAGCGGACGCCGTCGAGCAGCTCGCCGTCGGTGACGCCGGTCGCGACGAAGAACACGTTGTCGCTGCTGACGAGCTCGTCGGTGCTGAGGACCCGCGACAGGTCGTGGCCCGCGTCGATTGCGAGCGCGCGCTCGGCGTCGTCCTTCGGCCAGAGCTTGCCCTGGATGACACCGCCGAGGCACTTGACCGCGCACGCCGCGATGATGCCTTCCGGGGTCCCGCC
>JAVEEI010000019.1 GCA_030840525.1 Frankiaceae bacterium
GGCCGCGCAGCACCGGCGGGCGGTCCGCGTCGTACAGCCAGTACGCCGTGCGGTAGCGGAACCGGTTGGTCGTCGGCGCGCGCCGGCTGTGCGTCACCGTCGCCTCGTACAGCGCGGGCGTGACGACGTCGCTCACCAGGTCACGCCGAAGCTCGCGGCCGCCTCGGCACCGGAACGGCAGCCGTCCTCGTGAAACCCCCAGCCGTGGTACGCGCCGGCGAACGCGGTCCGGCCGTCGTTGAGGTCGGGCAGAAGCCGTTGCGCGGCAACGGATTCGGGCGTGTAGATCGGGTGCTCGTAACGGATCCGTGCGATCACCTGGCTCGCGTCGATCCGGTCGGTTGCGTTCAGCGTCACGACGTGCGTCGTCGCCGTCGGCAGCGACTGCAGCCGGTTCATGTCGTAGGACACGAGGACGCGGTCGGTGTCCGCGTCACACGCGGGCAGCAGGTAGTTCCACGACGCGCGAGCGCGGCGCGCGGTCGGCAGCAGCCGCGGGTCGGTGTGCAGCACCGTGTCGTTGCTGCTGTACGGGAACGCGCCGAGTGCTTTCCGCTCGGCGTCGCTGGGGTCGGCGAGCAGCGAGAGCGCGGTGTCGGCATGAGTCGCGACGACGACCCGGTCGAACCGGTGCACCTGGTCGGCGTCGTCGTGGACCCGTACGCCGTCGAGGTGTCGCTCGACGGCGCGCACCGGCGTCGAGACGTGCACCGCGGTGAGATGCTTGACCGCGCGCTCGACGTACGTCCGCGACCCGCCGACGACGCTGCGCCACGGCGGGCTGCCGAACACCGTCAGCATGCCGTGGTTGGCGAGGAACGTGAACAGGTAGCGCGCGGGGTAGCGCAGCGCGACACCGGGCGCCGCCGACCACACCGCGGACACGACCGGCACCATGAAGTGCGCGACGAAGTAGCGGGAGTAGCCGCCGACCGCGAGGAAGTCGTGCAGCGTGAGGTCGTCGCTGCCGAGCTCCATCACCCGGCGCGCGTGCCGGTGGAACCGCTTGACCTCGCCCAGCATGCGCAGGAACGCGGGGTCGTAGGCCGACCGCCGCTGCGCGAACAGGCCGCCGATCCCCTGCGCGCCGGCGTACTCCAGGCCGCAGCCCTCGCAGCGCACCGACATGCTCATGTCGGCCGGCTGGGTCTGCACGCCGAGCTCGTCGAACAGCCGCAGCAGGTGCGGGTACGTCCGGGCGTTGTGCACGATGAACCCGCTGTCGACCGGCACCGCGCCGGCGTCCGGGGTGACGACGTCGTGGGTATGCGCGTGCCCGCCGAGACGGTCGTCGGCCTCGAACAGGTGCACGTCGTAGCGTCGCTGGAGGAGGTAGGCCGCGGTCAGGCCCGACACTCCGGCTCCGACGACGGCGACACGGTCTCGACCCACGCATGTGCTTCGCTCGTCACACCCGGTTGGATCACGAGGAGGCAAAAGAAGGTGGCAGTGATCCAAACGGCGCCGGGCGGCGAATAGACAACCGTGACCGATCACCCCAGCCCCGCGCCGGCGGTCGAGGACGCGACACTGCTGCGCCGCGTGGAGCGCGGCGACGAAGCCGCGCTCGAAGCCGTCTACCAGCGCTACGGCGGCGCCTGTTTCCGGCTCGCCCGGCGGATACTCGACGAGCCGCACCTCGCCGAGGACGTCGTCCAGCAGGTCTTCCTCGCGCTCTGGCAGGGCAGCGGTTACGACCCGGCGCGCGGCGCCGTTAGCACGTGGCTGCTGTCGGTCACCCATCACAAGGCCGTCGACATGCTGCGCCGCGAGAGCGGCCGGCGCAAGCGGCTGGCGGGCGACCAGGAGTTGATCGAGCGGCAGGTCGCCGGGCCCGGGCCGGCGGAGCTGGCGTGGGCGACGCTGCGGGCCGAGCGCACCCGCGAGGCGCTGCGCGTGCTGAGCGCCGAGCACCGCGAGGTCCTGCTGCTGGCCTACTACGGCGGTTACACCCAGCGCGAGATCGCGGACATGACCGGCCTGCCGCTCGGCACCGTGAAGAGCCGGACCCTGCACGCGATGAAACGAATGCGCGCTCAGTTGAGCGGTGACATCGGCACGGACGGAGGGCCGGAGTGATGACCGATTCCCACGAGTTCTGGGACGAGCTCGCCGCTGCGCACGCGCTGCACGCACTCGAGCCCGACGAGGAGGTGCGGCTGCTCGCGCACGTCGACGGCTGCGCGACCTGCCGCGGCCGGCTCGACGACTACAACCTCGTCGCCGCGCAGCTCGGGTCGTTGAGTGACGACGACGTGCGGCCCCCGTCGTGGGCGGACATCCGCTCGCAGCTCCCCGGCGCGCGCGCCACAACAGAGGCACGGCCGGCTGCTCGCGTCGTGCCGCTGCGCCGCCCGGTCCTCGGCGCTCGCGTCCTCGCCGCCGCCGCGGCCCTCGTCGTACTGGCCGGTGCCGGCGTGGCATGGCAGCTCAGCCGGCCGGGGGCGTCGCCGTCCGCGTCGACCGCGGCGCTGGCCGCATGCCGGCACCAGGCCGGATGCCAGCTCGTCCAGATGCGCGGGCGGCGCGGCGACACCGCCGACGTCCTCGTCGTCGACGGCGCCGCCAGCCTCGTACCGCTGACGCTGCCGGTCCTCCCGGCCGGCCGGACGTACGTGCTGTGGCAGCTGCCGCGCGACGGCAGCCCGCTCCCGGTCGTCAGCTTCAGCGACGCCACCCGGCAGACGCCGAAGGTGTTGCTGCCGGCCGACTACGCCGACACCGCCGCGTTCGCGGTCAGCGTCGAAGCGGCCGGTTCGAAGCCGACCCGCCCGACCGACGTACTCGCCGCCGGTGCGGCGACGAACTGACCGCAATGTGATCCGGCGCGGCCGTTGTCACGAACGTCGAAGTGACCGTTCATTCCAGGAAAGGGACTTCGATGAAGACAACGAACGCAGCCGCGAAAGCGGCCGCGGGGCTCGCCGTACTGGCGATCTCGGTGACCGCGTGCAGCGGCTCGTCGGCCGGCGGCAAGGGCGGCACGAGTGCCATGAAGGCGGCCTCGACGCCCACCGCTACGGCGACCGACTCAGCGGCCACTGACACGACTGCCACAGCCGCGGCCGCACTGCGCTCCGGGCTCGACCTGCTGTTCCGCGAGCACGTCGACCTGACCGGCTTCGCCGTGCAGACCGCCGTCACCGACGGCCTCGGCTCGGCCAACACGACGCAGGCGCTCGCCGCGCTCGACGGCAACACGGTTGCGCTCGGCGACGCGATCGGCAGCGTGTACGGCGCCGACGCGCGCACGGCGTTTCTGAAGATGTGGCGCGCGCACATCGGTTTCTTCGTCGAGTACACGAAGGGCCTCGCGACGAAGGACGCCGCGATGGTCTCCGCCGCGCAGACGAAGCTGGCCGGCTACAAGCGGGACTTCGCCGCGTTCCTCGGCGGCGCGACCCACATCCCCGCCGACGCGATCGCGACCGAGCTGCAGGGCCACATCCAGACCCTCGAAACGGCGATCGGCTCGATCGTTGCCAACAAGCCGGACGCGGCGGCGAACCTCCAGATGGCGGCCATGCACATGGACGGCACCGCGGCGGCGCTCGCGAGCGGCATCGCGACGGAGAAGAGCCTGGCCGGCAACGCGTCCGGTGACGCGTCGGTCCTTCGCGCGGCACTGACCGGCCTGCTCGTGCAGCACGTCGCGCAGACCGGCGCGGTCGTGCAGACCGCCGTGGCGACCGGCCTCACCTCGCCGCAGACCGCCGGTGCCGTCAAGGCGCTCGACGACAACACGGTGGGCCTCGGCGACGCGATCGGCAGCGTGTACGGCGCCGATGCGCGGACCGCGTTCCTGAAGATGTGGCGCGCACACATCGGTTTCTTCGTCGACTACACCAAGGGTCTCGCGACGAAGAACCCGCAGCTCGTGGCGTCGGCGCAGGCGAAGCTCGCCGGCTACAAGGCCGACTTCGCGCACTTCCTCGGCACGGCGACGGGCCTGCCCGCCGACGCCGTCGCGGCCGACCTGCAAGGACACATCACGACGCTCGAAGACGCCATCAAGGCGATCGTGACGAAGTCGCCGACCGCGGCCGCGAAGATCTCCATGGCCGAGACGCACATGGCCGGCACCGCGGCCGTTCTCGCCCAGGCGATCGCAACGCAGAAGAAGCTCGGCTAACACTGCTATGCGACGTCACGCACTGTTGCTCGCACCCCTGGTCGCCGTACCGCTGGCGGCCATCGGGTGCGGCAACACAGCTCGGCAGGAGGCCGCCGTACCTGGTACGGCGGCCTCGGCCAGCGCCACCGCGACGACCGGGGCGGACGGCGTACAGGAGGTCGTCGTCGGCACGACCGACAAGTTCCGGTTCGGTCCCGCGACGGTCCACGCGCACACCGGGCGGCTCCGGATCGTGCTGATCGACGACGGCAACTACCCGCACAACATCGCGTTCTCGTCGCTGCACGCGACGTCGGCGACGGTGAGCGGGACGCCGGGACAGCAACGGAAGGTGCTGACCGTCACGTTCGCCAGCCCGGGCACGTACGACTTCGTCTGCACGTACCACTCGTCGGCCGGGATGAAGGGCCGCGTCGTCGTCTCCTGACGGCACTACGTGAGCGGGCGGGCCGGGTACGGCAGCGTGCCCTTCGGCACGGACGGGTCGAGGTGCTTGCGCAGGCCGGTGTCGCCCATCACGTAGCCCCAGTTGATGAGCTTCTCTTGCACGTCGTCGTCGAGGCTTGCGAGCCGGGTCGGCAGCGCGGCGAGCGGCAGCGTCATCTTCGGGTCGGCCGGCATCGGGTCGTCGGGGTGGTAGTCGGCGACGGCGCTGCGGATGCCGAGATAGACGCCGTCGCGCTCGCCGCTGACCAGGCCGTTGACGACCTGCCGCTTGCGCAGCGAACGCACCTGGTTGTCGATGACGTGCAGCACCCGCAGCATGTGCTGGCCCCAGTCGCCCGGCGGGTGCGGCTCGGCCGCCATCTGCCCGCCGGCGTCGCTGACCAGCACGGTGTGGCAGGTCTTCCAGGCCGTCTCGAGACCGAGGTTGTCGTAGACGCCGCCGTCCGAGAGCCGCAGCTCGCCGCGGTAGTCGGGCGTGGTCAGGTCGTTGCCGTCGTCGGTCGTCCAGTTCGCGCCGGACAGGTCGAGGTGGTACGGCGACAGGAACGGCGGGAACGCGGACGAGCACGCGACCGCGGTCGCGACCGGCAGGTCGGGCGACGGGATGCGGCCGACGCGCCAGTCGGCGGCGTACGGCTTGGAGAACCGGAACAGCTCGCCGGACGCGAGGTTCGTCGAGTTGATGACGAAGCGCGGCCGGTCCGGGAGCGCTTGCAGCGAGTCGTCGCCGAACAGGTGCTTGCGGTACGCCGCCGCGACGTGGTCGCCGATCGACGACAACGGCTCGAGCAGCCCGACCACGACGCTCGGGATGTCGATCGTGTGCTTCGCGAGCGACCGCAACGGCTTGACGACGGCGTCGCCGAACGAGGCCGCGACACCGGAGCTGTCGAAGCCGAGCGAGCCCCAGCGAGCGCCGAGCACGCCGGCGGTGATCGAGCCGCCGGACACGCTCGAGATGCGATCGAGTTTCGGCAGCCAGCCCGCCTCGTTGAGCCGCATCAGCACGCCGACGTGGAACAGCATCGCGCGGTAGCCGCCGCCGGACAGGCACAGTGCGGTGCCGTCGGTGGGTGGCGCGGAGGAGTCGGTCGGCAGCAACCGGACGGGGGAGGCAAGTTCGTCGCGTACGTCGGTCATCGTCGCTCCTCGGTCGTAGCGCCCGCCTCTGCGAATGAACCGTAGCGGCTCGTATTCGGTGCGGCGCGGTGTCGGCCGGTTACCGGTCGCGACCGCGACAATGCAGGAGACCGAGGGAAAGGTAGTGAAGGCGTGTCGTCGCACCAGACGCCGACGGACCAGATCGCCACGACGCGGGTCTATCGCGGCGGGCAGCTGGTGCTGGAGAACTTCCCGGTGGTCGACGTGTCCGACTACCTCGACGAGGCGGACACGACGGTGTGGGTCGACCTGTGCGCTCCGCAGGCCGCCGACCTCGCGCTCGTGGCGGAGGAGCTCGGGCTGCACGAGCTGGCGATCGAGGACGCGGTGGACCGCCGGCAGCGGCCCAAGCTCGACCGGTATGCGAGCCACGAGTTCCTGAACATGTACGCCGTACGGCTCGACGTCGCGACCGGCGAGCTGCGGCTGTCGGAGCTGGCCGCGTTCATCACCCCGCAGGCGCTCGTCACCGTCCGCAAGGACGACGGCTTCGACATGACCCAGGTGGTCGCGCGGTGGGACGGCTCACCCGACCTCGCCGCGAACGGCGTCGGCTTCCTTCTGTACGGGCTGATCGACGACGTCGTCGACGGGCACTTCGACACGGTGTCGAGCCTCGACGAGGAGATCGAGAAGCTCGAGGACCTGCTGTTCGACGACGTGCCGCACGACGCCGACGTGCAGCGGCGCAGCTTCGAGCTGCGCAAGAGCCTCGTGACGCTGCGCCGGGTGGTGCTGCCGATGCGCGAGGTCGTCAACACGCTGATGCGCCGCGACATGAACGTCGTCCCCGAGCCGATGATCCCGTACTTCCAGGACGTGTACGACCACGTGCTCCGCGCGACCGAGTGGACGGAGTCGTTGCGCGACCTGGTGACGACGATCCTCGAGACGAACCTCACCATCCAGGGCAACCGGCTGAACATCATCACCAAGCAGGTGACGAGCTGGGCCGCGATCATCGCGGTGCCGACGGCGATCACCGGGTTCTACGGGCAGAACGTGCCGTACCCGGGGTTCGGCGCGCACTCCGGGTTCATCACGTCGACCGTGCTGATCGTCGTCCTCTCGCTCGCGCTGTACGTCGCCTTCCGCCGCAAGGACTGGTTGTAGGGGCAGTCTGCCGCTCGTCTGCCGTGCGGTTTGCCGCGTGCCGGTGCGCGGGCGGCGGTCCGGGCATGGCACGGTACGGGGCATGTCGACGCTCTTTGACTACGTCCCGCACCCGCACACCGAGAGCCGGAAGGTCACCGGCCCGCCGAAGATCGCGAACGCCGTGGAGAAGCTGCACGGCCCCGGTGTGTTCGGCAAGCTGAACGCGAAGATCGGCCTGCGCATCACTCTGGTCGTCGGCACCATGTGGTGCGCCTACGTGTTCACCGTCCTCGCGCTGGTCAGCGCGCCGTCCGCGTTCAGCAGCGGCAACATGCTCATCATCGTGAGCTGGATCGCGCAGACGTTCCTGCAGCTCGTGCTGCTGCCGATCATCATGGTCGGCCAGAACGTGCAGAGCGCGGCGGCCGACGCCCGCTCCCAGGCGACGTACGACGACGCCGCCGCGGTCCTCGAAGAGGCGAAGCAGATCCAGGCGCACCTGGCCGCGCAGGACGCAGCGATCGAGCGCATCCTCGCCGCCGTCGCCGCCGAGAACTCTGCCGGTGCGACGGCGCGCGCCGGGTCAGGCGCCGGGTCAGGCGCGACCGGCCGCGCTCCCCGCAAGGCAGCCGCGACCGGCCGCGCTCCTCGCAAGGCGGCCGCCGCGACGGCCCGCAAGTCGACGGGCACGTCGGCCCGGAAGACGACTCCTCCGAAGGTCCGCGGCGCCCGCAAGGCGACCTGATCAAAAGGCCGCGACGCCGTTGGCGGTGCCCCGACTGGTCGGGCCGTCCCCGCCGCGCCGGGCGGTGCAGCAAATTTGCTGTGCGTGGCCTCAGTTTGTTCGTGGCCCGGGCACCAACGTTGCCGAGCTATTTCGCGCAGATGTTTTGCGGCGGTCCTCGGTGCGAGCCGGTGTCGAGGCCTACGTACCAAGGGAGGACTGCCTCCTGAGACGCGTCTCCGTGGTGGAACTTCAGCAACACTTGAGCTTCGTGGCATCCGGGACTGTCGAGGTTCACCGAAACGACGAGCCGGATCTCAGCGTTCGTCCCGACTGGGATTTCTCGATTCAGACTTACGAACTCGCCGCCCTCGGTGTTGATCGGCCCGTACGCGAGCCGCTCGCTGCGATACGGAGGGTTCGGAAGGATGAGCAGTTGGACAGACGGCGTGCGAAACGCGCCGACACCGCTAACTGTTCGGAGTGAGACGCCGTCGATACGTACCGGCGCGGTGAAGCGCGGTAGCGGTAGGACGTAGTACATCGGCTTTCCGACTTGCCAATCAGCCTTGGCGAACTCCAACAAGCCGTACGGGTCGACTCTGACGGGCGCCGAGTGTCCCGTTGAGCAACCGACGAGTAGCGCAACGACCGCCATTCCCGTCCAGCGGGAGGTACGGGATGGTCTAGTCACACAGGTTGCGGGCGCTGTCGGGCATACATGGTCGTGGCGCGCCGCCCGGATTGGACGGTGGCGGAGCCGTAGGTGGCACTGTCGCCGCGTAGAGGTCGCTGCCGCAGAGCTGATCGTCTGGACAGTCAAAGTTCGACGGCGCATCCGTGTAGTAGTAACACTCCCCGCAAGGCGACCTGATCAGAAGGCCGCGACCCCCTTGGGGGTGCCCCAGCCGGTCGGGCCGTCCCAGCCGCGCCGGGCGGTGCACCACCTCGCCGTCGGGCACGAGCCGTTGCTGCCGGAGGTCACGTCGTTGACCCCGCCGGAGTGGTGCTTCCACACGTACGACC
Source organism: Frankiaceae bacterium (assembly GCA_030840525.1). Taxonomy (GTDB): domain Bacteria; phylum Actinomycetota; class Actinomycetes; order JAFAQI01; family JAFAQI01; genus BP-197. Next base: position 8,589 of record JAVEEI010000019.1, read on the forward strand.
CGTCCGCGACGCCGGCGGTGTTGCCGGCCAGCGCGAACACCGCGGCGATGATCGGCGCGGACACGCTGGTGCCGCCGAACGTCAGCCAGCCGCCGGTGCCTTCGAACGCATAGCTGTCGTAGACGGCGACGCCGGTCGCCGGGTCGGCCACCGCGGCGATGTCCGCGACCGCGCGGTGCGAGCACTGCGTGGTCGTCGAGCTCTGGTAGGGCGCTGCGTTGGACCCGGCGCAGCCGCTGCCGGCTCCGGACCAGGCGGTCTCCTCCCAGCCGCGCTTCGTGTGCGCCCGGCGCAGGCTGGTCCCGCCCACCGCCGTGACCCAGCGGCTCGACGCGGGGTAGGACACGCCGTACCCGCTGTCGCCGCTCGACGCGGTCAGCGCGACGCCGGGGTGGTGGTAACGCCGGCCGTACGTCGAGTCGGGGGCGTCGGCGCCGCCGTACGAGTTGCTGACCGCGACCGCGCCGAGCCGCGCGGCCGTGTCGACGGCGACGCCGAGGTTGGCCTGGGACGCGGACGTCGCCTCGACCAGCAGGACGTGGCAGCGCGGGCACACCGCCGAGACCATGTCGAGATCGAGCGAGATCTCCTCCGACCACCCCGGGTCGGGTGCGGGCAGGTGCCCACCGCCGGACTGGTCGACCTTGCGGAAGCAGCCGTTGCCAGTCGTGCAGGCGGGGAGCTTGAACTGCGCGCGGTAGACGGCGAGGTCGTGCTCGGCGGACGGGTCGTCGTACCCGTCGACGATCGCAACGGTGTGGCCGGTGCCGCGCGTCGTGGGCAGCGCGTACGCGGAGCGGAGGTCGGCCGGGACCAGCCCGACCGGCGCGGACGCGTGCCGCACCCGGCCGCCGGTGCGGGTGTCGACGCGAATCGCGAAGCAGGCGACCCGGCCGTGCGGCGGGCGCTTGCACACCGGCACCTGCGTGGTGGTGCTGGTCTCGGCGGCCGGCGAGACCGGCAGCATCAGAAATACCGCGAGCACGGCGAAAAGACGGCGGAACAGCACGGTTGGAACCTCCACGGGGCGAGCGGCAAGACACCGACCCGCTCACCGTGCCCGGTCGCGCCGTACGCCGGCCGCCGCGAAGCCCAAGCTGTGGACCCGGCTGCAGCTAGCGCGAATGTGGACATCCAGGGGACCTGATTTCCGATACGGCCCGCGTGCGTGAGGAGATCAGGCAAAGTCATGCCGTCGAGGTCGGATTAGCCGGAAAGGCGACCCGTGGTGAACGCCGGTTCGGTGCCAGGTAGCGGCACTTACGCGCTATCAGCTTTGCAGCACGGTCTAAACGTCGTCTCGCGCGACAAGCAACTTGCGGCAGGCTGTGCAGATCGCGAACCGGTCGTTGCCGACCCGAGAGAACGTGGGCGACTTCACGCCGTCGTTAGGGCAGATGATCGACGTATGTCCACCCGAGCCAGGGAATTGGCCCTCCAGCGGCGAGTCGGGCGTGGCCGAAAGTACTTTCAGTTCGCCGAGGTCAAAGACAAGCCGGGTGTAGCACTTAAGGCACCAGCGCGCAGCAGTGGTGCCGGTGCTCCAGCGCAGCGGAATGGCCGTATCGCAAGCCGGACACGGCAACTCAGCTTCGTGCAGAGGCGCAATGCCGTCCACCCGGTCGAGTTGAGTGCGACCTACGCCCGGCTGCCGAGCGAAGACGGTGCCACCGTTTGCGCGATGGGCGTGGAACCGTTGCCCGCAAGCCGGGCATTGCGGGGTCGAACTGTCGCCCGGCACATCGCCCAGGACCGTCGCCGTCTGTTCGCCGCAGAACGGGCATCCGACTTGCTCGGACAGGAGTTGCCTCGGCCCGCGTGATGCGGGCCCAGTGAGACGCGACTGCAGTGCAGCCAGGGATTCCCTTACCGCTGCCAGCTCAGTCTGAACTGGAGCGTCCGGTGTCGCAGATGCCGATGCGGTGACCTGGAGAACACGATCGACCAGCCCGGCCAGTTCACTGACTGATTCGACGAGCCGCTCGGATTCAAATCCGCCACCCAACGCCTGTTCAATTTCACGCGCAAGCCCATAGAGAGTCCGGCTGGCCTGGTTGATCATGTAGTTGCACGTCTCGGTGTCAATGTTCCCGAGTTCGGTCTGCGTGATCAACTCACTCAGTTGAAGCGCGGTGGCTCCGACCTGACGATTGAGGCCGCTCACGTGCGCCGCAACCTCCGAACGCGCGCCCTGGGCCGCGTAGAAGCGCGTGACAACAGTCGAGAGAAGGATGCCACCCAGCGCGGAGACGACAGCGCCAGAAATGGCCAGCCATTTCGTTCCCAGCGCAGTCAGCGCAACGCCCAAGATCGAAATAGCCACCGCCACGAATACCTCGACCGGATTGGCCTTGACGGCCGCCTCAACGGTCGGTTTCAGATCGCGACGCTTATCGTTCACATGGTCCCGCTCCACCGCCGCGACAGTACCTCGCCGAGACGGCCGCCACCGCGGAATGGCGCACGATCGGGCCGGTAACGCCGGCTAGCTGCACTTCTCACCGGACATCCGGCGAGGGCCTAGCAGAGCTATGAGGCCGGTCGCCGAACTCAGCAGAACCACACCTGCAGAGAATGTTCGGTACGGCGGAGTCGAGTCAGCCGGCAGCTAGCCGCGGACTGTGGACAGCCGGAGGAAAAGGGTGCCCTCGTCCTCGAGTACGTGCTCGAGCCGCAGCGGCACCGGCGGCACCAGCGGCAGCCCGGCGACCAGCCGGTCGCCCGCACCGCCGGCCAGCAGCGGGGCGACGCTCAGACAGAGGTCGTCGAGCGACCCCGCGGCGACGACGTCGCCGAGCAGGTGCGGCCCGCCCTCGCACAGCACGTGCTCGAGCCCCTCGGCGGCGAGCACCGACAGCGCCGTGGGAATGTCGACCGAGTGCTCGCCCGCGTCCACGACGTGCGCGACTCGCGACAGCGCGGTCCGCCGATCACCCGGCGCGCTCGCGACGGTGAGTACCCACGGCCGCACGGTCGTGTCGGTGAACAGCCGCGCGGCCGGGTCGAGGTCGAGCGACCGCGACACGACCGCGATCGGCGGCGGTACCCGGCCGCCGGACGGGCGGGCACCGCCGTAGTTCTCCCGGCGGGCGGTCGTCGCGCCGACGAGGACGACGTCGCTGAGCGAGCGCAGCAGGTGGAACAGGTCGCGGTCGGCCTGGTTGGACAGGCCCGCCGACGCCCCGTCGACCGTCGTCGCGCCGTCGGTGCTGACGACGAAGTTCGCCCGTACGTGCCGCCCGGGTGGCGGCGCGTACAGGGCGGCGAGGTCGACCTCGTCGGTGCCGTCGACGGGCAGCAGCCGGCGCACGAGACCTCAGCCCGGCAGGTGCAGGTGCATCCCGACGTGGATGAGGTCCGGGTTCTTGCCGATCAGCGTGCGGTTGGCCCGGTACAGCGCCCGCCAGCCGCCCTTGACGTGGTGCTTCGACGCGATCGACGACAGCGAGTCGCCGCGGCGGACGACGTACATGCCCTTGGTCGAGGCGCTCTTGGCGTGCAGCGCCTTGCGCGGCGCGCTGCGGCTGGCCCGCCGGGACAGGTCCGGCCCGACCGCCGGGCCGCGGCGGTGCGAGCACACCGGCCACGCACCCCAGCCCTGACGGGCGAGCACGCGCTCGGCGACAGTGATCTGCTCCGTCTTGGTGGCGAGGTCGGCCCGGGACGCGTACTGCGTGCCGTTGAAGCTGACCCACGTGCGCTGGGCGAACTGGAGGCCGCCGTAGTAGCCGTTGCCGGTGTTGATGTGCCAGTTGCCGCCGGACTCGCACTGGGCGACGTTGTCCCACTGGCTCTCGGTCGCCGCGTCCGCGGCGCCGGTGAGGCCGGGGCCGAGGGCGACCACTGGGAGCGCGAGGGCGGTCGCGCCGACGGTGGTGCGGGTGACGATCTGGCTCGTTGTGCTGGGGGCACGGTGCCGGCCCCGGTAGCGCGCATCGCGCATGGCGTACTTCCCCTTCGTACGCGCCTACGAGGTGAGCTGACGGGTTCGGGCCGAAGGGTTGGCCCGGCCGACGCGAGTCGGCTTCACCCCATGTCCGGGAGGACGAGTGGGTCCCCCGCTCCTGTCGAACGGGTCGCTGCGCTGCCGGGGTGACAGGACTCGGCGCGTCCCGGCAGGGTCCGGGTGGGCCCCGGACGTCACAAAAGCATAACGGACGGGCCGGCGGCGGTCACCGGAGGGTGACGACGGCGACCGACTCGCCGGGCAGCTCGACCTCGTCGCCGTACGACCGTACGTCTTGCGAGGCGAGCAGGATCTCGGCGATCTCGGCTCCGAGCGGCACCCGCTGCGGCTCCGTCGCGAGGTTGACCGCGACCGCGACCCCGCCGTCTGCGTCGCCCCGGCCGCCCTCAGCGGGGCCGCGGCGGACGACGAGCCAGCGCCGCTCCTCGTCGTAAGACGTACGTACGGTCCGCAGCCAGGGGTCGGTGAGCTCCGGCCGGCTCTTGCGCAGCGCGATGAGCTGCCGGTGCCAGTCGAGCAGCTCGCGGTGCTCGTCCTTGCCGGCCTCGGCCCAGTCGAGGACCGACCGCTCGTACGTCGCCGGGTCCTGCGGGTCGGGGACGTCGTCGCTCGCCCAGCCGTGCGACCCGAACTCGGCCCGCCGCCCCTCCCGGACCGCGTCGCCGATGGCCGGGTCGGTGAACGACGTGAAGAACTGCCACGGCGTCGTCGCGCCCCACTCCTCGCCCATGAACAGCATGGGCACGTACGGCGAGCACATCAGCAGCGCGGCGCCGATGCGCAGCCGGCCGGGGGAGAGGTACGACGACATGCGGTCGCCGGTCGCGCGGTTGCCGACCTGGTCGTGGTTGTGCAGGTACGTGACGAAGCGGGTCGCCGGGACGCTGTCGCGGTCGAGCGGGCGGCCGTGCGTGCGGCCGCGGAACGTCGACCAGGTGCCGGCGTGGTGGTACGGCGACTCCATCGCGTTTGCCAGCGTTTCCAACGATCCGAAGTCGCAGTAGTAGCCCTGATGCTCGTCGGCCAGCAACGCATGCAGCGCATGGTGCGGGTCGTCCGCCCACTGCGCGGTGAGGCCGTAGCCGCCGGCCTCGCGCGCGGTCACGAGGCGCGGGTCGTTCAGGTCGGACTCGGCGACGAGGAACAGCGGCCGGCCGGTGTGCGCGGCGAGCGCGTCGACGTCGCGCGACATCTCCTCGAGCAGGTGCACGGCGCGGGTGTCGACGATGGCGTGTACGGCGTCGAGCCGCAGGCCGTCGACGTGGTAGTCGTGCAGCCACATCAGCGCGTTGTCGACCGCCCAGCGCCGGACGTCGTCGGAGCCGCGGCCGGAGTAGTTGATCGCCGGTCCCCACGGCGTCGAGTAGTGCTCGTTGAAGTACGGGCCGAACTCGCCGAGGTAGTTGCCGACCGGCCCGACGTGGTTGTAGACGACGTCGAGGACCACGCCGAGTTTGTGTTGGTGGCACGCGTCGACGAACCGCTTGAACCCGTCCGGCCCGCCGTACGGCTCGTGCACGGCGTACAGCGCGACGCCGTCGTAGCCCCAGCCGCGCGGGCCGTCGTACGACGCGACCGGCAGCACCTCGACGGCGTCGACGCCGAGGTCGACGAGGTGGTCGAGCCGTTCGATCGCCGCGTCGAACGTGCCGCCCGGAGTGAACGTGCCGACGTGCATTTCGTAGAGCACGCTGCCGGCGAGCTGCACGCCGCGCCAGCCGCCGTCGCCCCACTCGTATCGGCCGTGGTCGTACCCGCGGGCCGCGCCGTGCACGCCGTCCGGGAGCCACAGCGCGCGCGGGTCCGGTCGCGGCGGCCCGCCGTCGAGCCGGAACGCGTAGCCGTCGCCGTGGTCGACATCCACGCCGTCCGGCGGCTCCCACCAGCCGCCGTCGCCTCGCGTCATGGCTACCTCGCGCGTACCGAGGTCGAGGTCGACGCGGTCCGCGCGCGGCGCCCATACCCGCGGGCGCGTCATCGCTCGCCGTCCTTGACGAGTAGCGCGACCGGCAGCGCCGACAGCATCGCGTCGAGGTCGCCGTCGACGGTGTCTCCGGTCAGTACGTCGCGCCAGCGGCCGGGTGGGAGCGCGAGCGCACGGCGGTGGCCGCCGTTGCGTCGCAGGCCGACCGGAAGCCGGGTCGCGACCGCAAGCACGTCGTCGCCGCGGCCGAACGCGACCGCGTGCTCGCCGGCGTCGAGCGGCCGGTAGCCGCCGGCGAACGCGTCCGGGCGTTCGCGGCGCAGCCGGAGCGCGCGCGCGGTGACGAGCAGCTTCGGGTCCGCGGTCTCGAGCGAGGCGAGCCCGTCCCGCCGGTGCTCGTAGTCGACCGGCCGGCGATTGTCCGGGTCGACGAGCGAGAAGTCGGGCAGTTCTTGGCCCTGGTAGACGTCGGGGACACCCGGCATCGTGAGCTGGATCAGCTTCTGCGCCAACGAGTTCGATCGCCCGGCGGCGGCGAGGTGAGTGTCGACCCAGTGCCCGATCGCGGCCATGCGCCGGTCGTCGGCGAGCAGCCCGCGCACGTACGCCGAGAGCCGCCGCTCGTAGTCCTCGTCGGGGTCGAGCCAGGACGTGTGCCGCTTCGCCTCGCGCACCGCTTTCAGCAGGTACGCGTCGAGCCGGTCGGCGCTGATCGGCAGCGTGCCGACGAGGGTCTGCAGGCAGAAGTACTCGGTCTCGGCGTCCATCCCCCCCGTGCGCCACTCGCGCACCGCGGCGGCCCAGTCGGCGGGGATCTCGGCGAGTACGGCGAGCCGCGCGCGCACGTCCTCGGACCGTTTCGTGTCGTGCGTCGACAAGGTCGTCATCGTCGCCGGCCAGTCGCTCGCCAGCGCCGCGCAGAACGCGTGGAACTCCTCGACCGAGCCGCCGAACCGGCCGGGGTCGCCGCCGACCTCGTTGAGCGCGAGCAGCCGGGAGTAGCGGTAGAACGCGGTGTCCTCGACTCCCTTCGCGGTCACCGGCCCGGACGTCTGCGCGAACCTCGTCGCGAACGGCTCGTCGGTGCGCAGCGCGCCGACGACGACATCGATGTCGGCCGCGAGGTCGGGGCGGGCGCGCTTTGCGGCGGCCGCGGCCTCGTCCACGTACTCGCCGGTGTAGGTGCGGTAGACGGGGAAGTGCACGAGCATCTCGACGACGGCGTCGCGCGGGTAGCCGCGCGCCAGCCGGTCGACCTCGGCGCCGAACAGTACGTCGATGGCTTCTCGCTTGCCGTTGACGACGACGTCGGCGAACGACTCGCGGCTGCCGGTGAGGTCGGCGTACAGCTCGGTCATCGGCGCGGCGCCGGCGGGGTCGACGAGGACGCGCGTGACCGCGGCGGCGGCGTCGTAGCCGGTGGTGCCGTCGCACGCCCAGGTGCCGGGGAGTCGCTCGTCGCCTTCGAGGATTTTCTCGACGACGGTCCAGACGCCGCCGGAGAGCTTCTCGAGCTGTTCGAGGTAGCCCCGCGGGTCGGCGAGGCCGTCGGGGTGGTCGACCCGCAGGCCGTCCACGTTGCCGGCGTTGACGAGTTCGCCGATGAGCCGGTGGGTTGCGGCGAAGACGTCGGGGTCCTCGACCCGTAGCCCGACCAGCGAGGTGACGTCGAAGAACCGGCGGTAGTTGAGCTCGCGGTTGCCGCGCCGCCAGTCGACGTACAGGGCGTGCCCTTCGACCCGCTCGTCGCCGGGGTCGGGCAGCACCGGTTGGAGCACGAGGCCGGCGTGCCGGGTCCAGTCGATGTCGAACCAATGCGCGTACGGCGAGCTCTGGCCGTGCGCGAGCACGTCGTCGAAGACCGTGTTGGGGATCGCCATGTGGTTGGGCACGATGTCGACGACGATGCCGAGGTCGTGCTCGCGGCACGCACTGACGAGCGCGCGCCAGCCGTTGGCGCCGCCGAGCTCGTCGCTGAGCCGGCCGTGGTCGACGACGTCGTACCCGTGCGCGGACCCGGGCGCCGCCTGGAGGATCGGCGAGCAGTAGACGTGCGAGATGCCGAGGTCGGCGAGGTACGGCACGACCGCGGCGGCGTCGCGGAAGCCGAACTCGCGACGTAGCTGCAACCGGTAGGTGCCGGTGGGGACTCGGTCGAGCGGCATGTCAGTAGGCCTGGCGCAGCACCAGGATCGACCGCGCCTCGACGGCGACCCGGTCGCCCGACTTGACCGAGCGCGGGCCGGCCTCGTCGAGCATCGGTGCGAACGTGTCGACGACGACGTGCCAGCTGCTGGCCGCGCCGATCTCCGGTACGACGAAGTCGAGCGCGTCGTGGTGTGCGTTGAACAGGAGGAAGAACGAGCTGTCGGTGAGCGGCTCGCCGCGCGCGTCGGGCTCGCGGATGCCTGCGCCGTTGAGGAACACGGTCACCGACTTGGCGAAGCCGGAGTCCCAGTCCTCGTCGCTCATCTGGTCGCCGTCGGGACGGAACCAGCCGATGTCCTCCAGCGTGGTGCCGTGCACCGGGCGGCCCTTGAAGAAGCGGCGCCGCCGGAACACCGGGTGGTCGCGCCGCAGCGTCGCAAGCCGGCCGATGAACGCGGTGAGGAAGTCGAAGTCGCGGGCGCGCTCCCAGTCGACCCAGGCGAGCTGGTTGTCCTGCGCGTAGACGTTGTTGTTGCCGTCTTGGGTCCGGCCGAGCTCGTCGCCGTGCAGCACCATCGGCACGCCCTGCGACAGGAAGAGCGTCGTGAGGAAGTTGCGTTTCTGCTGCTCGCGCAACGCGATCACGTCGATGTCGTCGGTCGGTCCTTCGACACCGCAGTTCCAGCTCCGGTTGTGGCTCTCGCCGTCGTTGTTGTCCTCGCCGTTGGCCTGGTTGTGCTTCTCGTTGTAGCTCACGAGGTCGTGCAGCGTGAAGCCGTCGTGTGCCGTGACGAAGTTGATCGACGCGAACGGCCGCCGCCCGTCGTCCTCGTACAGATCCGACGAGCCGGTGAGCCGGTAGGCGAACTCCGCGAGCAGCGCGTGCTCGCCGCGCCAGAAGTCGCGGACCGTGTCGCGGTACTTGCCGTTCCACTCGGTCCACAGCGGCGGGAAGCCGCCGACGTTGTAACCGCCCTCGCCGACGTCCCACGGCTCGGCGATGAGCTTGACCTGCGAGACGACCGGGTCTTGCTGCACGAGGTCGAAGAACGCGGACAGCCGGTCGACTTCGTGGAACTGCCGCGCGAGCGTCGACGCGAGGTCGAAGCGGAACCCGTCGACGTGCATCTCGAGCACCCAGTAGCGCAGCGAGTCCATGATGAGCTGCAGCACGTGCGGGTGCCGCATCAGCAACGTGTTACCGGTGCCGGTGGTGTCGTAGTAGTGCTCGGGGTCGCCGTCGACCAGCCGGTAGTAGGACGCGTTGTCGATGCCGCGGAACGACAGCGTCGGGCCGAGCTGGTTGCCCTCCGCGGTGTGGTTGTAGACGACGTCGAGGATGACTTCCAGCCCCGCTTCGTGCAGGGCCTTGACCATGGCCTTGAACTCCTGCACCTGCTGCCCGCGCTGGCCCGACGCGGCGTAGTCGTTGTGCGGGGCGAAGTAGCCGATGGTGTTGTAGCCCCAGTAGTTGCGCCGGCCCTGCTCGACGAGATGGCTGTCGTGCACGAACTGGTGCACCGGCATGAGCTCGATCGCGGTGACGCCGAGTCGGCGGTAGTGCTCGATCATCACGGGATGGGCGAGTGCGGCGTAGGTGCCGCGGATGCCCTCCGGGATGTCCGGATGCGTCATCGTCAGGCCCTTGACGTGGGCCTCATAGATGACCGACTCGCTGTACGCCGTGCG
>JAVEEI010000055.1 GCA_030840525.1 Frankiaceae bacterium
GCAGTGAGACTCGCGACAGCCCCGATCGGTTCGCCGCTTCCCGCCCCCCTTTCCGTCGAGTGTGACGAAGCTCGTCTTCTCAGCCCGCCAGAAGACGAGGTTCGTCGCACTCGACGAAGGAAGGGAGAAGAGAGAAGGGGGTTAGCGGGGGGCCATGCGGATGCTGCCGTCCAAGCGGATCGTCTCGCCGTTGAGGTAGCCGTTCTCGACGATGTGCCGGGCGAGGGCGGCGTACTCGGCGGGCTGGCCGAGGCGCGCGGGGTGCGGGACCTGCTTGCCGAGCGACTCGCGCGCGGGCTCGGGCAGGCCGGCGAGCATCGGCGTGTCCATGATCCCGGGCGCGATCGTGCACACGCGGATGTACTTGTCGGCGAGGTCGCGCGCGATCGGCAGCGTCATCCCGACGACGCCGCCCTTGCTGGCGCTGTAGGCCGCCTGCCCGATCTGCCCGTCGAACGCCGCGACCGACGCGGTGTTGACGATGACGCCGCGCTCCCCGTCGACCGGGTCCGTCTCGACCATGCGCGCGGCCGCGAGCCGGATCACGTTGAACGTGCCGATCAGGTTGACCGTGACGACGGCGCGGAACTGGTCGAGCGGCAGCACGCCCTGCTTGCCGAGGACGCGCCCCGGGTTGCCGATGCCGGCGCAGTTGACGACGATGCGCAGCGGCGCCGCCGCCGACGCGGCGTCGACCGCCTGCTGCACCGCGCTCTCGTCGGTGACGTCGACGGGTGCGAACGTGCCGCTCAACTCGTTCGCGCGCTCGGCGCCGGCCGAGCTGGGCAGGTCGGCGATGACGACGTGCGCACCCGCCTTCGCCAGCTCGGTCGCGGTCGCCAAGCCGAGCCCGCTCGCGCCGCCGGTGACGATCGCGCTGCTGCCTTCAATCCGCATCTGAGTTCTCCGGTTCGTCTACGACGACGAGCACCGTGCCCGCGTCTACCTGCTGCCCCGCCGTGACACCGACCGCGGACACCGTGCCGGCGGCGGGCGCGGCCACGGTGTGTTCCATCTTCATCGCTTCGAGTACGACGAGCGGCTGGCCGGCGACGACCTCGGTGCCGACCTCCACGAGCACGCGTACGACGGCGCCCGGCATCGGCGCGGTCAGCGACCCGGCGGCGACGTGCGCGTCCGGCTCCGGCAGCCGCGGCCGGACGACGTACTCCGACGCGCCGAGGTCGGAGTCGACGTCGACGTTGTCGCCGGTGATGCGTACGGCGAAGACGCGCCGGACACCGTCGACCGTCGCGTCGACGTGTGTCGCGGCGCACTCGTGCAACGCGATGTCGAGCGCCGCGCCGTCGACCGACAGCGTCACGCCGGCGCGGCTGAACGCGTAGTCGACGACCGTCTCGGCGCCGCGCCGAGAGAGCGAAACCCGTTGCGGTTGCGAGGGATTGTTGCGCCAGCCGCTCGGCAGCCGCCCCCACACCGGCGTCGCGTCCCGCCGGGCCGCCTGGAGCGCGAGCGCCGCGGCCGCGGCATGCAGAGCGGCCGCGCCGTCGTCGAGCAACGGGCGACCGAGCTTCGCCGGGTCGTGCCGGTCGAGGTACGCGGTGTCGGTGCCGCCGGCGAGGAACTCGTCCTCTTCGAGCACCCGCACCAGCAGGTCGCGGTTGGTCGTCACGCCGTGCAGCCGCGACCGGCGCAGCGCTCGCGCCAGCACCGCCGCCGCCTCGGCGCGCGTCGGCGCGTACGCGACGACCTTCGCCAGCATGGAGTCGTAGTACGGCGACACGCCATCGCCGGCCTCGAACCCGCTGTCCAGCCGCACCGACGAGTCGACGTCGAACCCGCGCAACGTGCCGGTGCTCGGCAGGAACCCGGCCTCCGCGTCCTCGGCGTACAGACGTACCTCGATCGCGTGCCCGTCGAGCCGCGGTGCCCGCGCCTCGGCCGGCAGCGGCTCGCCCTGCGCGACGAGTAGCTGCAGCCGCACGAGGTCGAGGCCGGTCACCAGCTCGGTCACCGGATGCTCGACCTGCAGCCGCGTGTTCATCTCCAGGAACGAGAACTCGCCGGCGCTGTCCAGCACGAACTCGACCGTGCCCGCGCCGACGTACCCGACCGCGCGCGCGGCCGCGGTCGCGGCCTCGCCCATCCGCGCCCGCAGCTCAGCCGAGACCGCCGGCGACGGCGACTCCTCCACGATCTTCTGGTGCCGCCGCTGGATCGAGCACTCGCGCTCGAACAGCGACACGACGTTGCCGTGCGTGTCGGCGAACACCTGGATCTCGACGTGCCGCGGCGCCTCGACGTACCGCTCGAGGAAGACGGTCGCGTCGCCGAACGCGGCGCCGGCTTCGCGCGCGGCCGCCGCGACCGCGTCGTCGAGCTCGGCGGCGGTACGGACGACGCGCATGCCGCGGCCGCCACCACCCGCACTTGCCTTGACCAGCAACGGAAAACCGACCCGGTCGGCGTCGGCGGCGGACTCGGCCCACGGCAACGTCGGTACGCCGGCCGCCGCCATGAGCCGCTTCGCCTCGACCTTCGATCCCATCGCCGCGATCGCCGCAGGCGGCGGCCCGACCCACGTCAGCCCCGCCTCGACAACGGCGGTCGCGAACTCCGCGCTCTCGGACAGGAAGCCGTAGCCGGGATGCACCCCGTCGGCACCGGCCCGCAGCGCGGCCTCGACGACGGCGTCTCCGCGCAGGTAGCTCTCGGCCGGCGTGCGGCCGCCGAGCGGGACGGCAACGTCGGCCGCACGCACGAACGCCGACGACGCGTCCGGTTCGGAGTAGACCGCGACCGTCGCGATGCCCATCGCCCGTGCGGTCCGGAACACCCGCACGGCGATCTCGCCCCGGTTGGCGACGAGCAGCCGCCGGATCGCGGTCACATCCGGAAGACGCCGAAGCCGCGGCGTCCTTGCACGGGGTTGTTGTGCGCGACCGACAGCGCCATGCCGAGCACGGTCCTCGTGTCGCGCGGGTCGATGATGCCGTCGTCGTACACGCGCGCGGTGAGAAACAACGCGCGCGACTCTGCCTCGATCTGCGTCTCGACCAGCTCGCGCATCTGCCGGTCTTGCTCGTCGTCGTACGGCTTGCCGCGCGCCTGCGCGGACTGTCGCGCGACGATCGACAGCACGCCCGCGAGCTGCGCCGGCCCCATCACCGCGGACTTCGCGTTGGGCCAGGTGAACAGGAACCGCGGGTCGTACGCGCGGCCGCACATGCCGTAGTTGCCCGCGCCGTACGACGCGCCCATGGTGACGGTGAGGTGCGGTACGTCGCTGTTGCTGACCGCGTTGATCATCTGCGCGCCGGCCTTGATGATGCCGCGCTGCTCGTAGTTCTTGCCGACCATGTAGCCGGTCGTGTTTTGCAGGAATAGCAACGGAATATCGCTCTGGTTGGCGAGCTGGATGAACTGCGCCGCCTTCTCCGACTCCTCGGCGAACAGCACGCCGCGCGCATTCGCGAGCACGCCGACCGGGTAGCCGTGCAGCTGCCCCCAACCGGTCACCAGTGACGGCCCGTAGAGCGGCTTGAACTCGTCGAACTCGCTGCCGTCGAGCAGCCGCGCGAGCACCTCGCGCGGGTCGAACGGCTCGCGCAGGTCGGTCGGGATCATGCCGAGCAGGTCGTCCGCGTCGTACAGCGGCTCGGCGTACGACGGCGCCGGCGCGCGGCCGAGCTTGACCCGGTTGAGTCGCCGCACGATCTGCCGGCCGAGCCGGATCGCGTCTACCTCGTCGACCGCGAGGTAGTCGGCGAGGCCGGACACACGCGCGTGCATCTCGGCACCGCCGAGCTCCTCGTCGTCGCTCTCCTCGCCGGTCGCCATCTTGACCAGCGGCGGGCCGCCGAGGAAGACCTTCGCCCGCTCCTTCACCATCACGACGTAGTCGCACATGCCGGGGATGTACGCACCGCCCGCGGTCGAGTTGCCGAAGACCAACGCGACCGTCGGGATCGCCTTCGCCGACTTGCGGGTGAGGTCGCGGAAGCCGCGGCCGCCGGGGATGAAGATCTCGCTCTGCGTCGGCAGGTCGGCGCCGCCCGACTCGACGAGGTTGACGACCGGCAGCCGGTTCTCCTCGGCGATCTGCGCGGCCCGGCCGGACTTGCGCGCGGTCCACGGGTTGGTCGCGCCGCCGCGCACCGTCGGGTCGTTCGCGACGACGAGTACCTCGGTGCCCTCGACGACGCCGATGCCGGTGACGACGCTCGCACCGACCGGGTACGTCGTCCCCCAGGCCGCGAGCGGCGAGAGCTCGAGGAACGGCGAGTCGGGGTCGAGCAACAGCTCGATGCGTTCGCGAGCGAGGAGCTTGCCCCGCTGGCGGTGCCGTTCGACGTACTTCTCTCCCCCGCCGCCGCGGGCCAGCGCGAGCTGCGCGTCGACCTCGGCGAGCAGGTCGAGCAATGCGCCGCGCCGCGCGGCGAACTCCGGCGCGTCGCGGTCGACGCGGTCCGGCAGCACGGGCATGCGGGCAGCCTAGTAGGGCGGATTTTCGCGAAGCGGTACCGTGCCGCGATGGTGGACGCGGCGACGCTGGACCTGCCCGACTTCGACCCGGCCGACGTCTCGCTGCACGGCGAGAAGTTCCACGCGGTCATGGCCGAGCTCGCGGCGAAGGCATGGCTGGCGCGGGTCCCGCTCGGCTACCTCACGCTCGACCGCGAGGCCGGCGAGTTCTTCCTGCGCTCGAAGTCGGCGACGTTCCCCGGGCAGATGATCGCCGACATGTTCGGCGTCGGACCGGGTCCGCTGCGCGAGGAGATGGACAACAACATCCTCCATCTCGACGGCGAGCGGCACCAACGGCTGCGCAACGTGCTGAACCCGTTCTTCACGCCGCGCGCGTCGCAACGTTGGCGCGCGACGATGTGCGACCTCATCGCGGACATCACCGCAGCCGTCATCCCCGAAGGCCGGTGCGAGTTCGTCTCCGCCGTCGCGCAGCGCTACCCGGCCGAGGTGATCGCGACGGTCGTCGGTGCGCCGCGCGCGGACGCGCCGCGACTGCACGAGTGGTCGCACTGGATGCAGAGCCAGTTCGACGGTCCGACGCTGCTCACCGAACGCGACCGGATCGAGGCCGCGGTCGCGGACTTCTACGTTTGGTGCGACGCACTTGTCGCCGCCCGCCGCGACGAGCCGCGCGACGGGCAGGATGGCAAGCCGCCCGACGACCTGATCTCGGTGCTCGCCGCCGCGCAGGACCAGCAGCGGCTCACCGACGTCGACCTCCGCAATCTCGTGCTCGACGTCATCGCCGGCGGGGTAGACACGACGCATGCGCAGCTCGCGCACGCGATGCGGTTGTTCGCCGAGCACCCGGACCAGTGGGCACTGCTCGCCGCGCGCCCGGATCTCGCCGGTGCGGCCGTCGAGGAGGTGCTGCGGCACGAGCCGGTGACGCCGTTCGGCGCGCGCATCCTCACCGAAGCGGTCAGCTACCGCGACATCGACTTCCCGGCCGGCACGGTGATCCTCGTCGGCGCGGTCACCGCGAACCGCGAGTCGATCGACCCGCCCGAGTTCGACATCGCGGCGCAGCGGACGAACGCGCGGCTGCTCACGTTCGGGGCGGGCGTGCACTTCTGCGTGGGGCACAACCTCGCCCGCGCCGAGCTGGAGGAGGCCTTGCTGTACCTCGCACCCAGGATGCCGGGGCTCCGGCTCGACGGCGAGCCCGCGTTCGGCACGGTGCAGGGCATCTACGGCCTCGGCACGCTGCCGCTGGCCTGGGATCCGGTCCCGGTGCCCTGACCGGGCCGGAGCCCGAGCACCCAGAACGTGACCGCGGCCGCCGCGGCCACGTTGAGCGAGTCGACGCCGGCGGCCATCGGGATGCGCACCCGCACGTCGGAGTGCGCGAGCGCCGTCGGGCTCAGGCCGGGGCCTTCGGAACCGAGCAGCAACGCGACCTTGTCGTCTTCGCCGTACCGCATCTCGTCCAGCGGAAGCGCGTCATCAGCGGGCGTCATCGCCGCCACCGTGAAGCCCGCCGACCGCAGCTCGTCCAGCGCACCCGGCCATGCGTCGGCGCGCGCGTACGGGATCGCGAACACCTCGCCCATCGAGACCCGGACCGACCGGCGGTAGAGCGGGTCCGCGCACGACGGCGACAGCACGACACCGTCCATGCCGAGGGCCGCCGCGCACCGGAACACCGCGCCGAGGTTCGTATGGCTGACGAGGTCCTCGAGCACGACCAGGCGGCGCGCGCCGGCCGCGACCGACGCGAGCGACGGCAGCGGCCGCCGGTGGAACGACGCGAGCGCGCCACGGTGCACGTGAAAGCCGGTCAGCTCGCGCAAGACGTCGTAGGAGCAAGAGTAGACAGGTGCATCAACACAGGCGATCAAGTCACCCATACGACCCAACCACTCCGGCGCCATGACCATCGACCGCGGCTCGTAGCCGGCGAGAAGCGCGCGCCGGATCACCGTCTCGCTCTCGGCGATGAACAGCCCGTGCGGCGTCTCGATCCGGCGGCGCAGCGCGACGTCGGTCAGGTCGCGGTAGTCGGCGAGACGCTCGTCGTCCGCCGACCCGATCTCAGTCGAGGAGATCGGGCTGCTCGCGGGTGATCTTCGCGTACAGCGGCTGGAACGACAGCCAGCCGACGAACTCCGTCCCGACCTGCTCGTGCGTCTTCGCCGCCTGGTCGTCGTCGATGTGCACGACCGTGCCCGCGGCCTTCGCCAGCAGCTGCACCTGGCAGGACCGCTCCATCGTGATGAACCAGAAGACGGCGGCGTCGACCGACTGGCCGACCGTCAGCAAGCCGTGGTTGCGCAGGATGAGCGCCTTGTTGTCGCCGAGCGCGTGCGCGATCCGCTTGCCCTCCTCGACGTCGGTGACGACGCCGGTGTAGTCGTCGAACAGCGCGTGGTCGCCGTAGAACGCGCACACGTCCTGGGTGATCGGCTCGAGCGTCTCGCCGAGGGTCGACAGCGCCCGGCCGTAGGTGGAGTGCGAGTGCGCAGCGGCGACGACGTCGGGACGGGCCGCGTGCACCTGCGAGTGGATCGCGAACGCCGCGGTGTTGACGTGGTAGCCGCCCTCGACGACCTCGCCGTTGTGGTCGACCCGGATCAGGTCGCTCGCCTTGACGTGCGCGAACGGCACGACGAACGGGTTGACCCAGAACGTGTCCGGCTCGATTGGGTCACGCGCGGTGATGTGACCCGCGACGCCCTCTTCGAACCCGAACTTCGCGAACAGCCGGAACCCCGCCGCGAGCCGCTGCTTGCGGTGCAGCCGCTCCTCTTCCGGGGTAGCGAACGCGGGCACGGTCGGGAACCACTTCTCGGTCATGGAAGAAGGGTACGACGATCCGGGCTACGACTCCTGCCGCGCCTTCCACTCGTCCATCCGGCCGTCGGGGCCGAGGTCGTAGAGGCGCTGACACTCCGGGCACACCGGGTACTTCTTCGGGTCCCGGCTCGGCACCCAGACCTTGCCGCAGAGAGCGACCACCGGCGTGCCCATGACCATCGCCTCGGTGACCTTGTCACGCTCGGCGAAGTGCGCGAACCGCTCGTGGTCGCCGTCGTCGAGGCGGAGGTCCGGCCGGCCGGTGGTGAGGGTCTCGGAACTCGTCGAGGTCACGTTTGTCAGCGTAGGCGACCCGGGAACGCCAACTTGCGTGTCCGCCGCCGTACAGCACCAGAAACCGGACGTACGGCGCGACCACACGCATCGCGACGTGAGCGGCGGCTGGCTGCGGCCGACGGTCTTCGGCGCGATGGACGGCCTGGTCACGAACGTGAGCCTGATCGCGGGCGTCGGCGGCGGCGGCCTCGACCCGTCGCGGATCGTGCTGACCGGCCTCGCCGGGCTGGTCGCCGGCGCGTTCTCGATGGCGACCGGCGAGTACACGTCGGTCGCGTCGCAGAACGAGCTCGTCCGCGCCGAGGTCGAGATCGAGCGGCGCCAGCTCGAGGCCTACCCCGAGGAGGAGCAGGCCGAGCTGGCCGAGGCGTTCGCGGAGAAGGGCGTCGACGAGGAGCTGGCCGAGCAGGTCGCCGAGCAAGTCTCGCAGGACCCGGAGGAGGCGCTGCGGCTGCACGCACGCGAGGAGCTCGGCGTCGACCCGGACGACCTGCCGTCGCCGGTGGTCGCGGCGGTCTCGTCGTTCTTCGCGTTCGCGGCCGGCGCGATCGTGCCGCTGCTCCCCTACCTCGCCGGCGCGGCCAACCTCTACCTCTCGCTGGCCGTCGCCGGGGTCGCGCTGTTCGCGGCCGGCGCGCTGGTCGGCCGGCTCACCGCGACCTCGATGTGGACTCGCGGCCTGCGCCAGCTCGCCCTGGCGGCGCTGGCGACCGGAGTGACGTACGCAGTGGGTCGGGCGATCGGGGCGTCGGTTTCCTAGCACGTGAGTCGCCGCGGCGGAGCGACGGCAGCCACCAGTTCAGGTCGCCGAGCAGCGACATCGTCGCCGGCACCAGCACGAGGCGGATGACCGTCGCGTCGAGCAGTACGGCGACCGCGAGCCCGAGCCCCATCATCTTCACGACGACGTCGCCGGAGAGCGTGAACGCGAAGAAGACGCTGACCATGATGGCCGCGGCGGCGCTGATGACGCGGGCGGTCGAGGCGAGCCCGCGGACGACGCTGTCGCGGCCGTCGCCGTCGAGCAGCCACTCCTCGCGCACCCGTGACAGCAAGAACACCTCGTAGTCCATCGACAGCCCGAACACGATCGCGAACATCAGCATCGGGATCACGTCGACGAGCGGCACTTGCTCGGCCACGCCGACCAATACGTGCAGCGACCCCCAGGTGAACACCATGACGACGACGCCTAGCGCGGCGGCGATCGACAGCAGGTTGAACAGCACGGCCTTCAACGGCACCAGCACCGACCGAAACACCAGCATCAGCAACACGAACGACACCGCGAGCACCGCCGCGACGAAGTACGGCAACCGGTCGAGGACGCGCTGGCTCACGTCGTAACGCCCGGCGGGTAGGCCGATCACGTAGACGCGCACGCCCGCGGCGGCCGCGGCCGGCGGCAGTACGGCGGAGCGCAGCCGCGGCACCAGCGCGGCCGTCGCCGACGACTGCGGGCCGGTGCGGGGTACGACCGTGAGCACGCCGACGGTGCCGTCCGGTCCGACCGTCATCGGCCGGCTCGACGCGACGTCGCGGTCGGTGTCGACCGCCTCGCGCAGCACCGTGCCGGCGCTGGGTCGCAGCGGCGTGCCGTCGCGGCTCGCGACGACGAGCTGCAGCGGCCCGTTCGCGCCGGCGCCGAACTCGCGCGCCATCAGCGTGTAGGCGAGCTGAGCCTCCGACCCGTGCGCGGCGCTGCTGCCGTCGGGCATGCCGAGCCGCATCCCCGCGACCGGCAACGCGAGCAGTACCAGCAGGCCGGCCGACGCGGCGGCGTACCGCACCGGGTGCCGCTCGATCGCGCGGCCCCAGCGGGTCCACCACGTGGCGTCGTCGGTGGAGTGCAGGTGCGGCAGCCGGATGTGCAGCCGGTCGATGTGCCGGTCGGTCAGCGTGAGCAGCGCGGGCAGGATCGTCAGCGCCGCCGCCATCGACGTCGCGACGACGATCGCGGCCGCGAAGCCGAGGCTCGTGATGACCGGGATGCCGGCGAACGCGAGCCCGCAGATCGCCGCGACGACGGTCACGCCGGCCCACAGCACGGAAGCGCCCGCGGTGGTCGTCGCATGCACGGCGGCGTCGGCGGGCTCGTCGCCGGCCCGCAGCCGCTCGCGGTGGCGGGTGACGATGAACAGCGCGTAGTCGATGCCGACGCCGAGGCCGATCATCGTCGCGAGCGCCGGCGCGCTGTCGTTGACGGAGTAGACGCCGGCCAGCAGCTTCACCAGGCCGAGCCCGGTCACGATGCCTAACGCGGCCGTCGCCACCGGCATCAGCGCGGCGATCACCGAGCCGAACGCGAGCAGGAGTACGACGACCGCGGCCGCGATGCCCACCTTCTCGCCGAGGCCGCTGCGCGGTGCGGCGAAGTCGGCCACGAGCAGCCCGCCCGGGTACGCCGCCGCGCCCGGTGCCGGAGTGCGGCGGACCGCGTCGGCGAGCGCGGACCGGAGCCGGGCCAGCGCGTTCGACGGCAGGCCGAACCGGTCGCGGTCGTAGCCGACCCGCAGCCGCTGCGTCGTACCGTCCGCCGAGCGGTCCGCGGGGTCGGTCGTGACGGCCGCGACGTGCGGCAGCGCCGAGACCCGGGCGGTGACGGCCGCGACCAGGCCGGGCAGCCGGGCCGGGGATGCCGTATGGACGACCACGTCGGCGGTCTCGGCCGCGGCCGCCGGGAACCCCCGGGCGAGCACGTCCTGGCCGCGCTCGACCTCCGTGCCCGGCAGCCGCTCGTGCGCGGAGTAGTGGCCGCCGACGGTCAGCGACAGGCCCGTGACGGCGCCCGCGACGACCAGCCAGACGCCGATGACCAGCAGCGGCCGGGCCGCGCAGCGCCGGCCGAGGCGGTGGAGCAACCGGGTCATCGGGCCCGACCTTAACGGCCCGTCGGCACTCAACACTCTGCGTGATCCTGCCGAAGGACTAGTAACGCTGCGTAACCGATGACCCGAAAGGACCAGCCACGTGCGTACCCTCCGTCGCCTCGCCGCGACGGCGACCGTGCTCGCGTCGTTCCTGGCCCCGCTGGTCGCGACCGGCACCGCCCAGGCGGCCGCCGCGACGGTCAACGCGGTCCGGCTGAACGGGTACGAGGCGGCACTGCTCGGCGACATCAACCGCACCCGCGCCGCGCACGGCATGCGCGGGCTCGTCGTCGTCCCGGGCGCCACCGACGTGGCCCGGCGCTGGTCGTGGCACCTCGCCGGCGTGCAGGCGCTGTCGCACAACCCGTCGCTCGTCACCAACCTCGAGCACGCCGGTTCGAGCGCCTGGATGATGATCTCCGAGAACGTCGGCACCGCGTCCGCGACCTCGCCCGGCGCGTTGTTCACGGCGTACATGAACAGCGCGCCGCACCGCGCGGACATCCTCGACCCGGGCGCCCGCTACGTCGGCGTCGGCGTCGTGCAGCGCGGCGCCGCGGCCTGGAACACCCTCGACTTCACCGACGCGTACTCGTCGGCGTACGGCACCACCCGGGTGCCCGCGCAGGGCATGACGCTCGACGCGGTCGCGGTGACGACCACGCGGACGCTGGCGAGCTTCGAGAGCCGGTACGACGAGCGCGCGGGGACCAACGCGGCCACGGGGGTGACCGCGTCGCTGGCGCGGTTCACCGGCCCGACGACGGCCGACGACCGCGTCTACGCAACCTTTGTCCGGCACACCTCGACCGGTCACGGCGACCTCATGATGCGCGACGCGTGGTCGCTCGCGTCCGCGCGGAGCATCACGGTGAAGGCGTTGGTCAGCGACCCGGCGCGACGCAGCGTCGCGGTCGAGGTAATCCTCGGCCACTCGTACGGGTCTTCCGTGTCGCTCGGCACGATGAGCGTGCGCCAGGTGGCGTCTTCGTACACGTTCGCGCTGCCGGCCGCGGCCCGCGCGTACATGGACACGCTGACGTTCCGGGTGCAGAGCAGCACGCTCGGTGCGTCCGGCGGCAGCGTTGCGCTCTCGGTCTACAACGTGAACGTCAACGTCTGAGCCGTAACTAGGCGCCGACCGCGTGCACGCCGCCGTCGACGTGCACGATCTCGCCGCTCGTCGCCGGGAACCAGTCGGACAGCAAGGCGACACACGCCTTCGCGGCCGGCTCGGTGTCGTTGACGTCCCAGCCGAGCGGCGCGCGCTCGGCCCAGATGCCTTCGTACGTCTCGAACCCCGGGATGCTCTTCGCCGCCATGGTCCGGAGCGGTCCGGCGGCGACGAGGTTGACCCGGACCTTGTGCTTGCCGAGCTCGCGGGCGAGGTAGCGCGAGCACGACTCCAGGCCGGCCTTGGCGACACCCATCCAGTCGTACGCCGGCCACGCGACCGTCGCGTCGAAGTCGAGCCCGACGATGGCGCCGCCGCCGGCGCTTTGCATCGCCGGGAGGGCCGCGCGGGCGAGGGCGGCGAAGGAGTATGTCGACACGTGTACGGCGGTCGCGACGTCGTCCCACGTGGTCGACATGAAGTTGCCGCCGAGGGCCGACTCGGGCGCGTAGCCGATCGCGTGCAGTACGCCGTCGCAGCCGCCGAGGGTTTCGTCGAGCGTCTCGGCGAGCCCGTCGAGGTGCCGTGTGTCGGTGACGTCGAGCTCGACGACCTCGGCCGGCCGCGGCAGCCGGCCGGCGATCCGGGTCGTGATCGACAGGCCGCGGCCGAAGCCGCTGAGCAGCACCGAGGCGCCCTGCTCCTGGGCCAGCTTGGCGACCCCGAACGCGATGGACGACTCGGTGAGGACGCCGGTGATGAGCAGCCGCT
>JAVEEI010000086.1 GCA_030840525.1 Frankiaceae bacterium
GGTGGCCGGGATTACCGCCACGAACGTCACAGTCGACGCGGTCGTCAGACGATGCCGAGGAGAGCGTCGACGGCTGCGGCCGTCGACCGGGGCGCCGACGTGTCGTCGCCTTCGGTCGCCACCCATGCGTCTACGACGTCGAGGGCTTTCGGGGTGTCGATGCCGTCACCGAGCGCTTGGCGCAGGTCGTCCACGGGGGCGGGCGCTCCGGACGGGCGGGCCAGCGCTGCGCGCCACCGGTGCAGTCGCGCCGTTGCCACGTCGAGCTCGGCGTCGTGCCACTCCCAGTCGGTGTCGTGCCGGTGCGCGAGCAGCGCGAGCCGGATCACCATCGGGTCGACGCCCGCGGCCCGCAGCCGCGAGACGAACACGAGGTTGCCGCGCGACTTCGACATCTTCTCGCCCTCGTAGCCCACCATCGCCTGGTGCACGTACGCACGCGCGAACGGCGGCGTGCCGGTGACGACCTCGGCCTCGGCGGCGCTGAGCTCGTGGTGCGGGAACACGAGGTCCGAGCCGCCGCCGTTGACGTCGATCTGGTCGCCGAGATGGCGCAGCGCGATCGCCGCGCACTCGACGTGCCAGCCGGGCCGGCCGGCACCGAGCGGCGAGTCCCACGACGGCTCGCCGGGCTTCGCCGCCTGCCACAACAGGCAGTCGAGCGGGTCCTTCTTGCCCGGCCGGTCCGGGTCGCCGCCTCGCTCGGCCGACAGCCGCAGCATCACTTCCGCCGAGTAGTGACCGACCGCGCCGAAACCGGCGGCCGACGCGACCGAGAAGTACACGTCGCCGTCGAGGTCGTACGCCGCACCGCGCTCGCGCAGCCGCGTGACGATGTCGACGATGTCGGGGATCGCCTCGACCGCGCCGACGTACTCCGTCGGCGGGATCACCCGCAGCGCCGCCATGTCGTCGCGGAACAGCGCGGTCTCGCGCAGCGCGATCGCGCGCCAGTCCTGCCCGGTCTGCACCGCGCGTTCGAGCAATGGGTCGTCGATGTCGGTGACGTTCTGCACGTACCGGACCTCGCGCCCCGCGTCGAGACACGCGCGCTGCACGAGGTCGAACAGCAGGTACGTCGCCGCGTGGCCGAGATGCGTCGCGTCGTACGGCGTGATGCCGCAGACGTACATGCGCACGACGCCGTCGCGGCCCTCGACGGCGCGTAGCTCGCCGGTCGACGTGTCGCGCACCCGCGGCGGCGCGGCATCGCCGAAGCCGAGGTCGGCGAGCCGCGGGACGGCGGGCGACGGCCACGATTCCACGTGCCGAGCCTAGTGTCGGCGGTGCGGCCGTTTCGTGGCAGCGTCAGAACGGCGGCCAGGGCACCGGTGGCCACTCGTCGCTCGGCTGCGGGTGCCGGCGCTTGGTCAGCAACCGGTCGACCCGGTCGACGGTCGCGAGTACCTCGTCGCGGTGCAGCAGGCCGGACAGCGCGTCGCCGAGCGAGCCTTCGAGCTGCGCCCGCAGCCCGCTGAGTACGTCGACCGCCTCGTCGGTCAGCGGCTTGCCGCGCCACCGCCACAGCAGCGTGCGCAGCTTGTCGTCGACGGAGAAGCACACGCCGTGGTCGACGCCGTAGATGTGCCCGTCGGGTGTCGGCAGCAGGTGCCCGCCCTTGCGGTCGGCGTTGTTCACGACCGCGTCGAACACCGCCATCCGGCGCAGCTGCGGGTGGTCGCTGCGCGCGAGCGCGGCGAGGTCGACGCCCTCCTCGACGTCGATCCAGAGCTGGCACATGCCGACCCCGAACGGTCCTTCGCGCAGCGCCGTCGGCGGCACGATGTCCCAGCCGGTCGCTTCCGAGACGACGTACGCCGCGACCTCGCGGTAGGCGAGCGTCCCGTCGGGGAAGTCCCACAGCGGCCGCTCCCCCACGACCGGCTTGTGCACGCACGCGGCCGTGACCCCGTCGAGCGTGACCGTGCAGTACAGCGTCGCGTTCGACGCGTCGTACAGCCGGCCTTCGACGGACAGCTCGCCGTCGCGGAGCAGGCGGAGCACGTCGGGGACGTCGAGCGGCACGTCAGCGCGGCCCGTGGTGACCGTTCTGGCGCGGGCACACGTGCCCTTCCGCGTCGAGCGGGTTGCCGCACAGCGGGCACGGCGGGCGGCCGGCCGCGACGACGCGCTGCGCGCGCTTGGAGAACGCCCGCGCCGCCTCCGGCGAGATGCGCACGCGCAGCAGGTCGCCGGTGAACTCGGCCCCCGCCACCGCGACCTCGGGCTCGCCGGTGGCCTGCGGGTCGGCGGACTGTGCCTCGACGATGACCTGGCCGGCCTCGTCGTCCCACGCCAGCGCGAGGGTGCCGACGCGGAACTCCTCCTCGACCGGCGTGGCCAGCGGTGCGACGTCTTCGAGGTCGATGGTCGCGGCGGCCGGCACCGACGAGTCGCTGCCCTGCCGGCGGCGTACTTCGTCGAGCAGCTCGTCGAGCTTCTCCGCCAGCGCGGCGACCTGGACCTTCTCGAGCGCGACCGAGACCAGCCGGCCGGCGCCGCTCGCCTGGAGGAAGAAGGTCCGCTCGCCGGGCTGGCCCACGGTGCCCGCGACGAATCGCTCGGGCGGGTCGAATTCGAACAGCTGGCCGGGCATCGCCTCAGCCTATGTGGCCGTCACGGCGTACCGGCGCCGCCACCGACGACCGCGTCGGACGACGACCGCTTCGCCCGCGACTTCTTCGCCGGCGGCCGCAGGTCGTCGACCGCGCCGCCGAGGTCATTGACCCGTACGACGAACGGCCGCAGCGTCGTGTAGCGGACCACCGACAGCGAGCACGGGTCGACCTGAATCCGCTGGAACAGGTCGAGATGCAGGCCGAACGCGTCGGCGAGCAGCGCCTTGATGACGTCGCCGTGGCTCACCGCGACCCAGGTCGCGTCCGGGCCGAGCCGCTCATTGACCCGCCGGACCGCGGCGACCGCCCGCGCCTGGGTGACGCGCAACGCCTCGCCGCCGGGGAACGTCACCGCGCTCGGGTGTGCCTGCACGACCTTCCAGAGCGGGTCCTTGGCGAGCTTCTTGAGCTCTTGCCCGGTCCAGTCGCCGTACTTGCACTCGCCCAGGTCGTCGTCGGTCTCGACCTCGAGGTCACGCCCGGACGCGATCGCCGCCGCCGTCTCGACGCAGCGGTCGAGCGGGCTGGACACGATCGCGGCGACCGGCACCGGCGCGAGCCGGGCGGCGAGCGCGGCCGCCTGCTCCCGGCCCTGGTCGGCGAGGTGCACACCCGGCGACCAGCCGGCCAGCACGCCGCCTCGGTTGGCGTCGGTCACGCCGTGCCGGACGAGCAGAACCGTCGTCATGATCGAGAACCCTCAACCTCGCCGAATGTCGCGCCGACATGTAACCACGTCACTTCTGGCGAGTCTGACTCGTTGGAACGGCAACGGCACCCGGACTCAGTGGGGAGCAGGCGAGATGGTCGAGGTCGAGGAACGCATCGCGCGCCTTCGGCAGCTGCTGTCGTCGGGCGACGCCGGCGAGTGCGACCGCGCGGTCCTCACCCACACGTTGCGCAACCTCGAGCAGCTCCGCGCCGAGATCGCGACCTCAGTCCCCCACGCCTGACTTCTCCAGCGCCTCCGCCGCGGTCCGCAGCGTCGCGATCCGCTCGTCCTGCGTGGCGCCGTAGCCGGAGATGTTCAGCGTCGTGACGCCGGCCGCCGCGAGCGCCTGCATCTTCTCGGCCATCCGCTCGACCGAGCCGAGCAACGACGTGCGGTCGATGAACTCGAACGGCACCGCGGCACCCGCCTCGACGTACTTGCGGTCGAGGTACAGGTCCTGGATCTCTTTCGCTTCCTTCTCGTAACCCATCCGCGCGGCGAGGCGGTTGTAGAAGTTCTGCTCGCGCGAGCCCATGCCGCCGATGTACAGCGCGGCATAGCCCCGTACGGGGTCCGCGCACGCCTTGACGTCGTCGCCGACGACGACCGGCACCGTCGGCGTGACGTCGAACGGCACGCCGGTGCGGCCGGCGCGTTCCATCCCGGTGCGGATCGACGCGTGCTGCTCGGTGGCGAACTCGGGGTCGTAGAAGATGGCCAGCCAGCCGTCGCACTTCTCCCCCGCGAGCTCGAGGTTCTTCGGCCCGATCGCGGCGAGGTAGATCGGCATGTACTCGCGCACCGGATGGATGATCATCTTGAGCGCCTTGCCGGGACCGTCCGGCAACGGCAGCGTGTAGTGGTCGCCGTCGTACTTGACCCGCTCGCGCGCGAACGCGAGCCGGATGATGTCGACGTACTCGCGGGTGCGGCCGATCGGCTTGTCGAACTTCGCGCCGTGCCAGCCCTCGGACACCTGCGGGCCGGACACGCCGAGGCCGAGCCGGAACCGGCCGTTGGAGAGCGTGTCGATCGTCGCCGCGGTCATCGCTGTCATCGCCGGCGTCCGCGCCGGGATCTGGAAGATGGCCGAGCCGACGTCGATGCGCTCGGTCTTCGCCGCGATCCACGTGAGCACCGTCGCCGCGTCGTTGCCGTACGCCTCCGCGCACCACACGACCGAGTAGCCGAGGCGCTCCGCCTCCGCGACCATCGCCATGTTGTCGTCGCCGGAGACCAGACCCCAGTAGCCGAGGTTCAACCCGAGTTTCATGGCCGGAGCCTAGTGGGCCGGTCGCCGGCGGCGCGGCCGATAGGGTCGCGGGATGGAGCAGCGACGGCTCGGCGCGACCGGGCTCTACGTCTCGCGCCTGGCTCTCGGCACGATGACCTGGGGCCGTGACACCGACGAGGACGACGCGTCCAGCCAGCTCAAGTTGTTCGTCGACGCCGGCGGCACGCTCGTCGACACCGCCGACGTCTACGTCGAGGGCGAGAGCGAGCGCGTCGTCGGCCGTCTGCTGCAAGGCGTCGTACAGCGCGAGGACGTCGTCGTCGCGACGAAGGCGGTCAGCCGGCGCGGCAAAGACCGCGGCCGAGACGCGTCCCGCGGGCACCTTCTTACCGCCCTCGACGCGTCGCTCGAACGGTTGCAGACGCCGTACGTCGACCTCTGGCAGCTGCACGCGTTCGACGGGCTGACGCCGCTCGACGAGACGCTCGCCGCGATCGACACTGCGGTGTCGAGCGGCCGGGTCCGCTACGCCGGCATCAGCAACTACAACGGCTGGCAGACCGCGAAGGCGGCGACGTGGCAGCGCGCGTGGCCGGGCCGCGCGCCGATCGTGTCGACGCAGATGGAGTACTCGCTGCTGCAGCGCGGCATCGAGCGGGAGGTCGTGCCGGCCGCGCTGGACCTCGGCATCGGCATCCTGCCGTGGTCACCACTCGGGCGCGGCGTGCTCACCGGCAAGTACCGCGCCGGTACGCCGGCCGACTCGCGCGCCGCGTCGCCCGACTACCAGCGTTTCGTCGCGCCGTACCTCGACGACCGCGCGCAGCGGATCGTCGGCGCGGTGATGACGGCGGCCGACGGTCTCGGTGTGTCGCCGCTCGCGGTCGCGCTGGCGTGGGTGCGCGACCGGCCCGGCGTCGTCGCGCCGATCGTCGGCGCGCGCACGTCCGGCCAACTGAAGGGCTCGCTCGACGCCGACGACGTCACGTTGCCGGACGAGATCCAGGCCGCGCTCGACGACGTGTCGACGCCGGCCGTCGGCTACCCGGAGGCGTGGTCACGGTCCTGACGCCGGCGGTGCTGCGCCTGCTGGCGGCGGCACCGGAGCTGGCCGCCGCTGTAGTGCCCGGCGACCTGCAGGTCGCGACCTCGCTGCGGTCGACCTGGCCGGCCGACCTGGTCGCGGCGGCGACCGAGCAGGCGGCGTTGCGCGCGCGGGCGTCGTCGCGGCTGCGCGACGCGGACGCGATGGTGTTGACCGCCGCCGGTCTGGAGCAGGCGACATCGACCGCCGTCGCGCGGCACCGGGCCGCGCGGGTCGCGGCCTCGGCAACGTCCGCCGTCGACCTGTGCTGCGGCATCGGCAGCGACCTACGCGAGATCGTCGCGGCCGGCGTACGCGCCGTCGGCGTCGACCGCGACGAGACGCACGCGTGGTGCGCGCGACACAACTCCGGCGCGGCCGTCGCGGTCGCGGACGTCCGCGACGTGCGGCTCGACGGGGTCGACGCGGTGTACGTCGACCCCGCGCGGCGGGCGGGCGACCGGCGCGGCGGCTCGGACCCGCCGCTGGAGTGGTGCTTCTCGTTGCCGGTCGCGCGCGTCGTCGTGAAGGCGGCGCCGGGCTTGCCGCTCTCTGCGGTGGCGCCCGGGTGGGAGGTCGAGTTCGTCGCCGACGGGCGCGACCTGAAAGAGGCGTGCCTCTGGTCGCCCGCCTGGGCGACGGCAGCTCGTCGCGCGACGGTGTTGCCGGCCGGAGTGTCCCTGGCGGCGGATCCGTCGACCCCGCAGGCTGAAGTACGCGCTCCCGGCCGGTACGTCGTCGACCCGTCGCCCGCCGTCACTCGCGCCGGCGCGGTCGCGGATCTTGCCGCGCTGCTCGGCGACGCGTGGCAGATCGACGAGCGGATCGCGTTCCTGTCCATGGACTCGCCGACGGCGACGCCGTACGGGC
Source organism: Frankiaceae bacterium (assembly GCA_030840525.1). Lineage (GTDB taxonomy): Bacteria > Actinomycetota > Actinomycetes > JAFAQI01 > JAFAQI01 > BP-197. The sequence continues at coordinate 6,519 of JAVEEI010000086.1, forward strand.
GGTTGTTAGAGGTCGCGGCCAGCCTGCCGTTCGGGGTGAAGCCGCTCGGCGCCGAGCTACGACGCCTCGACGTCGGCGCGGTGGACCTGCGTCGCCGCGGGCTGGCCGGCGATGTCGACGACCTGCGCCGGCGGCTCAAGCCGCGCGGCTCCCGGCACGCGGTCGTGCTGCTGACCCGCGTCGACGACAAGCCGTGGGCACTCGTCTGCTTCCCGGTCGGTCCCGCCGGTAACTAAGGTCGGCGGCGTGGCCGATTCGGTGTTCGCGGCGTTCTGCGCGGCGGGGTTGTGGCCGGGGCTCGGCCGGGCGACCGCGGAGAAGCTGCCCGCGGCCGGCATCAACTCGCCGGACGACGTCACGACGACCGCGCTGCTCACCATCGACGGCATCGCCGGGAAGAAGGCGGAGAAGCTGGCGAAGGCATTCGTCGACGTGCAACCGAGGTATGCCGTCGCCGAGATGCTGCATGCAGCCGGGCTGCCGGTACGTGCGGCCGGACCGGTCGTCGACGCGCTCGGCAGCGGCGCCGCGTCGGCGTTCGCGCGCGACCCGTGGCGGCTGCTCGACACCGGCATGGTCGAGCCGCGGCAGGTCGACGCGTTCGCGCTCCGGACGCTCGCCGAACGGCCGTCGAAGGACGACCCGAGACGGGGCCGCGCGTTCACCGCGTACGTGCTCGCCCGCTCGGCCCGCGACGGGCACACGGTGCTGCCGCGGGACATGCTCGCGGCCGCCCTCGGCGGGCTCGACGTACCCGACCCGGCAACGGCGATCGAGGCCGCGCTCGACGACGGCGTCGTCGTCGCGGACGGCGACCTGGTCGGGCTGGCGCGGTACGCGATGGCCGAGGAGACGGTCGCCGAAGGGTTGCAGCGGCTGCTCGCGACGGCGGCACCAGTCGGTACGGCGCGAGACGTCGCGGCGGTCGAGGAAGGGCTCGACCCGGCACAGCGCGAGGCGGTCGAGGCGGTCGCGGTGCACGGGGTGTGCGTGCTGCACGGCGGCCCCGGTACCGGCAAGAGCCGGACCGTCGCCGCCGTCGTGGATTTGGCTAAAGCAAAGGGAAAACGCGTCGCGCTCGCGGCGCCGACCGGCCGGGCGGCCAAGCGGCTCGAAGAGCTGACCGGGCACGACGCGCACACGCTGCACCGGCTGCTCGGCGCGCAGCGCGGCAGCGGCAACGACGGCGGGAGCCAGTTCCTGCGTGGCGAGTCGTGGCCGATCGACGCCGACATCGTGGTGGTCGACGAGACGTCGATGCTCGACGTGGAGCTGGCCGCCGCGCTCGTCGACGCGTGCGCGGACGGGACGCACGTACTGTTCGTCGGCGACCCGGCGCAGCTTCCGTCGATCGGGCCGGGGCGCGTGCTCGGCGACATCCTCGACAGCAAGGCGGTCCCGGCGGTCGAGCTGACGACGCTGCACCGGCAGGCCGAAGGCGGGACCATCGCGCGCCTCGGCGCGGCCGTGCGCACCGGTACGTTGCCCGCGGTCGACGACCCAACCCGCGAGGTGGTGCTCGTCGGCGCGTCGTCCTCGGCGGAGGCCGCGCACCGCGTCGTGCAACTCGTCACCGACGCGATCCCGCGCGCGCTGTCGATCCAGCCCGCGGACGTGCAGGTCGTCACGCCGGTGCACCGCGGCCCGGCCGGCACGCAGTCGCTCAACGCGGTGCTGAAGGCGAGGCTCAACCCCGGCTCGGGCACGGTGCACGGGTTCGACGTGGGCGACCGCGTCGTCGCGACCGCCAACCATCTCGACGACGGGTTCGCCAACGGCGAGGTCGGCGTCGTCACCGGCATCGTCGAGGGCTCGCTCACCGTCGACTTCGCCGGCGGGCCGGTCGTCGTACCGCCGAAGGCCGTGTCGGACCTCGTGCACGGGTGGGCGGTGACGGTACACCGGGCGCAGGGCTCGGAGTGGCCGGCCGTCGTCGTGGTGCTGCCGCCGGAGGCGAGCGGGATGCTCTCGCGGCCGCTCGTTTACACCGCGCTGACCCGCGCGCAGCGGCACCTGTCCATCGTGCACGCGGCCGGCGCGGCGGTGGCCCGCGGCGTGCGCGAGGTCGGCGCGCGACCTCGGCGAACCCGACTCGCGCGGCTGCTTTCGTCGTAACGTGAACGGCGATGGCGGACTACGAGTACCAGCGCATGTGGCTGCCGCGCGGCACCACGCGGCAGGTCGCGCAGCGGGTGCTCACCGACGCCGCGGAGTACGGGCACTGGGAGCTCGACCGGCTGCGGCTCTACCCGGACGGCAGCCGCCGGGTCGTGCTGCGGCGGCGCATTCTGCGAGTGCGCTCGACGCTGGCTAGCTGAGCGCGAGGAACCGCGACAGCACCCGCGTACCGAACCGCAGGCCGTCGATCGGCACCCGCTCGTCGACGCCGTGGAACATGCCGGCGAAGTCCAGCTCGGCCGGCAGCCGCAGCGGCGAGAAGCCGAAGCAGCGCATGCCGAGCCGCGCGAACGACTTCGCGTCGGTGCCGCCGGAGAGGCAGTAGGGCACCGGCCTGCCGTCGGGGTCCTCGGCGAGCAGCGCCGCCGACATGGCGTCGACGAGCGGCCCGTCGAACGAGGTCTCGTACGCCGCGTCGCCGTGCAGGACCTCGATCGCGACGTCCGGCCCGACGAGCTCGGCGAGGGTCGCGTGGAACCGCTCCTCGCCGCCGGGTAGGAACCGGCAGTCGATGTACGCCGTCGCCGTCTGCGGGATCACGTTGTGCTTGTAGCCGGCGTCGAGCATCGTCGGGTTGGTGGTGTGCCGGACGGTCGCGCCGACCATCTTCGCGACCGGCCCGAGCTTCGCGAGGATGCCGTCGACGTCGTCCGGGTCGAAGCCGATGCCGAGCGCCTCGCACACCGCGCGGAGGAACTCCTCGACCGCGGGGGTCAGCTCGACCGGCCACTGGTGCCGGCCGACCCGCGCGACGGCCTCGGCCAGCGCGGTAACCGCGTTGTCGTCGTTGAGCATCGAGCCGTGCCCGGCCCGTCCCTTCGCGACGAGGGTGAGCCAGGCGATGCCCTTCTCCGCGGTCTCGATCGCGTACAGCCGGCGGCCGGCGACGGTGATGCTGAAGCCGCCGACCTCGCTGATGGCCTCGGTGCAGCCCTCGAACAGGTCGGCGTGGTTGTCGACGAGGTGGCGGGCGCCGTACACGCCGCCGGCCTCCTCGTCGGCGACGAACGCGAGGACGACGTCGCGCGGCGGCCGGCGACCCTGGCGGGCCCAGTCGCGGACGACCGCGAGGGTCATCGCGTCCATGTCCTTCATGTCGACGGCGCCGCGGCCCCAGACGCAGCCGTCCTTGACCTCGCCGCCGAACGGGTCGACCTGCCAGTCGGACGCGTCGGCCGGTACGACGTCGAGGTGGCCGTGGATGAGCAGCGCGGGCCGGCTGGGGTCTTCGCCGGCCCAGCGCGCGACCGTCGACGCGCGGCCCGGCTCCGACTCGTAGACCTCCGGCGTGAGGCCCGCGTCGGTGAGCCACTCGGCGACCTTCTCGGCCGCGGCCCGCTCGTTGCTGGTCGGGTTGGTCGAGTCGATCCGGATGAGCTCGCGGCAGAGCTCGACGACCTCGTCGTCCGCGGCTGCGGTCAGTCCGGCGCTCATCGCAGCACCGTCAGGCGCCGAGCCCGCCGAGCAGCGAGCCGAGCTGGGAGAGGTCGACCGGCGTCGACGTGTCCGGCTTGCTGATGTCGTCGCCGGAGCGGTCGAGGGTCATGACCAGCGGCAGCGAGTCGCCCGGCTTGGCCTCTCCTGGCTTCGCGAACTGCACGAGGTCGAACGAGACCTTCGCAAGCGCGCCGTCCTTCACCCAGGCGTCGACCTTGATGGTGTGGTCCGGGACCTTGGTCGGGTCGAACTTGCCCAGCGCCAGCCCCGCGGCCGGGATGGCGCCGCCGGCGGCCTGGAGCAGGTCGGTGACGAACTTGCGCGACTGCGTGGCCAGGGCGAGGTGGTCGCCGCTGTCGTCGGTGCCGACGCGCGTGACCGTGACGTCGGTGCCGATCACGGCCTTGAGGTCGGCGAAGAGCTTCTGCATCTGCGCCGGGTTGGGCGAGGCCGCGCCGCCGCCCAACTGGCCGGCGAGCGACTTCAGCACGCCGAGGTTGAGCGAGACCCACTCGTTGGCCACGAACGCCTTCACGAACGCGGGCAATGTGCTCGCGCGCGCCTGGATCTCGGCGTACGTCTTCGACTTCCCGAACAGGTCGAGCAGGCCCTTGACGTCCGCGCGCAGGTAGAGGGAGTCGTCGCGCGAGCGGATCTCGGCGTACGTGTTCCCGTTGTCGCTGAAGGCGAAGCGGACGGCCGTCTGGTTGGACTCGTTGGCCTTGATCTCGCTGAGCTTCTTGCCGTTGAGGGTCTTCGTCTCGAGGACGATCTCGCCGGTCGCGATGTCCTTGGCGAGTGCCGGGTCGAACGTGTCGCCGTTCTCCTTGGCGAAGCCCTGGAGCTTGTCGGCCGTCGTGTCGAACTTGAGCTTGACGGTCAGGACGTCGGTGTCCTTCAGGTTGTCGATGCCGGTGCTGAAGGCGGTCTTCGGGTCCTTGGAGGAAGTGGTCGCCGCACCGCCGCCGCAGCCGGCGAGCACGAGCGCGGCAGCCGCCGTGGCGACGACGGAGCGGGCGAGGATCGGGCGGCGCATGTCGGTCTCCCTGAGTCGTGCCGGGTGGCGTGCTCACGCTACCGCGCGGGACCGCGCGCTACAGCTAGGGACGAGACGGGCCGATTCGTCCTGAGTGAGGACTCTCGCGCGGCTTCGGCGTGCCCGCCTGGCGGCGGCGTGCGTCGGCGGCTGCGTCGTACTGTCGCTGGCGGCGCCGGCGTCGGCCGAGACGTCCGGACAAGCCGACCAGAAGGTGAAGCAGCTCCTCGCCCGGATCCAGACGATCCAGCGCCAGGTCGCGGCGGCGGAGAAGGCGTACGACGAAGCCCTCGCCGGCGTCGCCGACAGCGTGAACACCGAGATCCTCGACGGACAGGCACGCGACCAGATCGCGGCCACGGCCGCGGCCCAGCAGGCGCAGGTGGACGGGCGGGTACGGGCGCTGTACGAGTCGGGCGGGCCGGTCGCGTTGTACGCAACACTGATCGACGCCGAGGACCCGAACGCGCTCGCCGAGCAGGCGGTCGTCGTACAGCACCTCGTCGCGGCCGGGCAGACCGTCGTGTCGCAGGTGAGCCGCGTGTCGGCGCAGGCCGACGCGGCGACGGCCGCGGCGTCACGACGCGCGCAGGCACGGATCGCGACCGAGCGCACGGTCGGCGCGGCCGCGGTGCGCGTCTTGTCACTCCTCGCCGACGAGCAGCGGCTGCTCGGCCAGGCGCGCTCGCACGCGGCCGCCGTCCGCGCAGCCGAGCTGGCGCTGCAGGCGCAGTCGAGCGCGTTCTCGGTCATCACGTCGGACCGGATCGCGTCGATGCGGATGATGCCGGCGGCACCGGCGTACATGGCGCTGTACCGAAAGGGTGCCGCGGCGATGTGCCCCGGGCTGTCGTGGACGGTGCTGGCGGCGATCGGGCAGGTGGAGAGCGGGCACGGGCGGGACACGTCGACGTCGTACGCCGGGGCGATGGGGCCGATGCAGTTCCTGCCGGCGACCTTCGCGGCGTATGCGGTGGACGGCGACCACGATGGGGTCGCGTCGATCATGGACCCGGCGGACGCGATCTACACGGCGGCGCGGTACCTGTGCGCGAACGGCGCGAGCACCGGCCCGAACGCGCTGGCGAACGCGATCTTCCACTACAACCACGCGGACTGGTACGTGCAGATGGTGCTGGCGCTGGCGCGGCAGTATGCGGCGGCGTAGGTCGTCGTTCGGGTAGGCTCGTTTGCGCTCACGTCGGAGTGGCGGAATGGCAGACGCGCTAGCTTGAGGTGCTAGTGCCCTTTAACGGGCGTGGGGGTTCAAGTCCCCCCTCCGACACCACGCTTCTGCACCCCCAACGCCCGTACCTCACGGTCTGATCACGCCGCCGTGATGTTCCAGCAACTGCACGACGACGTAGACACCCAATGCTGCCGCAACCACCCACCGGCTGTGCACCTTGGTTCGGACGGTTGGTTGCCTGTCGTCCACCCGCGGCTGGGACAGGCCGCCGCCCGTGACACCGGGTTCGGTGCGGCGAGGCGCGTCGTCGAGGGCGAGGATGATCTGCAGCAGGACCCCGACGTAGGCGATCGACTGCAGGATTCCGAGGTCGTGGACCAGGTATCCGAGCACGTGCCTCGGGTCCGGGCCGGAGAAGGTGAGCAGCCCCGTGAACGCGGCCTGGAGGGACAAGCCGACCACAGTTGCCACCGATGCATGGGGATCGATGCTCGGGAAGCCGTGCAGCCTTGCGGCTGACAGATCAATCGACGCCCAGCTAGCCATCACCGCGAAGATGCTGCCGCCGACGAGCAGGTAGTACTCCGCCGCGCGCGCCCGGCCGCCGGCCTGGCCCGGCTTGGGGAAGCGGTGGTAGATCGACGCCCACGCACCGAGGCAGCGCGCGGCGAGGAGTCCCTCCATGGCGATGACAATCGTGCCGAACATCAGCAAGCAGCCGGTGACCGCGAACAACTCCGACTGGGTCCGGCTGAGGCTCACCGGTAGGTGGGCCATCACCACGATTACGGCCGACACCCAAGGGACGTAGTTGAAGAAGCGCCATGCGGTCCGCAACGTCGCGAGCCCGATACGCGGGACCAGCCGTCGCTGCCGGCGCGCAGCCGCGGCAAGCCGATACGACTTGATGCCGAAAGGAAAGAAGCCGCCACCCAACCGCTTGTAGATCTCCCAGAGCGCCTCCGGGTCGCCCGCGCGGGCGCTGTCGGATTTCTGCACTTCAGCAATGAACGCGTCGGCGTGCGGCGGAATCCACGCGGCGGAGAACACGAGGGACTGGACGCGGACGAGGGTGAGTATCAACAGGAACCACGCGAGCAGACTCGGCCACAGATAGTGCCGCGACACCTGGAAACACCGGCCTCTCGCTGTACGCTCAGGTCGAATCCGACTACCGGTAGGATTGGCCTGTGACGGAAGCT
>JAVEEI010000105.1 GCA_030840525.1 Frankiaceae bacterium
CAACCGAGCATTAGCGTGAGCCACGAAGACCTCCGGCTGGTGAAGACAGGCATCTCCACCGCACCCGGAGGTCTTCGCATGATCAACAAGCCACGCCGGTCAGTCACCAACCTCGTGGCCGAGTACATCTAGTGGCTGCGGGCGGCCGCGAAGCAGGCGTCCAGCACCGCGGCGGTTGCCCGCGACTCCGGCAGCGGCAGCAGCCAGCCGTCACCACCCGCGACGACGGCGGACACCTCCTCGACCATGACCCGGTAGGCGTCGACGGCGGGCACCGGGACCCGGCGGGTTCGCGTCCCGTCCGAGACCAGCAGCACGGTCTCGTCGTCGACCCACGCCGTGTACGCCGGGCCCGGCAGCTCGATCTCGCCGGCGTCGCCGGTGACGACCAGCCACTGCCGCGGCGGCTCGCTGATGCCGGCCCGGATCTCCGCGTCGCCCGCGTCGAACGACAGCACCGCCTCGGTCGTGAGGTCGACGCCGGTCGGCCCGAGCCGCTGCCGGGCCGCGACGCCACGCACCGGGGCGCCGCCGAACGCCCACTGCGCCGCGGACACCGCGTAGCAGCCGACGTCGTACAGCGCGCCGCCACCGCGCGCCGGATCGAGCCGGTAGTTGCCGTCGAGCCGGCCGTCGAACGTGAAGCCGGCGGCGACGTGCCGGACCGCGCCAATGGCGCCGTCGCGGACGAGCTGCTCGGCCATGCGCACCCGCGGGTGCCAGCGGTACCACGAGGCCTCGACGAGTAGCCGGCCGGACTCCGCCGCGGCGGCCGCCATCGCGTCGACCTCCGTCGCGGTCATCGCGAGCGGCTTCTCGCACAGCACGTGCTTGCCGGCGGCGAGGGCGTGCATCGACCACGACGCGTGCACGTCGTTGGTCAGCGAGATGTACACCGCGTCGACGAGCGGGTCGGCGAGCAGCGCGGCGTAGTCGCCGTACACCGGCCCGGTCGGCCGCAACGCCGCGGCGCGCGAAGCGTCGCGGCTCGCGACCGCATACAGCTCGGCCCCGGACGCGGCATGTACGGCGGGCGCGAGCGCGCGCCCCGCGATCCAGCCGGCACCGAGGAAACCCCAGCGGACGGTCAGAGCGGTGTCACCGGCCGGCCGCCGTCGCGCGCCGAGAGCGTCGCCGCCTCCATCACCGAGATGTTGCGGCGCGAGCCGGCCGCGGTGACCGACATCGGCGCACCGGAAAGCAACTGGTCGGCGAGCTCGCGGTGGAACGGCACCCGCGGCGCGGGCCTGACCGCGACGTCGGTCACCGACCCGTCGGCCGCGTGCAACGTGATCCGGGCCGGCGACTCGGACGCCGCGAGCGGGTCCTCGACCAACGTACCGATGGCGCTGCGGCTCACGACCCGCTCGTGCCGCCAGTGCCCGACGATCGCGCCGTCGGTGCCGAGCACGTACCACTTCGGCTTCATCGCAGCAGCGAGATCCGAGTGCACGAACTCCGCCTCGACCCCGTCGGCGAACGCGATGGTCACCCGCGAGTGGTCGGCGTTCGTGACGTCGTGCCACCGCCGTTTGTGCGCCGCCGCGGTCACGTACGCGACCGGCGCCGGGAGCAGGTCGAGGATCCAGTCGAGGAAGTGCGAGCCCCAGTCGTAGACCGCGCCGCCGCTGACCTCCTCGTCGGAGTGCCAGAAGTTGCACGGGTGGCCATAGCCGCCGACGAACGACTCGTAGTGGAAGACGTCGCCGATCGCGCCCGAGCGCACCAGCCGCTTCACCGTGAGGTAGTCGGCGTCCCAGCGACGGTTCTGGTAGACGGTGATCGACCGGCCCGCCCGCGCCGCCGCGCCGGTCATCTCGTCGGCCTCCGCCGTGGTGAGGCAGAACGGCTTCTCGACGACGACGTGCTTGCCCGCGCCGAGCGCGCGCAGCGCCCACTCGGCATGCGTGTTGGGTGGCGTCGACACGACGACCAGGTCGACGTCGGGCGACGCCAGCAGCGCGTCGCCGTCGTCGTACGCCGTCACCCCGGGCGCGAACGCCCGCGCCGCCGCGACCCGCTCCGCGCTCTTGTCGCAGACCCCGGCGAGCACCAGCCCCTCGACCGACGCGATGGCCGCGCTGTGCTCGTGCCCGATCGCGCCGTAACCGAGGATGCCGACCCGCACCGGCGGGCCGTCGGCGACCCCGAGCGCGCGCCGTACCCACCGGTGCACCAGCCGCTGCACCGCGGGGTCGCGGACCGTCGCGGCCGCGGTTGCCGTCGTACAGAATCCGACCCGCGTCGCGGGCCGCCAGGTGAGTACGGCGTGCGCGGTGAGACCGGTCATCGCGGTCATCAGTACGTCGACGTCGTCGCGGGTCTTGTCGAGCTCGAGCCAGCGGTCGGTCACGACGAGGTCGCCGTCGAGGCGGTGCGCGACCTCGCCCGCCTGCGGGCCGGGACGCAGCCGACACTCGTGCGTCGGCGTGCCGCGGCCCGCGACGACGCCGGCCGCGTCGACCAGCGCGCCGTGGTCGAGGTTGGCCTCGAGCGTTGGGCCGGCGAGCAGCACCGGCACCCCGCCGGCCGCGCGGGCAAGCAGGCCGGCGACCACGTCGTCGGCCAGCCGCTCGTCCGCCCAGACGAGGACCACGTCGGCGTCCGTAGACATCGACGGGTCGACCGCGAGCCCGCACCGGGCGAGGTAAGCGGTGAGGTCGCCGACGGCGGCGGCCAGGTCGGGGGAACGCAGCGCGGTGACGACCGCGAGCCGGCTCATTGGTTCACCTTACGTTTGCCGACCGCCGGGTCGGCGCACGACAGGGGTATGCCGACCACGACCGCGCCCGTCACCGACGTCGTCGACCGGATCGAGCGGACCTCGGCCCTCGACCCCGTCGTCAAAGGCCTTCGGGCCGCGACCCAGAAAGTCCTTGCGGCGCAAGGGCTTCGCGACGCTCTCAACGGCGTGTGGCTCGGCCACCCGCTGCACCCGGTGCTGACCGACATACCGATCGGCGCGTGGTCCGCGGCCGCGGTGCTCGACGTCGTACCCGGCACCGGCATCGGCGCGAGCACGCTGATCGCGACCGGCTGCGCCGCCGCCGTACCGACCGCGCTCACCGGGCTGGCCGACTGGTCCGACCTGCACGGCCCGCACCAGCGGGTCGGTGTCATCCACGCGGCCGCGAACGTCGTCGCGCTCGGCTTCTACACCGCGTCGCTCGGCGCCCGGATGCGCGGCCGCAAGGTCCGCGGCAAGGCGCTCGCGTACGCCGGCCTCGCGGCGATGACGGCCGGCGGCTACCTCGGCGGCCACCTCGCGTTCCGGCAGGGTGCCGGCGCGAACCACGGCGCCGACATCCCCGACCTGTTCCCCGGCGGCTGGCACGACATCGGCACGCTCGACGAGTTTCCCGACGGCGCGCCGGCGAAGCGCACGGTGGAGGGCGTCGACCTGCTCGTCGTACGGCGCGGGCAGCACGTCGACGTCCTGTCCAACAAGTGCTCGCACCTATCGGGGCCGCTGTCCGACGGCGAGTTCACCGTGGACGCCGGCCAGGGCTGCATCGTCTGCCCGTGGCACGGCTCGACGTTCCGGCTGGCCGACGGCGCGGTCCGGCACGGGCCGGCGACCTCGCCGCAGCACCGGTTCGAGACACGGACCAGCGGCGGCCGGCTGGAGGTCAGCCTCTCCGGCGAATGAGCGGGTCGATGCCGTTCACGACGTGCAGCACCGGCTCGCCGGACACCGCGCGCCGGACGTTGTCGACGACCAGCGAGATCAGCCGGCCCTGCGCCTCGCGGGACGCGCCCGCGGCGTGCGGCGAGAGCAGGATGCGGTCGTCGTCGCGCAGCGGCGAGCCGGCCGGCAGCGGCTCGGTCGCGTAGACGTCGAGCGCCGCACCGGCGAGGTGGCCGGAGCGGACCGCGTCGAGCAGCGCCTCCTCGTCGAGCACACCACCCCGCGCGGCATTGACGACGTACGCGCCCTGCGGCAGCCGGGCGAGCGCGGCCCCGTCGACCAGCCCGCGGGTCTCCGGTGCGAGCGCGACGACGAGGACGAGTAACTGACTGTGCGCGAGCAGCTCGTCGAGCGGCAGCCAGCGCGCACCGCCGGCCTCCTCCGCCAACCGCTGCCGCCGGCTCCAGTGCGCGACGTCGGCGCCGAGGGCGACGAACCGCGACGCGCAGGCCCGGCCGATGTCGCCCATGCCGACGATCCCGACCCGGCGGCCGGCCAGCTCTCCCCCGCCGCGCTGGCTCACCGCGAGCTGCGGCCACTCGCCCGCGCGTAGCCGCGCGTCCGCCCACGCGAGCGAGCGCAGCCCGGCGAACGCGGCGCCGACGCACCACTCGGCGACGCTGGTCGCGTTGGCGCCGGCCGCGTTCGACAGCGGTACGCCGGCCGCCGCGAGCGCGTCCGGGTCGAGCGAGTCGGTGCCGACGCTCGGCTGCTGTACGAACGCGAGCCGGGGCGCGGCGGCGACCTGCTCGGCCCCGATGCCGAGCGCGCCGGACCAGTCGCCCAGGACGAGCTCCGCCGCCGCGATGGCCTCGGTGACGGCCTCGGGCGTGCGGGCGGCCGGCGTACTCACCGTCACCGGGAGGTCGGCGAACAGCATCGCGAGCAGCCTCTCGTCGAGGGGCGGGAGCGCGAGCAGGGACCAGGGAGTCGGCACGAGACCCGATGGTGCCAGACGCGCGATCCGGACGAACGGGCCAATCGCACCATCAGTCCCTCTTGTCACACCAGCAACAGGCGTCTACCGTGGATCCTCGTGCCCCGACTCCCAGTACGCCGTCACCGGTGGCCGGTCGCGGTGTTGCTGCTCGCCCTCGTCGCGACCGCCTCGACCAGCGGCGCGTCGCTTTACCGCATCCGCTCCGGCGACACGCTGAGCGGCATCGCCCAGCACTTCCACATGAGCCTGCACCGGCTGGTCGCGTTCAACCACCTCCCCGGCGCGGGCTCGACCATCTACGCCGGCGCGTACCTGCGCATCCCGACCGGCGCGCCCCGTACGGCGTCCGGCCACGCGGCGGCCGCCGGCACCGTACGCAGCCGCACGGTCGTCTCGACGTACGTCGTCAAGCCGGGCGACACGCTGTACGGCGTGGCGGCGCGGTTCCGGGCCAGCGCGCGGCGGATCGCGGCGTACAGCCACCTGCCCCGCTCGCTGATGATCGTGATCGGGGAGCGGCTGCGGATCCCGCGTGACGTGCGCGTCGGCGGCGCGAGCACCGGCCGGGCGGCGAGCGGCGGCGCGTACCAGCTCGGCGGCCCGGCG
>JAVEEI010000112.1 GCA_030840525.1 Frankiaceae bacterium
TAGTTCAGCTCCACAACCCGGGTGGGCGGCGGACAGACCGCCTGCCCGGGTTGATCTGCGAAAGACTGCCGCGGCCGACCTGGCTGTGGGCTTGAACCTGAGATACGCCGAAGACGGAGCAAGCACCCGATGAGCGCTAGCGCGAAGAGGAACTGATATGGCGGGACAGAAGATCCGCATCCGGCTCAAGGCCTACGACCACGAGGCGATCGACGCCAGCGCGCGCAAGATCGTCGAGACGGTGACCCGCACGGGTGCCCGCGTCGTCGGTCCTGTGCCGCTGCCGACGGAGAAGAACATCTACTGCGTCATTCGTTCGCCGCACAAGTACAAGGACAGCCGCGAGCACTTCGAGATGCGCACCCACAAGCGGCTCATCGACATCCTCGACCCGACGCCGAAGACGGTTGACGCGCTCATGCGCATCGACCTGCCGGCCAGCGTCGACGTCAACATCCAGTAGATCCACCGGACACGACAGGCGAGATTGCTTTCCCATGGCTAACACAACGAAGCGCGAATTCCACGGCGTGCTGGGCGAGAAGCTCGGCATGACGCAGGTCTTCGACGAGAACAACCGGATCGTCCCGGTGACCGTAGTCAAAGCGGGACCGTGCGTGGTGACGCAGATCCGCACCCAGGACAAGGACGGCTACAGCGCCGTCCAGCTCGCCTACGGTGCGATCGACCCGCGCAAGGTCAACAAGCCTGACGCCGGTCACTTCAAGGTCGCGGGCGTCACCCCCCGCCGGCACCTGGTCGAGCTGCGGACCGACACCGTCGCCGGTTACGAACTGGGCCAGGAGATCGGCGCGGACGTGTTCGCCGACGGCGCCGAGGTCGACGTAACGGGCACGACCAAGGGCAAGGGCTACGCCGGCGTCATGAAGCGGCACGGGTTCAAGGGCCTCGGTTCGTCGCACGGTGTGCACCGCGTGCACCGCAAGCCGGGTTCGATCGGTGGCTGCGCCACGCCTGGCCGGGTGTTCAAGGGCATGCGCATGGCCGGCCGGATGGGCCATGTGCAGCAGACGACGTTGAGCCTGCACATCCAGAAGGTCGACGTCGAGCGCGGCCTGCTGCTCATCAAGGGCGCCGTGCCGGGCCCGCGCGGTGCGATCATCCTCGTCCGCAACGCCGTGAAGGGAGCCTGATCATGACCATCACAGTGGACGTCCAGAATCCCGTGAGCGCCGACGCGTCGACGCAGTCCGTCGAGTTGCCGGCCGAGATCTTCGACATCGACGCCAACGTCGCCCTGATCCACCAGGTCGTCGTCGCCCAGCTCGCCGCCGCCCGCCAGGGCACGCACGCGACCAAGACGCGCGACCAGGTCCGGGGCGGCGGCAAGAAGCCGTACCGCCAGAAGGGCACCGGCCGCGCCCGCCAGGGCTCGACGCGGGCACCGCAGTTCGTCGGCGGTGGCGTCGTGCACGGCCCGCAGCCGCGCGATTACTCGCAGCGCACGCCCAAGAAGATGAAGGCCGCCGCACTCCGGCAGGCCTTGTCGGACCGGGCCCGCAACGGCCGCGTCCACGTCGTCAGTTCCCTGGTGGAGGGCACGCTGCCCAGCACCAAGGCCGCGGCCGCGTCCATCCATGCGGTCAGCAATGCCAAGCATGTCCTGGTGATCGCCAACCGGGACGACGAGCAGAGCTGGAAGAGCCTGCGCAACGTCGACACGGTGCATGTCCTCGAGCCGGGCCAGCTGAACACCTACGACGTGCTGGTCAGCGACGACGTGGTGTTCCTGCAGGACGCGCTCGAACTGTTCGTCGAGGCGCGCGGCAACGGAGCAACTCTGGCCGTGTCGACGACCGGGGCGTCCGGGTCGACGACAGAGCTGGCAGGGCCGACAGAGGCGACCGTGCCCGCAGTGGCGACGGCGCCCGCACCTCCCGTGCAGCCCGACGTGGAGCCGACCGAGTCGGTCTCCGCGACGGCGCCGGCAACCGCCGTGTCCTCCGACGTGGAGCCGACCGAGTCGGTTGACGCGACGACACCCGAGGCAGAAAGCGAGGTGGAGAGCTGATGTTCGACGACCACCGCGATGTGCTGCTCGCTCCGGTTATCTCGGAGAAGAGTTACGGGCTGCTGGATCGGAACAAGTACACCTTCGAGGTGCACCCCGACTCCAACAAGACCCAGATCAAGATCGCAGTCGAGAAGGTGTTCAACGTCAAGGTTCTCGACGTCAACACTCTCAATCGGCAGGGCAAGCGCAAGCGCACCCGCTCTGGCTTCGGCCAGCGCAAGAGCGTCAAGCGTGCGATCGTCACCGTCGCTGCCGGCGACCGTATCGACGTTTTTGGGGCCTGATCCATATGGGAATCCGTAAGTACAAGCCGACTACGCCGGGTCGCCGCGGCTCCAGCGTGGCGGACTTCGTCGAACTGACGCGCTCTACGCCGGAGAAGTCGCTCGTCCGGCCGCTGCACAGCAAGGGCGGCCGCAACAACACCGGTCGCGTGACGACCCGTCACCAGGGCGGTGGACACAAGCGCGCCTACCGGCTGATCGACTTCCGCCGTCACGACAAGGACGGCGTGCTGGCCAAGGTCGCGCACATCGAGTACGACCCGAACCGCACCGCGCGCATCGCGCTGCTGCACTACGCCGACGGTGAGAAGCGGTACATCCTCGCCCCCCGGGCGCTGAAGCAGGGCGACCGGATCGAGAACGGTCCCGCCGCGGACATCAAGCCGGGCAACTCGCTGCCCCTGCGCAACATCCCGGTCGGTACGACGGTGCACGCGATCGAGCTGCGCCCGGGCGGCGGAGCCAAGATCGCCCGCTCGGCCGGGTCCAGCGTGCAGTTGGTGGCCAAGGAAGGCACCTTCGCGCAGCTGCGCATGCCCTCGGGGGAGATCCGCAACGTCGACGTCCGTTGCCGCGCCACCATCGGCGAGGTCGGCAACGCCGAGCAGTCCAACATCAACTGGGGCAAGGCCGGTCGGATGCGGTGGAAGGGCAAGCGCCCCAGCGTCCGCGGTGTCGCCATGAACCCGGTCGACCACCCGCACGGCGGTGGCGAAGGCAAGACCTCGGGCGGGCGGCACCCGGTGAACCCCGCCGGTAAGCCCGAAGGCCGCACCCGTCGCCCGAACAAGTCCA
>JAVEEI010000117.1 GCA_030840525.1 Frankiaceae bacterium
CGATGACGGCCCCAACGAGCCGTACACCAGCCGGCTCGCCGAGCTTCTCGCGCGGCGCGGCGCACGAGCGACGTTCTTCCAGGTGGGTAAGGCGGTGGCGCGGTATCCGGAGACGTCGGCCGCGCTGGTGGCTGCGGGCCATGTCGTCGGCAACCACAGCTACTCCCACGAGTTGCGGCGCTGTCTGAGTGGACGGTTGGTTGACAGCGAGATCCGGCGGACGCAGGACGTCATCTCGGAAACGGTTCAACTGCTGCCCCGGCTGTACCGTCCGCCGTGGCTGGTGCGCACGCCGGCGACGTTCGCGTCCCTGCGCCGGCATCACCTCGTGCCGGTGTCGGGGACCTTCTGCCATCCACTCGAAGTGGCACAGTGTGCGCCCGAACGGATCGCGATGCGGGCCATCGCACGAGCGACCCCTGGTCGGATGTTGATCTTTCACGACGGCTACAACGGGACGGGTGCCGCCCGCACCTGCACGCTTGACGCGGTCGCCCGCGTCATCGATGTGCTCGGCGAACGCGGCTGGGGCTTCACGACCGCGGACCGGTTGCTGGACGTCGAGCCCTACCTACGCGCGGACGGGACGTGACGAGATGCTGGCCGTCCTCGCCGCCCTCGGGTCCGCACTGCTGGTCGCAGTCGCCAACGTCCTGCAGCACCGTGCCGGACATGGCCCCACGAAACGCGGGCTCGGCCAGGTGCTGCGGCAGCCGTTGTGGCTCGTCGGCGCGCTGACGGGTGTGGCGGGGTTCGCGCTGCATGTCGTCGCACTCTCCAGCGGGGCGCTGGCGCTGGTGCAGCCGCTGCTCGTATGCGGCCTGCTCTTCGCGCTGCCGCTGAGCCACGCGCTTGACCGCCACATGATCCGCGGCGCCGAGCTCGCCGCCGCTGCAGCGGTGGTATGCGGGCTCGCCGTCTTCCAGCTGACCGCGCACCCGGCAACCGGCCGGGCCTTCCCGGACGTGAGCATGTTGGGCTGGTGCGCGGCCGCGAGCATCGGTGTCACGGGCGTCGGGCTTGCTATCGCGGCGAGGCGTCGGAGTGGCCGAGCGGCGTGGCTCGGGCTCTGCGCGGGCGTTGGGTACGGGCTCGCGGCGGCGCTCGTGAAGGCCACCGTCGGCGGGTTCACTGGCCAAGGCGTCGCGGTCCTGGCGTCGTGGCCGCCGTATGCATTTGTCGTCGCCGTGACCGTAGCGATCGCCCTGAATCAGTTGGCCTTCAACGCCGGCCCGCTCGCCGTGTCGCTGCCGATCCTTACGATCGTGGATCCGCTGGTATCGGTCGCGATCGGGGCCATCGCGTTCGGCGAGACGCTGTCCTCCGGTGCCTGGCCGATGACGGGACAAGTCCTCGGGTTCACGCTGATGAGCCTCGGCGTCCGCAGGCTGTGCCGATCCAGTGACCGGTCCGAAACAGGCGCACCCGCGCCGAATGGCCGCGAGACGGTCGAGCACACGAACGCGGCCGCGTTCCCGAGACACCCGACCGACGCGCCGCGGTGCCTGACGGGCGACGCTGCCTGACACCGTGGGAGGCGCCGGCCGAATCCGGCTGACAGATCCAGATCCGGATTCGCGCCGAACGTAGGACGAAGCAAGATCCCGACTTCTGGCAAGCTCCGGTTTGCGACGCGGATCACCAAAGTGACTTCGGCGGGCATTCGAGACCTGACTGACCGTCGCCGACCATCGGTACGGATTTCGCCTGCGGCAAAGTGATGGTGAACGTGGTGTCGCCGGGTCGACTTTCCGCCTGGATCGTGCCGTCGTGGGCGCTGATGATGGCGGCGACGATTGCTAGACCGAGTCCGCTTCCTTCAGCTCCGGAACTGATGTTGCCCGCTCGCACGAACCTGTCGAAGATTCGTGGCAGGACGTCGTCGGGGATACCTGGCCCGTCGTCGCTAACTGTCAAAACGACTTGGCGAGATTCGGCAGCGCGCAACGAGGTGAGGATCGTGGTTCCGCTCGGTGTATGGGCCCGCGCATTGGCGAGCAGGTTTGCGAGCACCTGGTGCAGGGCCCGTTGGTCGCCGACCACATGAACCTCATCTTCGGGAAGTTGGAGCCTCCACTGGTGATCGGTGCCGGTGACTCGCGCGTCGCTGACCGCATCAAGCACAGTGCGGGTGAGATCGACGTCAATCTGTTCGAGTTCACGGCCTGAGTCGAGACGGGCGAGCAGCAGCAGATCATCGACGAGGTGCCCCATCCGGTCGGATTCGGCTGTGATCCGCGACAGTGCTTCGGTCACCGGCGCTGGGATGCCAGTCCCGCCGACTCGTTGGGCGTACTCGGAGTGGCTGCGGATGACGGCGACGGGCGTGCGTAGTTCGTGGCTGGCGTCGGCGATGAAATGCCGCAGCCGGTCTTCGCTGGCGTGACGGTCGTGAAGCGCCGATTCAACGTGTTCGAGCATGTGGTTGAACGCATCGGTGACTTGCCCGGCCTCTGTCTTCGGGGCGGCGACGGCAACTCGCTCAGGCAGGGAGATCGTCCCGGTAGACAACGGGAGAGCGGACACCGCGCGCGCCGTGGCCGACACCCGGGCGAGCGGGCGCAACGAGAGCCGGACGCTGACAGCTCCGATCGAGCCGGTGATGAGCAGCGCGACAGTGAACACGCTGGCTTCGATGAGCAAGAGCTGGGCGATCGTCTCGTCCACCGGATGCTCGGGAAGGCCGGTGATCAACAGATCGTTGTCGTCGCCGGCCATCACCATGATTCGGTAGTCGCCGAAGTGCGGAAGTTTGATGGTGCGTGGACCAGCGGCGACCTTCAGCGCGCCCAGCACAGCAAAGTCCTTCGCCGCGAGGGATGCGTGCTTGGCGTCATCCGCTTCGTGCGGCACGAGCTCGGCGGCGGTGACTTTTCCGTTCCGGACCCGTGCACCGAGGGTTCCTTCGGCCTGCCCTTGAATGGTGCCTATCGCGGCGGTGTTGTCCAGGTCGTGGTCATCGGGAACTTCCAGGCTGGCTGCGAACCGATCTCCGGCAGCGGCGAGTTGCTGGTCAAGCCGCTTGATGAGGAATCCGTGCAGCGCTAGCGCAGTGCCTGCGGCGACGACGATCGAGCTGACGACTAGCAGGGTGAGCACCAGCGCGACGATCTGGAAGCGCAGGCTTCGCCCGCGCAATCTCAGCCGGCTGCCCACGACCAGGCGCACCCGCCGTAGACGCCCAAGATCGCTGCTGGAAACGGCGGTCACGTCGGTTTGAGGACGTAGCCCACGCCCCGCACGGTGTGAATCATGGAAGGTCGCCCAGCGTCGATCTTCTTCCGGAGGTAGCTGATGTAGAGCTCGACCACATGCGCGCTGCCGCCGAAGTCGTAGTCCCACACCTGGGTGAGGATCTGGTTCTTGGACAACACCT
>JAVEEI010000147.1 GCA_030840525.1 Frankiaceae bacterium
CGAGACCGGGTCGCCGTCGTGCGCAAGCCACTCGACGAGCACCCCGCCGTGCACCGCGTCGACCGACGACTCGCTGCGGTGGGAGACGACGACGCCGAGCGGCGCGCCGGGCGCGAGCGTCGTACCCGGCTCGGCACCGGTACGGCGGAACGTGCCGGCGACGGGAGCGACCGCGACCCGCCACGACGGTGCCGGCTCGGTGGTCGGGACCGCGTGCCGGTCGAGCAGCGCGCGTGCCGCGGCGAGGTCGTCGGGCGTGGTGATCGCGAGTGTCTCGACGCCGGGCAGGGCGCGGCGGACGAGACCGGTCAGCGTGCCGCCGGGCGCGAGCTCGACCGCGGCGGAGACGCCGAGGTCGCCGAGCGTCGTCATGCAGAGGTCCCAGCGGACCGGCCGCGCGGCCTGCTCGACGAGACGCCGTACGACGTCGTCGCCGGCGCGGACGACCGCGCCGTCGCCGTTGCCGAGCAGCAGCCGGGACGGGTCGGTGCGCGGGGCGCGGTCGGCGACCACGGCCAGGCCGTCGCGCGCGCCGGCCATGAACTCGGTGTGAAACGCCCCAGCGACCGGCAGCGCGCGGACCCGCGCCCGGGCGGGCGGGTCGGCGGCGAGCGCGTCGAGCGCGTCGAGCCGGCCGGCCGCGACGACCTGGCCGGCGGTGTTGACGTTCGCGGCGGTGAGGCCGTGCTTGTCGAGCGCGGCGGCGACCTCGTCGGCGTCGCCGCCGAGTACGGCGCTCATGCCGGTCGGCGCTTCCGCGGACGCGGCCGCCATCAGCCGGCCCCGCTCGCGGACGAGGGCGAGTGCCGTCTCCGCGGTCAGCGCACCGGCCAACGCGGCGGCGGCGAACTCGCCGACGCTGTGGCCGGCGAGCACGGGCCGGTCGGTGGGGTCGAGCAGCCGGCTGCCGACGGCGATCGCGAGTGCGACGAGCAGCGGCTGCGCCACGGCGGTGTCGCGGATCTCGTCGGCGCTGCCGGTCGTGCCGAGGGCGACGAGGTCGATGCCGGTGACGGCCGCCGACCAGCGCAGCGTGGCGGCGATCTCGGCGTCGTCGAGCCACGGGGTCAGCATGCCGGGGGTCTGTGCACCCTGTCCGGGGGCAAGGAGGGCGAGCACGTCTCCACCCAACCGAATGCGGCGGCCGGCGGAGGGTGCCGCCGCGCACGAATTACCTCCGAGCCTTTTGTAGGGTTCCTACAACTCGGCGGTTGGCTGCGCTGGGCCGCGGTCGAGCCGGCCGAGGGCCAGCGCGATGCCGAGGGCCCACCGGTCGCGCGGCTGGCTCGGCACCAGGCCGGTCAGCTCACTCACCCGTTTCAGTCGGTAGCGCACCGTGTTCGGGTGCACGAACAGCGCCCGGGCGGCGGCTTCGAGCGACCCGCCCAGCTCCAGAAATGCGGACAATGTGTCGGTGAGGGTCGCATCGGCCGCATCCAGGGCGCTGTAGACATCGGCCAATGCGGCCTGGGCTTCCGGGTCGCCGCCGAGGGCCCGCTCGGGCAGCAGGGCGTCGGCGGTCACGGGCCGCGGTGCGGCCGGCCACGCCGCGGCGACGGCCAGCCCGGCAAGTGCCGCGCGTGCGGACGCCGGCGCGCTCGCGAGGTCGGCGACCGGCGGCCCGAGCACGACCGGCCCGGGCGCGAACTGCCCGGACAGCAACGCGGCCGCGGCGAGCGGGTCGCCTTCGACGCCGAGCACGCAGACGAGCCGCCGGCCGCCGATGCTGGCGAGTACGTCGAACCCGTCACGCCGGGCGACCCGGCGGATCTCCTCGATCGACCGCTGGGTCTCGCCCTCCGGCGCCGTACCGGCGAGGACGGCGACCGCCGTATGGCCGGTCCAGCCGAGGGCCGCGGCGCGGGACAGCAGCTCTTCATCGGGCTCGCCGACGACGACAGTCTCGACGACGAGCGCTTCCAGCCGCGCGTCCCAGGCGCCGCGCTCCTCGGCGGCTCGCGCGTAGACGAGCGCGGCCTGGAACGCGAGGTCGCGGCTGTAGGCGAGCACGGCGCGGTGCAGGGCGTCCTCGTCGCCGCTCGCGGACAGGTCGGACGCGTGGTCCTCGACGGTGTCGCAGGCGATCCGGACGAGCTCGACGGTCTGCTGCAACGTCACCGCGCGGGCGAGCTCGCGCGGCGCGGACGCGAACACGCCGCCGGTGATGTCGTGCCCGGCGTGCGGGTGGCCGAGCCACTCGGCGAAGCTCGCGACCCCGGCCTGCGCGACCAGGCCGATCCACGACCGCTGGTTCGGTGACATCGCGGCGAACCACGGCAGCTTCGCCTCCATCCGCGCCAACGACTCCGCCGCGATGTCGGAGGCCGCGCGCTGCATGCGCTTCACCGTCGCGGCCCGCACCGGCGGCCGCGGAGAGCTCGACGTCACGGGTGAAGCTTCTCGCGTAGCGTCGTCGAGGTGGATCCCGACGTGCGTGCGGCTATCGACGCGCTCAACCACATCGCCTTCCTGCTCGAGCGCACGAACGAGCCGACGTACCGCGTCCGCGCCTTCCGCAACGCGGCGACGACGCTGGCCGGGCTGCCCGCGGGCGAGCTGAAGCGACGGTACGACGAGGGCACGCTGGAAGAGCTGAGCGGTATCGGCAAGGCGACCGCGGGCGTCGTCGGCGAGTCGATGCGCGGCGAGACGCCGTCGTACCTCGCGGCATTGCAGGGAAAGGCAGACGGGCCGCTCGTCCGCGGCGGCGCCGAGCTGCGGGCCGCGTTGCGCGGCGACCTGCACACGCACTCCGACTGGAGCGACGGCGGCTCGCCGATCGAGGAGATGATGCGGGCGGCGAAAGAGCTCGGGCACGAGTACGCCGCGCTGACCGACCACTCGCCCCGGCTCACCGTCGCGCGCGGCCTGTCGCCGGACCGGTTGCGCGAGCAGCTCGCCGTCGTACGGCGACTCAACGACGAGCTCGCGCCGTTCCGGATCCTCACCGGGATCGAGGTCGACATCTTCGAAGACGGCGGGCTGGACCAGGAGCCCGCGTTGTTGGCCGAACTCGACGTCGTCGTCGCGTCGGTGCACTCGAAGCTGCGGATGCCGCGCGAGGACATGACCCGCCGGATGGTGACCGCGATCGCGAACCCGCACATGGACGTCCTCGGCCACTGCACCGGCCGGCTGGTCGTCGGGCGCGGCCGGCCGGAGTCGGAGTTCGACCCCGAGCTCGTGTTCGAGGCGTGCCGCCAGTTCGGTGTCGCGGTCGAGATCAACTCGCGGCCCGAGCGGCTCGACCCGCCGCGCCGGCTGCTGTCGCTCGCGGTCGAGATGGGGTGCGAGTTCTCGATCGACACGGACGCGCACGCGCCGGGTCAGCTCGACTGGCAGCCGTACGGGTGCGAGCGCGCCGAAGAATGCGGCGTACCGGCCGACCGCGTCATCAACACGAAGAGCGCCGACGACCTGCTCGCCCGCCTCGCATCCCGTTGACTGTGACGTTCGAGGCGCAAGTAGACCCCGAGAAACGCCTCGAACGTCACAGTCGACGGAGGGCTGGGGTCGGGATCGTCAGTCGCCGCTGGTGCGCTGCATCGGGATGAGCTTCTG
>JAVEEI010000174.1 GCA_030840525.1 Frankiaceae bacterium
CAACTTCACCACCCCGGTCGCGGTGCCACCGACCAACCTCAACGGGGTCTACCGCTCGCTCAACGACGGCCTCGTCTGGGCCCTGAAGGGCAGCTACCACACGTTCGAGGACCCGGCGACCAACCCGGGCTCGGCGGAGCAGGTGCTCGGCACCGCGCTGTCCGGCCCGGGCGTGCAGGCTTGGTACAACAACTACGTCCTGGTCGACCCCGCCAGCGCCAACCGCGTCCTCGTCGGGCTCGAAGAGATCTACATGACGACGGTCGGCGGCGACCTGCCGGCCGGCGAGGCGACCTGGAAGACCGTCGGCCGCTACTGGGACAACTGCGCCGGCCTCGTCGCGACCGAGCCGTACGGCTGCCCGCCGGTGCCCGGCATCTACGGCGGGACCACGACCCACCCCGACCAGCACGCCGCGGCCGCGATCGTGCTGCCCAACGGGCAGACCCGCTTCTACGTCGGCAACGACGGCGGCGTCTACCGGCAGGACGTGTCGAGCGACCCGACCAACATCGGCGGGCTCAACTCGAGCGGCTGGGTGTCGCTCAACGACACGCTGTCGATCTCGCAGCCGTACGCCGCGGCGATGAGCTCCGACGGCACGATCGTCGCCGGCCTGCAGGACAACGGCGAGGCGAAGATTCTGCCCAACGGCCGCGCCGACATGATCTACGGCGGCGACGGGTTCGACACCGCGATCGACCCGACGTCGAGCAACCTCATCTACGAGGAGTACGCGACCGGGCAGATGCGGCGTAGCTCCAACGGCGGGCAGACGTGGACGACGATCGAGCCGACCGACGCGACCGGGCCGCGGTTCTCGACCCCGTTCGAGATGGACCCGCTCGACCCGCAGCACATGATCTACGGCGCCGCGCAGATCTGGGAGACCAGCCACGCGGCGTCGGTGAGCACCAGTAGCTGGGTGCGGGTGTTCAACCTCGACGCGACCGCCGCGCAGACCGACAACATCGGGCTGTGCCGTACGGCACCGACGCCGAACTGCCCCGCGCCGGACATCGCCGCGACGCAGGTCGACACGCAGGGCCCGGCGTCGTACGCGGCGTTCTGCAAGGGCAACTGCAACATCACGACGACGAGCGGCGGTCTCGACCCGACGCTGTTCTCCGGCGGGATCGCGACGAACGTGCAGCCGGGGTGCGCGTACGCCGCGGCGGCGACGGCGTGCTGGCACGTCGCGGCCGGGCACGGGCTACCGAACCGGTTCATCCAGGGCATCGAGATCGACCACAAGGACCCGCGCACGGTGTACGTCGCGGTGGCGGCGTACTCGCGGCACTTCACCGTGAGCGGCTCGCCGCAAGGCAGCGTGTTCGTGTCGCACGACGCGGGCCAGCACTTCACCGACATCAGCGGCAACCTGCCGAAGACGTTCGCCGAGGACGTGCAGGACCTCGGCGACCGGATCGTGGTCGCGACCGACGCCGGTGTGTTCGGTGCGCTGAAGTCGGCGCCGACGGTGTGGGTGCCGTTCGGCACCAACCTGCCCGCGGTCCCGGCGTACGACCTCTCGGTGAACCCGCAGGGCACGAAGGTGCTGCTCGCGACGCACGGCCGCGGCATCTACGTCCTCGCGCTGAAGCACGCCATTCCGAAGGTGACTCGCGGCACCGGCGGCGGGCGCAAGTCCGGCGGCAAGGGCGGCGGTCTCGCCGGCACCGGCCTCGACATCGCGGTGCCGACGACCGCGGTCGTGCTGATCGGCGCGGCGCTGACGCTGCTGGCGATGCGGCGCCGGCGTGCCTGACGGCTCCGCGTTCACCGACGTGCTGGCGGCGAACGAGGAGTACGCCGCGCGGTTCGCGATGTCGGGGTTGCCCGGCGAGGCCGCCCGCGGGCTGGCCGTCGTCACGTGCATGGACTCGCGGATCGAGCCGCTCGCGATGCTCGGCCTCGCCGCCGGCGACGCGAAGATCCTGCGCAACGCCGGGGCGCGCGTCACCGACGACGTGGTGCGCACGCTCGTCCTCGCGCGTTACCTGCTCAACGTCGAGCGGGTCATGGTGGTCGCGCACACACGCTGCCGGATGGCGTCCGGCGACGCGGCGGCGATCCACGACGCGATCCGCGCGGCGGGCGGGCCGGACACGAGCGACATCGCGTTCCTGACGACCGACGACCAGGAGGCGTCGCTGCGCTACGACATCGCGCGGGTGCAGGCGTCGCCGTACCTGCCCGATCTCGTCGTCGGCGGTTTCCTGTACGACGTCGACACCGGGCGGCTGCGCCAGGTTTGTTAGCGACTACGAGCCGTGGACGTAGTCGAGGTTGTAGAAGTTCGGCGGCCCGTCGCAGAGCTTGCCCATCGCCTCGGCGAACTTCTGCGTCGACGGGTCGTTCGAGTTGGCCATCGCGGCCTCGTACGACGCGAACTCGGCGATCGTGACGTAGCTGTTGTCGCGGTCGCGGTTCTTCGTGACCGTGACCCGCTCCGGGGCGGTGCCGCGCGCCTTCACCTGCTCGCGGAAGTCTTCGCCGAGCTGGCGCACCTCGTCGAACCGGGTCGTCTGGTACTCGATGATCTGGATGAACCCTGCCATTGCGGCCTCCCCTAGCGAATGGCGGCAGACTACAGCCGTGCTCGCTCCGCCTGTCCAGACCTTCACCGCGCCCGACGGCGCCCGGCTCGCGTACCGCGTCGTCGGCTCGCCGGCGGACCGACCGCTGGTGCTGTTCCACGGGTACGTGTCGACCGGGCCGACGAACTGGATCCGCTACGGGCACGCGGAGCTGCTCGCGTCCCGCGGCTTTCAGGTCGTCATGCCGGACCTGCGCGGGCACGGCGACAGCGCCCGGCCGCACGACGCGTCGGCGTACCCACCGGACGTGCTGACGTCTGACGGGCTCGCGTTGGTGGAGCATCTCGGCTTGACCGACTACGACCTCGGCGGCTACTCGCTCGGCGGCCGCACGGTCATCCGGATGATGGTGCGCGGCGCCGCGCCCGCGCGTGCGGTCGTCGCCGGTGTCGGGCTCGACGACGTCGTAGCCGCGGCCGAGCGCACCGACTACTACCGCAACGTGCTGACGCACCTCGGCACGTTCGAGCGCGGGTCGGGCGAGTGGTACGTCGAGGCGTTCCTGCGCACGGTGTCCGGTGACCCGGAAGCGTTGCTGCTGCTGCTCGACTCGTGGGTCGACACGCCGCTGTCCGACGTACGGGCGGTCGACGTGCCGACCGCTGTCGTAGTCGGGGCCGAGGACGACCGCGGTGCGCGCGAGCTCGCGGACGCACTGCCGCACTCGACGTACACCGAGATTCCCGGCACGCATATGAGCGCCGTGACGAGGCCGGAGCTGGGTCAGGCAATCGCCGACGCGCTGCGGTAGTACGCGCGGGACGTGTCCTGCATCACGGCCGGTCAGTCGGCTTCCGGACATTTCATTGCAACCGCTTTCGCGGGCGACTTACGTTCTCCGCCGTCAACATCACTGGAGGCGGACATGTATCCACGTTTCATCGTCGTCGGGTGTGTCGCGGTCGCGGCTCTCGGGTCGCTCACGTCGTGCAAGCCGGCACCCAAGAGCGACTCCAACACTCCGCGCGTCTACATGCTCGCGTGGAACGAGGGCAGCAACGGGACCGAGAACGGTCAGGTGACGGTCAACGACGGCGGCAGCTTCTCCGTCAACCAGAACTTCCTCGGCCCGAACAAGGCCGACATCCGCGTGTACGGCTCGGAGGACCCGGGAGTGTCGAAGGTCGTCGTCACCGGAACCGGCCGCGGCACGTGCTCGAGCAAGCCGGACTCGAATCTGCAGACATGGACGACGCCGTCCGCGGTCGGCTTCACCGTGGCGACGCAGACCGAGTCGGCTCCGGCCGGGCAGGTCGAGGACTTCCTCGCCGCGTCGATGGACGACGCGTTGAAGAACATCTCGTGCGGCATGCACCGCTACGCCAACATGCCGAGCTCCCAGGAGTTCTTCCTCGACGAGGGCACGGTCACGTTGAACGCGACCGCGTACAACTGCTGCGGCGGTCAGGCGACCGCGACGTTCACCGTCGACATCAAGTAACCGCACCGTCTTTACGCAGCTTGGGTCGCCCACTCGGACGGGCGACCCAAGTGACGGACCGACGGCTCGAGCAACAGCGGCACCACGCTGCCGGCGACGATGGCCGCACCGACGAGCATGCCGGCGACACCACCGATCGTCGCGAGCATCGCACCGGCGACGACGGGCGCGACCGGCGTCAGTCCTTCCGACACGAACCCG
Organism: Frankiaceae bacterium; assembly: GCA_030840525.1. GTDB lineage: Bacteria > Actinomycetota > Actinomycetes > JAFAQI01 > JAFAQI01 > BP-197. Next base: position 4,243 of record JAVEEI010000174.1, read on the forward strand.
GCGGCGCTGTTGAGCCGGCCTTGCATCTCGTCGGGCGTGACGAAGGACAGGTACGCGCCGATGCCGGCGTTGTTGGCGGGGAGCAGGAACGTGCCGGTCGCGAGCAGCGCGCCGATCACGCGCACGTCGGTCGTCCAGGCCATCGGTACGACGACCGCGGCGAGGACGAGACCGGTGACCATCGTGGTCGCGCCGGTCGGCAACCGTTGCGTGTGCCGCGACGCGACCGCGGCGCCGACGATTCCCGCGGCTGCGGCGATCGCGTCGACGGCGCCGATGGCGGCGGGGTGTACGCCGGCACGGACGAGGCGCAGCGTGATCGAGATCAGCACGTAGCTCATCCCGAAGTTGAGGATGCCGCCCCACAACATCATCGCCCGCGCCGCGGGTCGCGACCACAGGAAGCGCAGGCCCTCGGCCACGTCGGCGCGCAACCGCTGCCGGCGGATGGTGGCCGGCGCGGGCAGCGGCGTACGGAGGAAGAGCACCGCTATGCCGAACGCCGCGAAGGTGAGTGCGTCGACGGCGAACGGCAGCGACGCGGCGACGGCAAACAGTGCGCCGCCCAGCGGCGGCCCGACTAGCGATGCGATGTGGTGGCGGGCCTGCATGCGCGTGTACGCCTGGGCCAGGTCTTCGGGCGCGACGACCGCTCGCACTGACGCCGAGGCCGCGGGCGAGAAGAAGGTCTCGACGACACCGGCGAGCAGCCCGGCGACGACGAGCAGTGCGATCGATGCCTTTCCAATGGCGACGAGCAGGCCGAGGATCCCGAGCACCGCGGCGGAGGCCAGGTTGCTTAGCAGCAGCACCCGGCGCCGCGACCAACGGTCGACGAGCGCGCCGACGGGCAGCCGCACGACCGTGCCGGCGGCGAAGAACGCCGTCGTCGCCAGCGCGGCCTGCGTCGTCGACCGGGTCAGCGCGTAGCCGAGCAACGGGAACACCAGCATCGACATCGCGGACCCGAGCTCGGAAGCCGTGTCACCGAGCCACAGGACGGCGAAGTCGCGGTTACCTTTCAGCCGCGTCGTCGTCGGCGCACCCATCCCTCGACCCTATGGCGACGCTCACCTCCGTGCGAGGGGGCCGGGCCGCGGGCTCTTGCCGGGGGCGAAGTCCGAAGACATCACAGTGGTCCGCGCACGCCCGCCATCAGGGTTGCGACCTCACGCATTTCACGCCGATCAGCGTCGTCGGCTTCCAGCGCCGACACCTCGGCGGCAAGATCACGTCGGCGTTGGAGTCTCCCGGCGCCGTCAATGATGGCTTGGCGAATCGCTTCCGAGCGGCTCAGGCCCGTCGACTCCCAACTGCGTCAGGGCGCGCAGCGCATCCTCGTCGAGGCCGAGGCGGATGACAACTGACATGCGCTCACCGTTTCACGTCTTGTCGTCGAGTCCGCTCGTGCCGCGCATCCTCCACTTGTGGCGAAGCGTTGTCGCCATTCGAACGAGAACGGCACGCTCGGCGTGCTCAAGGTGCTCTGCAAGGCAGCCGCGACCACACCGCGCAACCTAGGCATCGAGTACCGCGCGGAGGTCTGACATCCTGAGCAATAGGTGAAGCTCGTCGGTCTGGCTCAACTCGAACTCTGCCTGCTTTAGGTACCAGTCCCGTGCGGTCTCGTTCTCGGCGTGAATCAGAAGAGCCCTGGCTCCGATGGTGTTAGCCGCGCTGGCCGTGCGTTGCAGCGCATCCTTGAGCAGCGCACGGCCCAAGCCTTGTTGCTGCTCAGACAGGTCGACACCGAGGCGCGCAAGCAAGATGACCGGTATCGGATAGCGAGGGAGTTTGTCGGCATCGGCGTTTGGCACCGAGCCTCGATCGACAGCGCCGCTGGAAAGAGCGTGGTAGCCGACGACGAGATCGTCAGAGAGGCGGCGAACGACGTAGACCCGAGCCGTATCGGCGTTATGCGCAACCAATGCGTGGCGGCGCAGCCATTGGGTCTGTGCGGGCGATCCGCAGTCGAAGTCTTGGCGCCGATGGTCGGCCGTCAAGGTCTCCACGGCGCTGAATCGCCGCACGATCACACTCCTTCGATGTCCAATATCGACGGAAGTTTCATGAGATCGCGCAGGCCGGAAACCTCGCGCGCTGGCTCGTCCAACCGGTGGGTGAACTCAACCCATCGCTGATCGGACAAGAAGAAGTAGCGCCGGTCTGCTAGCAACATCTGGGCGGCCGCAGTTGCGTGCGAGAGTACGAACTCGCTGACAGACGTCCCCTCGATATCACTTGCGGCCTCCAGAAGCTCCTTTTGTTCGGGACTCGTGCGAATCCCCAGCCGCTCGGTGCGCGCCTTAACGACCATTGCTACCTCCCGAGGTGGTGGCCTCGTACATTCACTGTACGCACAATGTTCGACGAGTCAAGCGACCTACTTTAGCTTTGGAGATGCGAGCCGCGCGTGCTCGAAACTGCGGGCCTAGTGATCAGGCTCTTTGGCGCCTGCCTACTGCTCGACCTGGCGAGTCTTGACTGGGAAAGCTACCCATTATAGGAAACAAGCATGCCCAGAAACACAGCCACGATGCTTCGCCTGCTGACGGTTCTCTTGAGTGATCCGACGAAGGAGTACTTCGGGCTCGAACTGGCTGACGTTGCCGGCCTTCATACGGGGACGATCTACCCGCAGCTTGAGCGCCTTGAGCGAGAGGGCTGGCTGACGAGTGCGTGGGAAGACATCGACGAGAGCAAGGAAGGTCGACGCCGGCGCCGTTATTACCGACTGACGGGAGAAGGCGCTCGCGCGGCTCATGAACATGTCGCGCGGGCCACGGCCCAAGCGAACCGCAGCCGGCGAACCCGCGCCAGCCTGGGTCGGGCATGATGAAGTTCGCCTTGGTTGCTGTTGCGCTGCCCCTCGTCTTGGGTCTTGTTGCGATCGAGGCGCACGCGAGCCTGAAACTGTTGGCCGGCGTCGTTGTTCGCTCGGTCTCGCGGCTTCTGCCCAAGAACGCGCGACAGCGCTACCTGAACGAGTGGTTGGGCGAAGTGGACTGTCACGGCGACCGCGCCCTAGCTGCTGTCGTCTGGTCCTTTCGAGTAGCTCTTCGCGCACCCTTACTCGCCTTCGGACTCCGGAATCGCCGGGCGACGAGACACCGGGGCACCGTGCCAACCGTTGGCGTCTTCATCGTCTCCGGTGCGGACCGCAGCGCCTCGAAGGTGAAGCTGGCCACCTGCTGCTCCCCTCGGTCGACGGACTCGATCGCGGTCTACATCAACAAGGCGGGCACAAGGATCTCGGCGCACAAGACCGGTTGCAGATCCCTCGCGGGCTTGGCTGCCGAGCGAACGTATCCTGCGGCTTGGGCCGCGAACGGTATCCCAGCGGCACTCACCCTGTCGCTCACGCGAAGCTTGGGCGATGACGAATCCGGGATGGGTTGGCTGGAGGAGATCGATGGCGCTCTCGCCGGGATTGGCGCTCGCCGGTCGCTGCAGCGCGCCGTTAGGTCTAGGAATGGAAGAACGGGCACTGTCGAATACACCGTCGAGTGGACCGGGGATCGCATCATTGATCGCACAATCGATACCCTCGCTGCGCTACCCGGAGTTCGTCGGGTCGACTTTGGTGGGAACGGATTTCGCACAAGGGAAATGAACGACGAGGCCGCGGTCTCGGAAAGTGGAGCGCTTGAGCGCGTCAGGATGGTCCGCCCTCGCCGGTCGGCTTAGTGGACAGACTGCTTCCAGCCGTCGACCGCCCAAGAAGAAGATGCGATCTCACCTGCGGTCTCCGTATCAACGTTTGCATGAGGGCGCTCGTTCGACGGCGACCGATTCGAGACGCGGTGGTCAAACAAGGACGGCGCTCGTGATCGCAGCGACCAGGGCGGCACGCGAGTTCTCCAGAAGGTCCTCGGCGGGCCGAGGCTCGGGCTCCGCGCCACGAGTATGACGGTCGCGGCGGCTTCTACCTTCGTGGTGTGAGTGCAGCGGCATGACATGTCGCTCGACGGCACCAACGGAATTTGTGGCCGTCCTGTCGAGCGTCCGGAACGCGGCGCGGTTCGAGTAGGGCACATCTTGCGTACGGACTCTTGGTGGGGTCGGCGGGATTCGAACCCGCACTGGCATGCTCCTAAGGCATGTGCCTCTGCCGTTGGGCTACGACCCCGACGTCTATTCAACCCCGTCGAGCAACTCGTTGAGCCGCGGCGCGAGCGCGCGGAACGCCTTGCCCCGGTGACTGAGCGCGTCCTTCTCCTCCGCCGTCATCTCGGCGGTCGTCCGCGACTCCCCTGCCGGCACGAAGATAGGGTCGTAGCCGAACCCGCCGTCGCCCCGCGGCGCGCGCAGCAGCGAGCCGTCCACGCGCCCCTCGACGACGATCTCGGCCCCACCCGGCGCGACCGCGGCCGCCGCGCAGACGAAGGCAGCGGTACGGCGCGGCTCGGGCACGTCCGCGACCTGCGCCAGCACCAACGCCAAATTCGCCGCGTCGTCGCCGTGCCGGCCGGCCCACCGCGCCGACAGCACGCCGGGCATCCCGTTCAATGCGTCGACCTCCAGGCCGCTGTCATCGGCGACCGCCACGAGCCCGGTCGCAACCGAGACGGCGCGCGCCTTCAGCAGCGCGTTCTCGGCGAACGTCGTCCCCGTCTCGGCGACGTCGGGTACGTCCGGCCACTCGTCGAGCGACGCCAGCCCGACGCCGTACGGGGTAAGGATGCGCGACAGCTCGCGAACCTTGTGCGGGTTGCGAGTCGCCAGGACGACCCGCGAAGACAGACCGCTCACATGCCCGACGGTTGCACATCGTTGCGGTCGCGGCGCGGTGCGGCCAGCGCGGCCTCCTGCACCGACGCGAGCTCGCGGCACCCGGCGGCGGCGAGGTCGAGCAGGCGGTCCAGCAACGCGCGGTCGAACGGCTCTCCCTCCGCCGTACCCTGCACTTCGACGAACCGCCCGTCGCCGGTGCAGACGACGTTCATGTCGGTCTCGGCCGCGACGTCCTCGACGTAACACAGGTCGAGCCGCGGCACCCCGGAGACGATGCCAACCGACACCGCGGCCACCGACGTGACCAGCGGCTCGCCGACGAGCGCACCACGGCCGCGCAACCACGACACCGCGTCGGCGAGCGCGACGTACGCGCCCGTGATCGCCGCGGTGCGGGTGCCGCCGTCGGCCTGCAACACGTCGCAGTCGATGACGATCGTGTTCTCGCCCAACGCCTTGTAGTCGATCGCCGCGCGCAGCGACCGGCCGACGAGCCGCGAGATCTCGTGCGTACGCCCGCCGATCCGGCCCTTCACCGACTCGCGGTCCGAACGCGTGTGCGTCGAGCGCGGCAGCATCGCGTACTCGGCCGTGACCCAGCCGAGGCCGCTGCCCTTGCGCCAGCGCGGCACGCCTTCGGTCACCGACGCGGCACAGAGCACGCGGGTCGCGCCGAACTCGACCAGCACCGAGCCCTCGGCGTGGTCGAGCCAGTCGCGGGTCACGACGACCGGTCGGAGCTCGTCGTCGGCGCGCCCGTCCGGACGCTCAGCCGGGGCAGCGGTGCTCACGAAACGAGGACCTCTCAGATGTCGTGGACGGCGCAGGTGCTCGCGACCGCGATGTCACCCGAGAACGCCGCCGTCGCCTCGGTGAGCGTACGGTCCGGGTCGCCCCACGGCACGAGGTGGGTGAGCAGCAGCCGGCCGACATCGGCGCGGCTCGCGTGCTCGCCCGCCTCCTTGCCGGTCAGGTGGATGTCCGGCGGGTTGTCGTCGCCGTCGAGGTACGACGCCTCGCACAGGAACACGTCGGCCTCGCGCGCCAGCTTCACCAGCTCGTCGCACACACCGCTGTCGGCGCTGTAGGCGAGCGTCCGCCCGCCCGCGCTGATCCGCATCCCGTACGTCTCGACCGGGTGCACGACCGGCGCGAGGTCGACCGTGAACGGGCCGATCTCGAGCCGGCCGGCGCGGCTCACCGGGTGGAAGTCGTAGACCTCGCCGAGCAGCCCGCCGACCGGCCGGCCGAAGACACCGGCGATGTGCGTGTCGATGTCGGACGGCCCGTACACCGGCAGCTTCCCAGGCATACCGTCCGGATGGTAACGGCGAGCGTAGGTGTAGGTGATCAGGTCGAGGAAGTGGTCGCCGTGCAGGTGCGAGATGACGACGGCGTCGAGGTCGAGCAGGCCGATCGTGCGCTGCAGGATGCCGGTCGACCCGTTGCCCGCGTCGAGCAGCAGCCGGAAGCCCTCGTGCTCCAGCAGGTACGACGAGCACGGGGCGTCCGGGCCGGGGAAGGTGCCGGCGCAACCGATGATCGTGAGTTTCACGCCGACGCCTCGGAGAGCAACCCCGGCGACCGTTCGGCTCGGGCGACCTCGCCGACCTCGGGGCCGAGGAAGCGGCGGCCGAGCCGGCCGAACGGCTCCGGGTCGCCGGTCGCGAGGAAACGGTGCACCGGCGGCGGCAACGCCTCGTCGCGGAACAGCCCACCGGCGGCGAGCGCGCGGTAGACGTCCTTCGCCGTCTCCTCGGCGCTCGACACCAGCGTCACCTCGTCACCGAGCACGTACGAGATGACGCCGGTGAGCAGCGGGTAGTGCGTGCAGCCGAGTACGACGGTGTCGCAGCCCGCGTCGACGACCGGCTGGAGATACTCGGTCGCGGCGCTCAACAGATCGTCGCCCCACGTCTCGCCCGCCTCGACGAACTCCACGAACCGCGGGCACGCCGCCGTCGTCAGCTCGATGTGCGGCGCGGCCGCGAACGCGTCGTCGTACGACCGGCTGGCGACGGTGACCTGGGTGCCGAGGACGCCGATGCGGCCGTTGCGGGTGGCCGCGACGGCACGCCGTACGGCCGGCTGGATCACCTCGACGACCGGCAGCGGCGCGTACCGCTCGCGGGCGTCGCGCAGGCAGGCGCTCGACGCCGCGTTGCAGGCGATGACCAGCATCTTGACGTCGTGCGACTCGACGAGGTGGTCGAGGACGTCCAAGGCGAGCGCGCGTACCTCCGCGATCGGCCGCGGCCCGTACGGGCTGTGCGCGGTGTCGCCGACGTACACGACCGGCTCGTGCGGGAGCTGGTCGAGAACGGCGCGCGCGACGGTCAGCCCCCCGACCCCGCTGTCGAAGATGCCGATCGGCGCGTCCATCTACGCAATGTATCCGGCCACCATGATCATCGCCGCGAGCGCGGCCTCTATCCCGCGCTGGCGGCGCACCGCGGAAAGCTAGGCCCAGAGCTGGCCTTCGAGCCCCGCCGCGGCCTCGTCGAGACCGCCGCCGTAGGCACCGGTCGAGAGGTACTTCCAGCCGCCGTCCGCGACGACGAACGCGATGTCCGCGCGCTCGTCGGCTCGGACCGCGCGGTCGGCCTGGCCGAGCGCCGCGTGCAGGATCGCGCCGGTCGAGATCCCGGCGAAGATGCCCTCGCTCTCGATGAGCTGGCGAGTACGGCGCAACGCGTCCTCCGGCCCGACCGAGAACCGGGTGTCGAGCACGCTCGGGTCGTACAGCTCGGGCACGAAACCCTCGTCGATGTTGCGCAGGCCGTAGACGAGCTCGCCGTAGCGCGGCTCGGCCGCGACGACGCGCACGCCGGGCACCTTCTCCTTGAGGAAGCGGCCGACGCCCATCAGCGTGCCGGTGGTGCCGAGACCGGCGACGAAGTGCGTGACCGTCGGCAGGTCCGCCAGCAGCTCCGGCCCGGTCGTCTCGTAGTGCGACTGCGCGTTGGCCGGGTTGCCGTACTGGTAGAGCATCACCCAGTCGGGGTGCTCGGCCGCCATCTCCTTCGCCATCGCGACGGCCTGGTTGGAGCCGCCGGCCGCCGGCGACAGAACGATGCGCGCGCCGTACATCTCCAACAGCTGCCGGCGCTCGATCGAGGTGTTCTCCGGCATCACGCAGATCAGCGAGTAGCCCTTGAGCCGGCACACCATCGCCAGCGAGATGCCGGTGTTGCCGCTCGTCGGCTCGAGCACGGTGCAACCGGGCGTCAGCAGGCCGTCGCGCTCGGCCTGCTCGACCATGTAGAACGCCGGCCGGTCCTTGATCGAGCCGGTCGGGTTGCGGTCTTCGAGCTTCGCCCAGAGCCGTACGTCGTCGCTCGGGCTGAGGTTGGGCAGCCCCACCAGCGGGGTCCGGCCGAGCGAGTCGAGCAGCGACGCGTAGCGGGTCACCCCCCAGCCACCGCCGGAAGAATGGTTACGACGTTGCCGTCGGCGACCGGCGTCTCGATCCCGCCGAGGAAGCGGACGTCTTCGTCGTTCAGGTAGACGTTGACGAACCGGTTGAGCCCGCCGTCGTCGTTGACCAGCCGGCCGCGCAACCCGCTGTGCCGGCTGTCGAGATCGGTGAACAGGTCGCCGAGCGTTTCGCCGTTGCCCTCGACCGACTTCTCGCCGCCGGTGTAGTTGCGCAAGATGGTCGGGATTCGCACTTCGATGGCCATGCTCACATCTTCCCATTCGCAACTTCGACCGGCTCCTCGGTCACCTCGCCGTCGACGATGCGGAACGACCGGAACTCGACCGTCTCCGGGTCGCGGGTCGAGACGAGGACCCAGTGCGACTCCGGCGAGTTGGAGCCGAACGTGATGTCGGTCCGCGACGGGTAGGCCTCGGTCGCGGTGTGCGAGTGGTAGATGACGACGATGTCCTCGTCGCGGTCGTCGACGTCGCGATAGAGCTGCAACAGCTCGCCCGACTCGAACTCGAAGAACGTCGGCGACCGCGCGGCGTTGAGCATCGGCCGGAACGTGACCGGCCGGTCGCTGCCGGCCGGTCCGGTCACGACGCCGCACGCCTCATCCGGGTGGTCGCGACGGGCGTGCGCGACGATGGCGTCGTAGACGTCTTGGCCGATGCGGAGCACCCCCGCGAGGTTAGTCGGCCATGAAGACGTGGACGAGCACCTCCTGCAGCTCGCTCAGCCAGTCGTACGCCACGAGCAGCGGCAGCCGCGGGTCCTCGTCGTCGAGATCGTCGAGGTGCTCCCGCTCCTCCGTCATGTCCAGCCGCTCGCCGAGGACGAGCCGGATGTCGTTGAGCCCGGCCAGCCACGCGTCGATCTCGTCCGGGCCGACCCGTACGACGCCGCCCGCGGTCGCCACCGCGTCGAGGATGCGGCGCAGGTTCGCGACTTTCGCGGCCCGCAGCTCGCCGTCGGTGAGCCGGCGGAACTCGGCCGCGACCTCGGGGTCGTCGTACGCGTCCGGCAGCAGCCGGCGCAGCGCCGGGTCGTCCGGCCGGTCCACCGGCCCGTCGCCGCCGATACCGACCAGCGCCACGAGCGGGTCGACCTCCGCGCCGGCCGCGGCCTCGTCGGGCGCGAGCATCTCGGCGAGACCGGCGGCCAGGCTGGCGAGGACCGGCCGCTCCTCCGCGGACAGGGAGATGACGAGCCCGTCGCCGTCTCGCTCGAACCTGGTCACCGGAGCGCCCTCAGTCCTGTTGCAGGGTGGCCCAGAGCCCGGCCGCGTGCAGCCGGGCGACGTCGTGCTCCATCTGCTCCCGGCTGCCGTTGCTGACGACGGCGCGGCCCTTGTGGTGCACGTCGAGCATCAGCTGTGTCGCCTTCTCCCGGCTGTAGCCGAACAGCTTCTGGAACACATAGGTGACGTAGGACATGAGGTTGACGGGGTCGTTCCAGACGATGGTGACCCACGGCCGGTCCGGGTCGACGACGTCGCCGGTCTCCGCGCGCCGTACCTCCTCGGGCGCCATCGTCACAGCGCCACGATAAAGGCCCCGCTGGCCGGAAACTCGCGGACGATGGCCGAAATCCGCGGGCGCCGGGAGCACCCGGCAACTTAGGTTGGTCTCATGGCGGCCGCACTCGCGACGGCCCCCTCGCGCGCCCGGGTGTGGGCCGCGTTGTGGGTCGTCTACCTCGTGTGGGGCTCGACGTACCTCGCGATCCGCGTCGTCGTGCACCCGAGCCACGGCGCCGGCCTGCCGCCGCTGCTCGCGGCCGGCGTCCGGTTCGGCGTCGCCGGCCTGCTCATGCTCCTGCTCACGGTCCGGCGGCCGCCGGCCGACGGGCAGCCCGACCCGCTGGGCCGGCGGCAGTGGTTCGCCGCGACGGTCGTCGGTACGGCGCTGCTGCTCGGCGGCAACGGGCTGGTCTCGCTCGCCGAGAAACGGGTCGCGTCCGGCCCGGCCGCGGTCATCATCGCCACGGTCCCGATCTGGGCGGCCGTCGTCGGCGCGCTCATGGGACAAGGTCGCGTCACGCTGCGGCACGGCGCCGGTCTCGTGCTCGGCTTCGCCGGCGTCGCGGCACTCGTCATCGGGTCCGGCAGCGGCCGCGCCGACGTCACCGGCGTCCTCGTCCTCGTCGGCGCCGCGCTGTCGTGGGCGGCCGGCTCGGTCTGGTCGCGCACCGCGCCGCTGGTCCGTCGCCCGCTCGTCATGACCGGCATGGAGATGCTCTGCGGCGGCATCGCGTGCGCGCTGGCCGGCCTCGCCAGCGGCGAGCTCGGCCAGCTTCATCTCGACCGCGTACCCGCGCAGTCGTGGCTCGCGATCGGCTACCTCGCCATCGTCGGGTCGATGGTCGGCTACACGGCGTACGTGTGGCTGCTCGGGAACGCGCCGCTGCCGCTGGTGACGACGTACGCGTACGTCAACCCGCTCGTCGCGGTACTGCTCGGCGCGCTGCTGCTGCACGAGCACTTGAGCGCGCGCACGGCGGTCGCGACGGTCGCGATCGTGTCCGGCGTCGTGCTCATGGTGCGCCGGCCGCACGACCGCCGACCGGCAGCGGCGGCGCCGGTATCGTCGCCGGCATCGAACGAGGGCGAGCCGCAGCAACAGTGCGCGTAGGCGATCCGCCGGCCGTCGCGCTGCTCACGGACCACTACGAGCTCACGATGGTCCAGGCCGCCCGCCGGAGCGGCGCGGCCGGCCGCCGCTGCGTGTTCGAGGTGTTCGCCCGCTCGCTGCCCGGGCGGCGCCGGTACGGCGTCGTCGCCGGCCTCGGCCGGTTGCTCGACCTGATCCCGCGGTTCCGGTTCGACCCGGACACGGTCGAGTTCCTCGGCACCGCCGGCGTGGTCGACGACGCCACCGCGGAGTGGCTTGCGTCGTACCGGTTCGGCGGCTCGCTCGACGCGTACCGCGAGGGCGAGGTGTACGTCCCCGGCTCGCCGGTGCTGGTCGTCGAAGGGACGTTCGTCGAGTGCGTCGTACTCGAGACGCTGCTGCTGTCGGTGCTCAACCACGACAGCGCGGTCGCGACCGCGGCGGCGCGCATGGTGACCGCCGCCGGCGGCCGGCCGTGCGTCGAGATGGGCAGCCGGCGCACGCACGAAGCGGCGGCGGTCGCGGCGGCGCGGGCGGCGTACCTCGCCGGGTTCACGAGTACGTCGAACCTCGCGGCGGGCGCGCGCTGGGGCGTGCCGACGACCGGTACGGCGGCGCATGCGTTCACCCTCGTGCACGCGGACGAACGGGCCGCGTTCCGCGCGCAGGTCGACGCGCTCGGCACCGATACGACGCTGCTCGTCGACACATACGACGTCGAGCGCGGGATCCGCACCGCCGTCGAGGTGGCCGGTCCCGACCTCGGTGCGATCCGGCTCGACTCCGGCGACCTGCCGACGCAGGCGCGGCGTGCGCGCGAGCTGCTCGACGAGCTCGGCGCGACCGGCACCCGCATCGTCGTGACGAGCGACCTCGACGAGTTCGCGATTGCCGGACTCGCAGCGGCTCCCATCGACGCGTACGGAGTCGGTACGTCGGTCGTCACCGGCAGCGGCGTGCCGACCGCGGGCTTCGTCTACAAGCTGGTCGCGCGCGAGCTCGACGGCGAGTGGAAGCCGGTACAGAAGACGTCCGAAGGTAAGCACTCGGTCGGCGGTCGCAAGTGGGCCGGTCGCCGGTTGGAGCGGGGCGAGGCGGTCGCGGAGGTCGTGTCGACCCGCGGCCCGATCGAGGCGAGTGACGACGTGCGGCCGCTGCTCGACGAGTACGTCCGCGACGGCGAGGTGGTCGCGTCGCCGCGGCTCGACGCGGTGCGCGAGCACTGCCGCCGCGCGGTCGCCGAGCTGCCCGAGGAGGCGGCGAAGCTCTCCCCGGGCGACCCGGCGATCCAGGTGGTCCGGGCGTGACGCTCCTAGACCGTCAGCAGGATACGTAGACCCGCACGATCACCGGCGGAATCCGCGACGAGTCGGCGTCGACGACGAAGTGCTTCGTGCAGCCCGTCGTCGGGTCGGGCACCGGGATGTCGATGGTCGTGCCGGCAGCGTGCGCCGGTGCCGCCGACAGCAGCGCCGGGGCGAGACCGAGCCCCGTCGCCATCGCCGCGATCGCGGTGGTCGTCCTGAGCCTGGGCAGACGCATGGTTCCTCCTACCGTCGCGGAGCACTGTTTGTGCTCACGCACTGCACTACCGGGCCGGGCGCCGCGCGCTTACGCATACCTGGCAGATTTCTTGAAGGAGTTTCCATCGTCGTGCCGAAAGACATGAGGAGGAGCCTTCGGAGGTGGGCCATGCGGCGCAGCGTCCCCGGTCTGGCGGCGTTGGCGGTCGCCGCGTCGGCGCTGGCGTCGCCGCACGTCCTCGCGGCCCCGCCGGCCCGCAGCCACCCGGCCAGCAGCCACGCCGTCATCGCCATCGTCGAAGACGCGGTGAACGTCTACCACCACGACTTCGCCGACCCGACCAGGACGGCCAGCCCGGCGCGCTCGCTGCCGGGCTATCCCGCGACCGCGACCCCGCTCCGCCTGCACCTGCACACCACCGACCTCGCGACCGCCCGCCAGCTCGACGACCCCGTGTGGGCGTCACTCAAGGCCGACCACCTCTACTACGTGCCCGAGACGCGGTTCGCCGGCCTGATCTGGCTGCCGAGCCCGCTCGACCGCACGACGAGCCAGGTGAGCGTGTCCTACCCGCCGCCCTCGACGCCGGCCCGGCCGGTCGTCGACGGCGACACCTACCACGGCACCGGAGTCGCCAGCGTCGCGGCCGGCACCCGCTACGGCACCTGCCCCGACTGCGACATCGTCGTCGTCGCCGCCGACAACCCGGAGGACGGCCTGGAGTGGGCCGCGGCCCAGCCGTGGATCGACGTCATCAACAACTCCTGGGGCGGGCCGCTCGGCGCCCCGGCGCAGCTCCAGGCCAGCCACCCCGACCGGGCTGCCAGCACGGGCGCGTCCGCGGGCAGCCTCGCGGCCGCGCGCGCCGGCAAGGTGGTCGTGTTCGGCAGCGGCAACGGCGTCACCGACCTCGGCCCGACGACGCACGGCACCCAGCACTCGCTGACGTGGGACTCCCCGTACGCCGGGCCACCGTGGGTGCTCACCGTCGGCGCCGCCAAGGCGGCCACCGGCCAGCCCACCGACTGGCACAACATCCCGGTCGACGTGATCGCCCAAGGCGAGGACAGGCCGGCCGCGGACAGTACGTCGTTGACCGGCGCCGACGTCTTCGTCGGAACCTCGTGCTCCGCCCCCATCGCGGCGGGCGTCATCGCCGAAGCTCTGTACCGCGCCCGCAACGCCACCGGCGACCGCCACGTCGGCGCGCGGCACGGCTCGCTGCTCCTCCCCGCGCACGCCATCCGCACCGGGCCCGCGGCCGGCGGCTCGCTCACCTACCTCGAGCTGCTCGACGCGGCGCGGGCGGTCGCGGGCTGGCGGGCGTTCGACCCGTCGACGCTGTCGAGCGACCCGACGCAGGCGCTGGCCACGCCGACGACACCGGCCGGGTTCGCGTACGAGGGGTTCGGCGTCCTCGACCGCGGCAGCGTCGCCACCCTGACCGACGTCCTGCTCGGCCGCCGCGCGCAGCCGGGTCGGGCGGACATGCAGCAGTGGGAGGCGGTCGCGACGGCCGCCCGTTCCGCTCGCTGGGGAGCCGCGCCCAACCCCTGACCCCGTGGGTCAGCGCGCAGGTCAGCGCAGGTCACGCTTGAGCACCTTGCCGGTCTCGTTGCGCGGCAGCTCGTCGTGGAAGACGATCTCGCGCGGCACCTTGTAGTTGGCGAGCTGCGCCTTCACGTGCGCGCGCAGGTCGTCCGGCGTCGCGCTCGCGCCGGAGCGGAGTACGACGTGCGCGACGAGCGCCTGCCCGAACCGTTCGTCGTCGGCACCGACCACCGCGACGTCGCGCACCGACTCGTGCCGGTGCAGGCAGTCCTCGACCTCGGCCGGAAACACGTTCTCGCCGCCGGACACGATCATGTCGTCGTCCCGGCCCTCGACGTACAGCCGACCGTCGCCGTCGAAGCGCCCGACGTCGCCGGTCGAGGTCAGCCCGTCGAGGCGTGACTTGTCCTCGCCGCTCGTATAGCCGTCGAACACCAGCCCGCTCGCCGCGAAGATGCGGCCGGTCTCCCCCGGCGGGACGTCGGCGCCGTCGTCGTCGACGAGCCGGACGGTCACGCCGCCGACGACCCGGCCGGCGCAGCCCGGTGCCTCGCGCAGGTCGCGCGGCCCGGCGACACTGACGTACGAGACCTCGGTCGACCCGTACAGGCTGTAGAGCACGTCGCCGTACTCGTCGAGGAAACGGCTCGCGAGCGCCGGTGCGAGCGCCGAGCCGGACAGGGCGACGACCCGCAACGACGACGTGTCGTAGCGGTGCCGCTCGTCGTCCGGCAGGTCGAGAATCCGTTGCACCATAACGGGTACGGCGGCGAGCGTGTCGGCCTTGTGCCGCTCGACGAACTCGAGCGTCGCGGCCGGGTCGAAGCGCCGGCGCATCACCACCGTCGAGCGCAGTCCCATCGCGAGCATCAGGTTGGCGAGGCCCCACGCATGGAACGCGGGCGCGGCGAGGACCGTCGTGCCGTTGCCGCGGTACGGGATCGCTTCGAGCAACGCGACCAGCTCGTTGATCCCCGAGAGCGCGCCGGGCGCCGAGCGCGCGGCGCCCTTCGGCCGCCCGGTCGTGCCGCTGGTCAGGATGATGTGCCGGCCGTCGCGGCCGGGCGGGTCGAGCTCGGGCGCGGTCTCGGCGCCGAGCGTCGCGACGCTGTCCGCGGTCGCCGCGTCGGACCACGCGACGATCCTGGGCAGGTCCGGCGCGACCTCGTCGAGCAGCGGTAAGAACTCCTCGTCGGCGACGACCGCGGTCGCGTTCTCCGACAGCAGAACGTCGCCGAGCTGCGGCCCGGCGAAGCCGGTGTTGAGGTAGAGGACGTCGGCGCCGAGCTTGCTGATCGCGACCTGCGCGACGACGAACGCCGCACTGTTGCGCGCGAGCAAGGCCACCGCGTCGCCGGCGTAGACGCCTCGTTCGCGCAACGCGTGCGCGACCGCCGTGGACCGCCGGTCGATGTCGAGGAACGTGACCGACTCGCGCTCGTCGACGACGGCGAGCCGGCCCGGGTCCATCGCCGCACCGGCTGCGTACGCGGCCGCCGGCGACGCGCCCCAACGGCCGAACGACAACGCCATGCCGATCAGCCGGTCCGGCCGGACCGGACGCACCACCCCGGACCGCGCGAGCACTCTCGCCGCGGACGCGCCGGCCACGAGCGGCCGGCCGATCCGGCGCAGTCCGTCCTTCACATGGTCAGTGTTCCAGGGTCACCCGTGCCCGTAACCGCCGTACCCTCCGCCGCTCGTATCCGACGAGGACGGCGCGGGGGACGCACCGGCCGCCGAGCCGGACACCAGCAGCCCGCCGACCATGCCGCGGCTCTTGTGGTACTCGCACCAGAACGCCAGCACACCGCTCGCCGGCAACGTCACCTTCAGGTCGGACTTGCCGTGCGCGTCGAGATCGTTGTTGACGTGCAGCGCGTCGATGGTGACGTTGTGCGCCGTACCGGTCGCGTTGACGACGTGCAACGTGAGCTGCTGGCCGGGTGTGCCCTGGAGCACGGACGGCTCGAAGTAGTAGTTGTCAGCTTCGATGGTCACCGCGCTTTTGCCGGTGACGTCGGCCGTGCCGTGGTTGTTCGCGTGCAGCCCCGCGATCGTCGACGAGTTCCCGCTCGCGCCGGGCGTCGAGCCGGTGCCGATGCTCGACGGCCCGCCGGACGACCCGCCGCCACAGGCGGCGAGCACGAGCGCGAGTGCGGCAAGCGGTGCAACGGCGGCGCGGGTCCGGCGCATGAGGCTCCTCCGTGAGCATGTGGTCTCACCTCGCCACACGCGCCCCGCCCGGCACAAGTTCAATCAGTTGAGCGTCGGGTCTGCTGGGCAGGTCGCGACCGCGGCGAGCGGCCAGCCCTGACGGCGCAGCACACCCCGCCACAAGGCGTGCGGATCGGCCGCGAACACGTCGTCCGGCAGGCTGTCGACGACGTACCACGCGCCTTCGGCGACCTCCGCCTCGAGCTGCCCCGCGGCCCAGCCCGCGTACCCCGCGAACACCCGCAGCCGGCGTACCTCCCGGGCGAGCAGGTCCGCGTCGGCGTCGAGATCCACCGTGACGTACGGCGGCGCGCTCGGCCGCCAGGTCCCGTCGGCGGGCGCGCCCGGCGCCGGCAACCCGACCGCGATCGCCGTCTCCGGGCTGACCGGCCCGCCGTCGAAGACCACGGCCGGCGGCGAGAACAGGTCGGGACCGAGCGCCAGCACGTCGGCGACCGGCAGGCTCATCGGCCGGTTCAGCACGACTCCCAGCGCGCCGGACTCGGCGCCGTGCTCGAGCACGGCGATGACGCTGCGGAAGAACGGCGGGTCGCCGAGCAGCGGCGTCGCGACGAGCAGCCGCCCCGCGAGCGCCAGCGTCTCCATCCCGCCATCCTCGCCGGTCACGCTCCGTGTCGGCGTGGCAACGCCAGAACCGGATACAGAACTGACATCGTCACTCCTGTCACGCGGGACACAGGAAAGACGGGGGTCGATGGTCGCGGAACTCGCGTACGGCGCCGGGCCCGCCCCGGGCCGGACCGCTGCCTCGCGACCCCCGCTCCGGCTCGCCCCGTCACCCCGTACGGCGTCCTCGCCCAGCCGCCGCGAAGCCGCGTACGCCGTCGCGCTCGGCCTCGTCCTCGGCCTCGGCGTGGTCGGCGTACTCGTCCTCAACACGTTGATGCAGCAGCAGGCGCGCACGATCGCCGCGCAACAGGCCGGGCTGAGCGCGCTGGCGTTGCGGCAGCAGACGGTGCAGCTTCAGCTCGACGCTCTCGACAACCCGCGGGAGCTGGCCCGCCGCGCGCAGGCGCTGCACATGCGGCCGGCCGGCCTGCTGCTCCCGCTCCGGCCGGCCCCGGCGGTCAGCGCACGCGGACGGGGAACGCGGCCAACCCACGGAGGTTGATCCGGCCGTTCCACTGCGGCTCGCCGGCGAGGTCGAGGTCCGGGAACCGGCGGATCAGCGACGACACCGCGACCCGGCCTTCGAGCCGGGCGAGCGCCGCGCCGAGGCAGTGGTGCACGCCCGCTCCGAACGAGACGTGCTGGCGGGCGTTGTCGCGGTCGACCCGCAGCCGGTGCGCGTCGTCGCCGTACTGCGACTCGTCGCGGTTGGCCGACGCGAGTGACGCGATGACGAACGAGCCGGCCGGGATCGTGTGCCCGTCGACCCCGTCATCGATTGGGTAGTCCTCCAGCGTGACCCGGCGCGACATCTGCACCGGGCTGTCGAACCGCAGCAGCTCCTCGACGGCGTTGTCGTCGAGGTCGGGACGGTTGCGCCACAGGTCGAGCTGCTCGCGGTCGCGCAGCAGCGCGAGCGTGCCGTTGCCGATGAGGTTGACCGTCGTCTCGTGCCCGGCGACGTAGAGCAGGATCACCTGCGCGACGAGCTCGTCGTCGGAGAGCACGTCGCCGCTGTCTTCGGCGTTGATGAGTGCGGTGAGCAGGTCGTCCGCGGGGTTGGCCCGCTTCCACGCGATCGCGTCGCTCGCGAGCTCGGTGAGGCCGATCTGCGCCGCGACGATCTCGCGCACGGTCGCTTCGTCGGGCACCGGCTCGAGCGAACGTACGACGGTGTGCGACAGCTCGCGCAGCCGCGTCGTATCGGTCTCGGGCATGCCGAGCATCACGCTGATGACGGTGAACGGCAACGGGAACGCGAGCGCGTCGATCAGGTCGACCTTGCCCTCGTCGTCCATCTGGTCGAGCGCGTCGTCGACGAGCTGCTGCACGACCGGTGTCAGCCGCTCGATCGTGCGCGGGGTGAACGCCTGCGACACGAGCTTGCGCAACCGCGTGTGGTCCGGTGGGTCGCGGTCGAGCATCGACTGCCCGTCGCCCTCGATGCCGTGCTCGGCGTAGGCGTCGGCGTACGCGTTGGCCATCGGTCCCTGGTTGGTGACCTTCGCGTCCTCGACCGACATCTTGGCCCGCAACACCTCGGAGACGTCGCGGTGCCGCCACAGCGCCCAGAAGCCGAGCTCGTTGTGCTCGACCGGCTCGCTCGCGCGCAACTCGGCGTAGTGCGGGTACGGGTCGTCGGTGAAGCCCGGCGTGAAGGGGTTGAACATGGCCGCAACGGTAACGCTCGCCGCCGCGCCGGTCTGTGCCGCATGTCACACCGAACGTAAGCTCCGGGCATGGCGTTTCGCGGCTGGCCGGCCGAGGCGGTCGAGTTCTACGAGGGCCTCTGCGCGGACAACTCGAAGACCTACTGGACCGCGCACAAGCACGTGTACGACGAGGCCGTGCGGGCGCCGATGGTGGAGCTGCTCGCCGAGCTCAAGCCGGAGTTCGGGCCGGCGCGCATCTACCGGCCCAACCGCGACGTGCGGTTCAGCAAGGACAAGTCTCCGTACAAGACGCAGATCGCGGCGGTGCTCGAACGCGGCGGCTACATCAAGCTCTCGGCCGAAGGGCTCGGCATCGGCGCCGGCGCGTACATGATGGACTCGCCGTCGCTGCAGCGGTTTCGCGCCGCGGTCGCCGACGACGCCACCGGTGCGAAGCTCGTCGGCATCATCGCGAAGCTGGAGAAGAGCGGCATCGGCGTCTCGACGCACGAGTCGCTGAAGCGGGTACCGGCCGGCTACCCGCCGGACCATCCGCGCGCGGATCTGTTGCGGTACAAGGACTTGGTGGCGTGGCGCGACTGGCCGGTCGCCGCGTGGCTCGGCACCGCGGCGGCGAAGAAGCGCGTCGTCGACACGCTGCGCGCGACCGATCCGCTGCGCGCCTGGCTCGACGCCGCCCTCTCCCCATGATCATCGCCACCAGCGCGGCATCTATGCCGCGCTGACGGCACAACGACGGGCGCTACGACGGCAGGGCGGAGAGGATCTCGCGACCGGTCTCGGTGACCAGCACGGTGTCTTCGACCCGGCAGCCGATGCGCCCGGGCAGGTAGACGCCCGGCTCGACCGTGACGACGTTGCCCGGCTCGAGCTCCTCGGTCGCGGTCGAGGTGAGGAACGGCCGTTCGTGGATGCGCAACCCGAGCTGGTGGCCGAACGGGTGCGTCGGCCCTTCGCCGTACCCGTGCGCGCGCAAGACCCGCCGGCACTCGGCGTCGACCGCGGCATGCGTCACGCCGGGTGCGGCCAGCGCGATGCCCGCGTCGTGCGACTCGGTGACCGCGGCAATGAGCCGGGCCACCTCGGGGTCGGCGGGCGAGTCACCTACGACGACGGTGCGAGTGACGTCGGACAGGTAGCCGTCGGCCATCGCGCCGAAGTCCATTAGCAACAGGTCGCCCGCGCGCACCCGCCGCTCCGTCGGCATCGCGTGCGGCATGCTCGCCCGCGCACCCGCCGCGACGATCGTCGGGAACGCGACACCGTCGCCGCCGAGCTCGCGCACCGCCTCGGCGAATCGCTGCGCGACGTCGACCTCCGTCGGCTCGTCGCCGAGGGAGTCGAGCACCCGCGCATGTGCGGCGACCGCGATCCGCGCGGCCGCGCGCATCCGCTCGACTTCCGCGTCGCCCTTCACCCGTCGGGCGAGCTCGACGACCCCGCCGCGGCGTTGCAACGACGCCGAGCCGAACGCCGCCGCCAGCCGGTCGTGCAGGTCGACGCTCACCTGCTCCGGGTCGAAGTAGAGGCAACGCAACGCGCCGCCGGAACGCGCGAGCACGCCGAGCTGCTCGGCCGGCGCGGCCGCGACGACGTCGGCGTACGCGCCCGACTGCGAGGCGGCCTGCTCGCCGTACCGCTCGTCGGTCACCAGCGTCGCGCCGTCCGCGCCCACGAGCAGCAACGCGGCCGACCCGGTGAAGCCGGTGAGGTAGCGGATGTTGACGAGGTCGGTGACGAGCATCGCCTCGCCGGCCGCGAGCGACATGCGCTCGCGCACCGCGGCGAGGTGCCGCTCGTGCGGCAGCGGCGGGTACGCCGCGCTCACACCAGGTACCGCAACAGCGTGCGTACGCCGAACCCGGTCGGGCCCTTCGTGATCTCGTCCTCGTCGGCGTCGGCGCGGGCCGGGCCGGCGACATCGAGGTGCGCCCACGGCACGTCGCCGGCGAACTCGCGCAGGAACAGCGCGGCTACGATCGAGCCGCCGCTGTAGCCGAGGTCGGGGTCGCCGATGTTGCGGAGGTCGGCGACCGGCGAGTCGAGCGAGTCGCGGTAGCTCTCGACCAGCGGCATCGGCCACAGCCGCTCGCCGCCGCGCCGACCCGCCTCGACCAGCTCGTCGCGCAACGACGGCGACGTTGCGTACAGCGCCGCGTGCCGCTTGCCCAGCCCGAGCGTCGCCGCGCCGGTGAGCGTCGCGATGTCGACGACGACCGCGGGGTCGAGCCGCGCGACCGCATACGCGAGCGCGTCGGCAAGGACGAGCCGGCCCTCGGCGTCGGTGTTGAGCACCTCGACGAACCGGCCGCCGTACTGGCGCAGCACGTCGCCCGGCCGCATCGCGTCGCCGCCGATGAGGTTCTCCGCGAGCGGGACGAGTGCGGTGACCTGCCGGCGTACGCCGAGCCGCTTCAGCGCCGACATCGTCGCGACGACCGCGGCCGCCCCGGACATGTCGGTCTTCATCAGCTTCATGTTGTCGAGCGGCTTGAGCGACAGGCCACCGGAGTCGAACGTAATTCCCTTGCCGATCAACACGATCCGGCCACCCGAGGCGCCGCGCGGCGCCCCACGAGGCACATAGTCGAGCTGCACCAACCTAGGCGGCCGGGCCGACCCGCGACCGACCGCGCTGATGCCGCCGAAGCCCTCGGCCTCGAGCCGCTTCTCGTCCCACACGGTCACGTCGAGCGCTGCGTCGGCGGCGAGCGCGCGAATGCGGTCGACCATCCACTGCGGCGTCTTCTCCAGCGACGGCGTCGCGGCGAGCTCGCGGGCCAGACAGGTCGCCTCGGCGATCGCTACCGCTTCGGCGACCGCGCCTTCGGCTTCGGCAGACCCGACGAGGCGTACGGCGAGCGGCGGCTTGTCGCTCGGCTCGCTGCGCTGCTTGAACGAGAACCCGGCCAGCGTCGCCGCCTCGGCCGCCGCCGCGACCGCGTCCGGCGCCAAGCCGTCGGCGACCGTCGCGACGACACCGGTCGCGCTGCCGCTGCGTCGTACGAGAGCCGCGGCCGCCTTGCGCATCGCGGCCGGCCCGCCGTCGCCGACCCCGACGAGAAGGACGACGTCGACGCCGTCCCGGGCGACCGGGATCTCGACGACCTCGCCCGGCTCGCCCTTGGCCTTGCGTGCCGCGAGAACGGCCGCCGCGTCGACCCCGAGCGCCGCGACCACGTCGGCACCGGACCCGACCACGGGCACGGGGTCGCCGGGCCGGA
>JAVEEI010000044.1 GCA_030840525.1 Frankiaceae bacterium
TGGGCGGTCGGGCGGAGCTGGCGCCCCGCCCGACCCCGGTGAATGAGTAGGTGTGACCGACTCGAGGTCAGCAGTCCTTGTCCGTGATCGCGTTGCCCGACGACAACTGCACGCCGGTCCCGAAGCAGCTTCCGGTGAACGGAGAGGGCGCGAGACCCGCGGCCTCCGCCGTGTAGTTGACGTTCACCACCGCGTTGTGGTGGAGGTGAACGAAGTAGCTGACCTGGTTCGTGGACCCGAAGTTCACGCCAACCGGCTCGCCCACCAGCGGGTTCGCGTGGGTGCCGGCGCTGTCGCTCCAGGTCTCGACTCCGACGACCTGCAACGCGACGGTGGTGTTCTCGATGAAGGAGGTAGTGAAGCTGGCGTTGGCCGTAATGAGCAGCGTGTCATCACTGTTGAAGTGAATGTCCGTGTCGAGTGTGATGCCAGTGCTGGACGGGTCGACGACGACCGCGTTGGCGGTGCCGCCACCGAGTACGACGAGCGCGGCCGAGGCACCCGTGGCGACGACGGCACGGGCGATGTTCTTGCGCTTCATGTGCGTGTTTCCTTTCGTGTCGAGTAGACAGACCACCCGCCGCGGCAGATCCGCGCCGGGGCCGAACATGGGCAGGCCGACGGTTCGCCCCTTTACGCATTCCGGCGCCCGGTTTCGTCATCCGGGCGTGACCGAGTCGGGCGCCACGTCAACGCGCGCCCTGGTTCACGGCTCCTGTCGCTGGGCTAGATGGCTGGGTCGAGGCAGACATTGCTAACGACGGAAATGCCTGTCAAGGGACGTAGCGGTGCTTTAGCGCCGGATGCCCGAGTTTGGTCCGAATGCCGACAGACAAACCTCCGTTGCGCAATTACGAATGACGGCGTCGGCCCGCCGTCGTGATCGCTACGACGGCGTACGTCGCGGTCGACACCGAAAGGATCGCGAAGCTCGGCGGCAGGACGGGGAACGCGTACGCGAGCACCAGACCGACCCAGACCGACATCGTCGCCAAACCCGCCGACAGGGCCAGGCCGCGCCACGGCCGGTCGGTCAGCCGTTGCGCCGCGGCCGGCGGCGCGGCCAGCAACCCGAACAACAGCAACGCACCGACCACCTGGCTCGCCTCGGCCGCGCTCGCCCCCACCACCCCGAGGAACGACGCGCCGAGCACGCGCACGGGCACTCCGCGCGCGGCCGCGACGGCCGGGTCGAGACTCGCGAACAGCAGCGGTCGTGCCATCGCCAAGACGACGGCGACCAGCGCAACCGCCACGAGCGCGGCGGCCGTGGCTGCTCCGGCACCGATCCCGAAGATCGAGCCGAACAGCACGGTGACGCTCGCGGTCGAGTTCCCGGTCGCGTGCCGGGCAGTGAAGATCGCGAGGAACAGCACGCCGAGGCCGAGCACCCACGCGAACGTCGTACCGATCACCACGTCGTCGGCGGCGCCGCGACCGCCGAGCAACCCGAGGAGTACGCCGACGCCGACGGTGGCCGCGAACAACCCGAACCGCAGGTCGAGCCCGGCCGCGAGCGCTGCGAGCGCGCCGGAGTACGCCACGTGCGACAACGCGTCCCCGGCGAAAACCTGGCCGCGCAACACGACGAAGTAGCCGACGACGCCGGACAGCACGGCCACCGCGGTACCGGCGAGCAGCGCGTGCTGCATGAACGGCTGGCTCAGCACGCCAGCCTGCGATCCGCGAGCGCACGCCAACCACTGGCCAGCAAGAACAGCGCGAACGCGAACGTCGTCACCCAGAACCCGATCGGGTACGGCGAGAAGTACGCGACGCCTTCGCCGAGCCAGGTCACGACGAGCGCGATGACGACCGACAACGTCACGCCGGCGACCGGGCTCGCGGTCAGCCGTATCGCGGTCGCGGCCGGCGCGACGAGCAACGCGAACACCAGCAGGCTGCCGGTCACCTGGCTCGTGCCCGCGGCCGCGATCCCCAGCAACAGCAAGAAAAGCGCGCCCACGACCCGGACCCGCACACCGCGAGCGCGCGCGACATCGGCGTCGATGCTCGCAAACAGCAACGGTCGCGCGATGACCGCCAGCACGACCAGCGCGATCACACCGGCGATCAGCAACGTCAGCACCTGCGTACTCGTGATCCCAATGATCGTGCCGAAAAGCATGTCGTTCAGCCCGGTGAGAAAGCCGTGGTACAGGCTCACGAACAGCAGCCCGGACGCAAGCGCGAACGACTGCACCGTGCCGATGACGGCGCTCTGCTCGCGCGCGCGCCCACCCGGCAGCGCGGCGATGACGACGGCGCCGAGGATGCAGAAGCCGAAGAACCCGAAGCCCTCGTTGACACCGAGCCAGGTCGCGCCGGCCGCGCCCGGAAAACCGACGAGGGCGAGCGTGTGCCCGGCGAAGCTCTCCCGCCGTAACACCATGAAGTAACCGATGGCGCCCGCGACGACCGCGACGATCGTGCCGGCCCGCAACGCGTTGACCATGAACGGGAACTGCAAGAGCTGCCGTACGTCGGAGACGAGGTTCCAGCTCAGGTGCGCGGTCATCAGTGGTGCTCGTGGGTGTCCGGCTGGCCGACGACGACGAGCCGGCCGGTGCGGTCGCGAAGCACGTCGATCGGCGTGCCGTAGAGCATCGTCAACGTGTCGGCGGTGATGACGTCCTCCGGCGGCCCGATCACCGCGCCGCCGTGCGCGAGGTAGAGCACCTGGTCGAGGTACGGAAGGATCGGGTTGACGTCGTGCGCGACCAGCAGCACCGCGACGGACTGGCTCCGGCACACCTGCTGGATCAGCGCGCTGACACTCGCCTGGTTGGTGACGTCGAGCGAGTCCAGTGGCTCGTCGAGCAACAGCAGGTCGGGCCGTCGTACCAGCGCCTGCGCAATGAGCAGCCGCTGCTGCTCGCCACCGGAGAGCTCGCCGATCGGGCGGTGCGCGTACGCGCTCGCGCCGACGAGGTCGATCACCTCGTCGACCCGCTCGCGTGCCGCCCGCGCCTTCGCGCCGCCGAACGGTAGCGGCACGCCCCACCGGTCGCCGTCCCAGCCGAGCCGTACGACGTCGACGCCGCGGACCCGGGTGCCCGCGGCGAACGCGTGCCGCTGCGGCAGGTAGCCGATCCGCCGGTTGGCGTGGCCGGGCTCGCCGCCGAGGACCCGCACCTCGCCCGACGCCGGCGCGAGCAGCCCGAGTACGACCTGCAGGAACGTGGACTTGCCGACGCCGTTCGGCCCGAGCACCGCGACGAACTCGCCGGCCCGCACCGTGACGTCGACCTGCGACCAGATGACCCGGCCGCCACGGCGGACCGACGCGTCGCGCGCGGTGACGACCTCGGCCGGGGCCGCCGTCATCGGCCGGTCGCCTGCCGCAGCGCGGCCTGCAACGCGGACAGCTGCGCGACCTGCCAGTCCTGGAACGTCGCGGTGCTCGGGGTCAGCGTCTCGGTGACGGACACGACCGGGATGCCGCGCGCCCGCGCCGCGCGGACCTGCGCCGTGACGTCGGGGGTGGAGTTCTGCACGTTGACGACGTACACCTTGATCCGCCCGGTCGCGATCTGCCGGTCGATCACCGACTTGTCCGCCGCCGACGGCTCGGCGCCTTCGCTGATCGCGCGCAGGAACGACGGCGGCGTCAGCAGGTCGAGCCCGAGCGCCGCGGCCAGCGGCGCGACGATGCTTTCGCTCGCACCGATCGGCGTGCCGCCGTACGCCGCCTTGATCGCCCCGATGAGCCGGTGGTACGGCGCGAGGGTCTGTGTCTCGAACGCGGTGCGGCGCGCGGCGAAGTACGGCGCGTCCGCCGGGTCGACCTGCTGCAGCGCCGCCGTGATCGCGTCGGCGACTGTCGTTACGTCGGCGGGCGAGTACCAGCGGTGCGGGTTGCCGCCGGTCGGGACGTGCACGACCTCGCCGACGTCGATGACCCGCCGGCCGGAGTCGGGGTTCGCGGCCGCCGCCTTCGACGCCCAACCGTCGTAGCCGATGCCGTTGACGACGAGCAGCCGCGCGGCCGCGATCGTCCGGCCGTCCGCGGGGGTCGGCTCGTAGTCATGCGGGTCGGCGTTCGGGTTGGTGATGATCGCCGTCTCGTGCACGTGCACGCCGCCGAGCTGGGCGAGGATGCTCCCCCACGCGCTGATCGACGCGACCACCTCGACGACCCGCGGCCGGGACGCCGCCGGATGCGCCGGTGCGACGGCGCATGCGGACGCGGCAAGAGCGAGCGAGCACAGGGCGGGCAGCAGCCGGGCGGACACGGCCCTAGACTAGGGCCTTACCCGAACCGGTTGTCAATATCGATAAGCCCCGCGCGCTAGCGGTGCAGGTCGAACCGGTCGAGCATCATCACCTTGTCCCACGCCTTGACGAAGTCGCGGACGAACTGCTCCTGGCCGTCGGCCGCGGCGTACACCTCGGCCACCGCACGCAGCTGCGCGTTCGCGCCGAACACCAGGTCGACCGCCGTGGCCGTCCACGTCGCCTTCCCGGTCGCGCGGTCGGTGCCGTCGTACACGTGCTCGCCCGACGACGAGACCTTCCACTGCGTGCCCGGGTCGAGCAGGTTCGTGAAGAAGTCCGTGGTAAGCGTCTCCGGCCGGCTGGTCAGCGCGCCGGACAGCACCCGCAGGCCGCCGACGAGCACCGTCGTCTCCGGCGCGGTCAGCGTCAGCAGGTTGGCGCGGTCGATCAGCAGGTGCTCGGGCGGCAGCTTCTCGCCGGGACGCAGGTAGTTGCGGAAGCCGTCGGCGGTCGGCTCGAGTACGGCGAACGCCTCGACGTCGGTCTGCTCCTGCGTCGCGTCGGTGCGGCCCGGCGTGAACGGCACGGTCACCGTCACCCCGGCCGCCGCTGCGGCCTGCTCGACCGCCGCGCAGCCGCCGAGCACGATCAGGTCGGCCAGCGAGATCCGGACGCCGCCTTGCTGCGCGGCGTTGAACTCCTCCTGGGTCTCGGCCAGCCGGGCGAGCACCTTCGCCAGCTCGGCCGGGTCATTGATCGCCCAGTCCTTCTGCGGCGCCAGCCGGATGCGCGCGCCGTTCGCCCCGCCGCGGCGGTCGGTGCCGCGGTACGACGACGCCGACGCCCAGGCGGTCG
This sequence comes from Frankiaceae bacterium, assembly GCA_030840525.1. Classification (GTDB taxonomy): domain Bacteria; phylum Actinomycetota; class Actinomycetes; order JAFAQI01; family JAFAQI01; genus BP-197. The sequence continues at coordinate 5,074 of JAVEEI010000044.1, forward strand.
CGACGAGCTGGCCAACCGACAGGCCGGACGCGAGCAGCGTCTGCTTGAGCTCGGCAACGTGCGCCGGCGAGACGAGCTCGTGGTCGACCGGCGGCACCGGGTCCTGCCAGAGCTGCGGCTCCGGCACCCACGGGCCGAGGTAGCGCGTGACCGGCCCCATGTCGCGGTGCAGCAGCTTGTACCAGGCCTTTCCGAAAGCCACCGTGAGCTGGTCGGGATTCTCCAGGAAACGCTTGGTGATCGCGCCGTACGCCGGGTCGAAGCGCAGCGCGAGGTCGGTCGTCAGCATCACCGGCGCGTGCCGTACGGACGGGTCGTGCGCGTCCGGGACGAGGTCGGCCGCGGCCGGGTCGGTCGGCACCCACTGCTTCGCGCCGGCCGGGCTGGTCGTCAGCTCCCATTCGAAGCGGTACAGCGTCTCGAGGAACGAGTTGTCCCAGGTGGTCGGCGTCGGCGTCCACGCACCTTCGAGCCCGCTCGTGACGGTGTCCTTGCCCTTGCCGGTGCCGGCGGTGTTGAGCCAGCCGATGCCCTGCTGCTCGAGCGCCGCGGCCTCCGGCTCCGGCCCGACGTAGTCGGCCGAGTGCGCGCCGTGCGTCTTGCCGAACGTGTGCCCGCCGACGATCAGCGCGACCGTCTCCTCGTCGTTCATCTCCATCCGGCGGAACGTCTCGCGGATGTCGCGGGCCGCGGCCACCGGGTCCGGCGTACCGTTCGGGCCCTCGGGGTTGACGTAGATGAGGCCCATCTGTACGGCGCCGAGCGTGTCGCTCAGCTCGCGGTCGCCGCTGTAGCGCTCGTCGCCGAGCCAGGTGTCCTCCGGGCCCCAGAAGATCTCGTCCGGCTCCCACAGGTCCTCGCGGCCGAAGCCGAACCCGAACGTCGTGAAGCCCATCGACTCCATCGCGACGTTGCCGGCGTAGACGAGCAGGTCGGCCCACGAGATCTTGCGGCCGTACTTCGCCTTGACCGGCCACAGCAGCCGGCGGGCCTTGTCGAGGTTGGCGTTGTCGGGCCAGCTGTTCAGCGGGGCGAAGCGCTGCGCGCCGCCGTCGGCGCCGCCGCGGCCGTCGGCGATGCGGTAGGTGCCGGCCGCGTGCCAGCTCATCCGGATGAACAGCGGGCCGTAGTGGCCGTAGTCGGCCGGCCACCAGTCCTGCGACGTGGTCATCACCTCGACGAGGTCGCGCTTCAGCGCGTCGAGGTCGAGGGTCGCGAACTCGGCGGCGTAGTCGAAGTCGGCGCCCAGCGGGTTGGCGTGCGGGGCGTGCTGGTGGAGCACCGCGAGGTCGACCTGGTCGGGCCACCAGTCGCGGTTGGTCCGCGGGCGGTGCGGCTTCGGCTCGGGTGACGGGATGGCTGGGTTTTCGCTCTCGGACACGAGAGCCACCCTACGACGCACGAGTTGTCAGCAGCACAGGTGGCTATAGCCCCGTGTGGTGCTGACAAGTCGGGTGATTCGGCTGGCTACGCGCCGGCGGTGCCGTGGGTCACGGCGTCCTCGTACACGGGACGCCCCGGGATGCTCGGCGCCCACGTCGAGGTGTTGTTCAGCAGGCCGTAGTCGCATTCGAACGTCCCGTCCGCGTCGTACCAGCAGTGGTGCGGGCCCCACGCGAACGCCGCCCAGCCCAGCCGGTGCGACTCCGCGAACGCGATCACCTCGGCGTACTTCGACGCCGCCGGCGCGCCGTTGTCGGCGGGCTTCAGCGAGCACCGGCTGCCGAACTCGTCGATCACGACCGGCACCGACAGCGACGGGATGCCGACCTTCTGCTCCATGTTCGGCGGCCAGGTCCCGCAGTCGTTGCCGAGGTAAGGGTGCGACGCGTAGACGACGTTGAAGCCGACCACCGGAGTCGAGGTCGCATAGCTGACGTCGTAGCCGCCCGACGGGTTGATGCCCTTGTCGGTCTTGCCCGCGGCGATCGTCGTGTCCTTGTCCTTCACGCCGTCGACGACGACGAGGTTGCGGGTGCCGGTCGCGCGGATCACGTCGTACAGCTCCTGCACGCCCGCGGCCTGGTAGTGCACGCCGCCGCCGTAGCACGAGTCGGTCGTGACGTCGCCACCGTGCAGCCACTGCTGCGGGGTCAGGCACTGCGGCTCGTTGTACGGCTCGAACGCGACGTACGGGTTGGTGCCGTACCGCGTCGCGACCTGCTTCCAGTACGTCGGCGCGAGCGCCTCGTCGGCCATCGTCCAGCGGTTGGGCTTCACGGTGGTCGTGCACGGGATGACACCGTTGAGCTCGTTGGTGTGCAGGTCGATCAGGACGAGCATGTGCCGCGTGGTCGCCTTCGTGACCCAGTCGTCGATCCGCGCCTGGTAGCCGGCGAACGCCGGGCAGTAGTTGGGGTTCGCCGCGCCGTCGATCGTCTGCTCGCTGCCGATCCAGAAGTCCTCGCTCACCAGCAGCCGCACGGTGTTCAGGTGCCAGATGTCGGTCATCGGCACGGCGTCGTCGCCGGTCCGGCCGAAGCCGTCGAGCTCGGTGTCGTACAGCACGTTCGAGCCGCGCATGACGAACGTCGCGCCCGACGGGTCGAGGATCGTGTTGCCAGACACGGTGAAGCCCGGCGCGGCGGCCGGCGCGGGCACCGGCGCTACGACGACGGCCGCGACCGATGCGGCGGCTGCGGCGGCAAGGACGATGCGACGGACGCGGTTCACGAAGCTCCCCCTGGTCGGGCGCGACGACGACAGAACGTGCGCGCGCTGGGGACGCCGGCTCACCATGCCGGACCGGACACCTGGCGCGCAAGGCAGGTACGGCGGCGGCGCCGATCGCGCGATTCGGCCGCGCCCGCGCCACGATCGGTGCCAAAATGCGTGCGTTCGTGGCGGTCTCGTAGACAGGTGGGGCGTGGGTTTTCGCCGATCGGCACGGCTGTTGCCGGCCGCTGTGCTCGTCGTGTCGTCGGTGGCAGCCGTGGCGCCGGCGCCGGCTGCGACCGCCGACGTCGTCACCGTGTCCTCCGACGCGCTGCGCACCGGCTGGGACGGCGCCGAGCCGGGACTGACCGCGCAGCCGGTCGCGAGCGACGGCTTCGGCCAGCTGTTCGCGCGCACGGTCGACGGGCAGGTATACGCCGAGCCGGTCGTCGCCGATGGCGTGCTCGTCGTCGCGACCGAGAACAACGTCGTCTACGGCCTCGACCCGGCCACCGGCGAGGTCAAGTGGCAGACGCCGCAGTCGCTGCTGGGTCCGGCCTGGCCCACCGCGGCCGCGGACTGCGCCGACCTGCGCCCGAACGCCGGCGTCACGTCGACCCCGGTCGTCGACGACGGCGTCGTCTACCTCACCGCCAAGACGTGGGACGGCACCGACGCGACGCACCCGACGTACTGGATGCACGCGCTCGACATCACCACCGGCGCCGAGGAGCCGGGCTGGCCGGTCGCGCTCGCCGGCGCCCCGGTGAACGACCCGGGCCACCCGTTCCAGGCGCAGATGCAGCTCCAGCGCGCCGGCCTGCTGCTGACCGGCGGCGTCGTCTACGCCGCGTTCGCGTCGCAGTGCGACGACCCGCCGACCCGCGGCTACGTGATGGGCGTCCGCACCGGCTCGACCCCCGGCCTGACGACCATGTGGACCAGTGCGCCGACCGACCCCGTCAACGGCGAGACCGGCATCTGGATGAGCGGCAGCGGCGTGATGACCGACGGCGATGGCCGGCTCTTCGTCGCGACCGGCAACGGTGTCGCGCCGCCGTACGGTGCCGCGGCCGCGGACCTCACCGCGTTCGGCGACAGCGTCGTCCGGCTCGACGTCCAGCCGGACGGCTCGCTGCAGCCGGCCGACTACTTCACCCCGGCGTCGGCCGAGTACCTCGAGCGGTGGGACCGCGACTTCGGCTCCGGCGGGGTCGTCGGCCTGCCCGACTCGTTCGGTACGCCGGCGCACCCGCACCTCGCCGTCGTCGCCGGCAAGGACGGCCGGTTCTTCCTGCTCGACCGCGACCACCTCGGCGGTCGCGCGCACGCCGACGCCGACCCGGGCGCGGTCGGCGTCTACGGCCCGTACCACGGCCAGTTCAGCCACGCGGCCGCGTCACCCGACGGCTGGATCTACACGACCGAGGCCGGCGGGCCGTTGCGCGCCTGGCACGCGGGTGTCGACGGCGCGGGCGACCCGGTGCTCACGATGGCGGGCACCAGCGCCGCGACGCTGCCGTTCGGCTCCGGCTCACCGGTCGTCACGTCCGACGGCGCGGACGACCCGGACGCGCTGGTCTGGGTCGTCAGCGGCTCGACCACGGCGCAGCCGACCGGAAGCCTCCAGGCGTACGACGCGATCCCCGACGCGACCGGCGCGCTCGCGCTGCGCTGGTCGGCGCCGATCGGGTTCGCGGCGAAGTTCACCGTCGCCGCGACCGACGGCGGCCGGGTCTACCTGGGCACCCGCGGCAGCAGCGAGGATGGCAGCAGCGGAGACGGCGGCGGCGGGGACGGCGGCGTCGTCTACGGCTTCGGCCGCACCACGCCGCTGCCGGTCACCGCGCCGTCGTGGCACGCGGGCGCGGTGGCCGTCGGCGCGCAGCTCGGCGGCACCGTGACGGTGGCCGTGCCCGCGGACGGGAAGGAAGTCCGGGTCACCGGTGCCGACGCCACCGGGCCGTTCACGGTCGACCCGTCGGCGTTGCCCGCCGACCCGGTGCAGCCGGGCGGCACGGTGCAGCTACCGGTCACGTTCGCGCCGGCCAGCGCCGGACTCGCCCGCGGCGTCGCCCGGGTGCACGTCCGGTCGACCGACGCCGACGCCGACGACCAGGTGGTCGCGGTCGACCTCGACGGGTACGGCGAACCGGCCGGTCTCGTCGCTACGCCCAGCCAGGTCGACGTCGGCCCGGTCCCCCTCGAGCTGCCGATGACGTTCGCAGTCGAGCTGCGCAACCCGCGCGACGCTCCGGCGGACGTGACCGCGCTGAGCGCCACCGGCGGGTTCGCCGTCGTCGGCGCTCCGCCGCTGCCCGCGACCATCCCGGCGGGCGGGGCGCTCGCCGTACGGGTCACCGTCACGCCGACGGCGCCCGGCCCGCTGGCCGGGCAGCTCACGGCGACCGCTGGCGATGTCACCACGACGGTGCCGCTCGCCGGGACGGCCACGACGGCGAGCGGCCGGTTGACGCTCGACGCGACCGTCGTGTCGGCCGGCACCGTCGCGGTCGGCAACTCCGTCGCCGTACCGGTGCGGATCACCAACACCGGCCTCGGCCCGCTGACCGTGACGCAGGCGAGCGTGACCGGCGGCGACGTCACCGCGTCGCCCGACTTCGCCGCGGGCGTGCAGGTCCAGCCGGCGCAGACCGTGGTCGAGACGCTGACGTTCCGGCCGCGGCTGCCCGGGCCGCAGACCGCCGTGTTCCGCTTCCTCACCACCGCCGGCGGCCGCCCCGGCTCGGTCACGATCAGCGGGTACGGCGCGGGCGTGCTGCCGCGGCTCGACGCGAGCAGCTGGCGGCCGGCCGGGCTGGCCACCATCAAGACGCACGTCGCGATCCTCAACCCGCTCGCCCGCAACGTCGCCGGCAGCGTCGTCTACACCCGGCAGGTGCACACGGCCGGGCTGCGCGCGACGTACCAGGCGTACGTCGGCGGCGGGACCGGCGGCTCGGGCCTGACGTTCGCGATCCTCGGTACCGGCAACGGTCCCGGCTCGGTCGGCTCGTCCGGGCCGGGGATGGGCGTCGGCGGCCTCGGCGTCGTCGCGGTCACCCTCGACACCGAGAAGGACGGGGGCGACCCGTCCAACCACTTCGTCGGTGTCGTGGTCGGCTTCCCGCACGGCCGGCTGACGTACGTCGCGCGCGCGCCGGTCGGGCCGGGGCTGCGGGTCGGCTGGCACACGGTCGACGTCCGCGAGTCGCACGGCTCGCTGCTCGTGTCCCTCGACGGCCGCGCGCTGCTCACGGTCAAGGTCACGCTGCCGCCGCAGGCGTGGGTCGGCTTCACCGGCGCGACCGGTCCGTCGTACGAGTGGAACGAAGTGAAGCTGGCGACCGTCACCGTCGGCTGAACCGATCGCGCGCATGCTGCGTGCATGGCGATATGTCCGATCGCCGGCTGCCGCTCACCCTTGCCCTGTGCGCCCTCGGTGCACTGACACTCGCCGGATGCGGCGGTGGCGGGAATTCCGCCTCCGACGCGGGGCCGTCGACCACGCCGGTCGCGACCGCGCCGGGCGGCGTACCGACCTCGGCCGCGCCGTCCCCGTCCGCCGTACGGCGATCGGTTGCGCCGCACCCGAGCGCGACCGCGACACATGCGTCATCGACGCCGGCGCCGACGACGTCGCGACGGGTGACGCCGAAGCCGTCGGCCACCAGTGCGAAGCCGAAACCCAAGCCGACGTCGACCGCGCCGGTCGCCTGCCCGAACAACTCGTCGTCGACCGCACTGTCGATGGTCGACAGCGGTACGTCGTACGCGTTCTCGCCGAGCTCGCTGTCGGTGACGTGCGGCGGCACCGTCAACATCACCAACAACTCGACCGCGCCGCACACGATGAGCCCGACTCGCGGCGGGTTCAGCGACAGCGGCGACGTGAACCCGGCGATGACGGCGAAGGTGCGCTTCTCCTACCGCGGCACGTACGGGTTCTTCTGCTCGATCCACCCGTACATGACGGGGACCGTGAAGGTGACGTAGGCGGCCGTCAGCTCGCGGCGGCGGCGGGGCGCTCGACCGCGAGTACGCGGTGTAGCCGGGTGGCGAGCAGCAGCCGCTCGATCCGCTCCGGGACGTTGCGCAGCACCAGCCGGCGGCCGGCGCGCTCGGCCCGGCGGTGACCGCCGACGAGGACGCCGAGACCGGTCGCGTCGACGAGCTCGACGTCGCCGAGGTCGACGAGCAGGTCGTCGACGCCGGACTCGATGGCGTCACTCAACGCCAGGCGGACGTCACCAACGGTGGTGGAGCCGAGCCGGCCGGCGAGGGCGAGCGAGCAACCCGGTCGCAGGACGCGAATCTCCATCGCGCCTCCCCTCGTCGGCGTATCCATCTCACGGTATTGACGGTCGGTGCGTCCGATCGGTTGCCACGCCGAACGCGACACCACGCGCGAAAGGTCGGAAACGCGGCGGTTGGGCGGGTTAGACCAGCGTGTCGTCGACCCGGCGCACGATCGGCGCGCCGAGCGACTGCAACGCCTCGACGAACTGCTGGTAGCCGCGGTCGACGTGGAAGACGTCGGAGACGGTCGTCGTACCGTCGGCCACCAGCCCGGCGAGGACGAGCGCTGCGCCGGCGCGGATGTCGGTCGCGCGCACCGGCGCACCCGACAGCGACTCGCGGCCGCGGACGATGGCGTGATGGCCGTCGGTGCGCACGTCGCCACCGAGCCGGACCAGCTCGTCGATGAACATGAACCGGCCTTCGAAGATGTTCTCGGTCACGAACGCGACCCCGTCGGCGATCGAGTTCATCGCGATCGCCATCGGCTGGAGGTCGGTCGGGAAACCGGGGTACGGCAACGTCACGACGTCGACCGCCCGCGGCCGGCGGTCGCTGCGCACCGTGAAACCGTCGTCGAGCTGCTCGACCTGCGCACCGGCCTGCACCAGCTTGTCGAGCGCGATCTCGAGATGCTCGGTGCGCGCCTGGTGCACCGAGATCTCGCCGCGGGTCATCGCCGCGGCGAACGCGAACGTGCCGGCGACGATCCGGTCCGCGACGACGTCGTGCACCGAGGGACACAACCGGTCGACGCCCTCGATCTCCAACGTCGACGTACCGACGCCGCCGATGCGCGCGCCCATTCCCTGCAACATCTCGCAGAGGTCGACGATCTCCGGCTCGCGCGCGGCGTTGTCGATCGTCGTCGTACCTTTCGCGAGTACGGCGGCCATCAGCACGTTCTCGGTCGCGCCGACGCTCGGGAAGTCGAGCCACACCTGTGCGCCGGTGAGCTGCGGCGCCTCGGCGATCAGGTAGCCGTGCGCGTTGTCGAACGTCGCGCCGAGCCGCTCCAGACCCATGACGTGCAGGTCGAGCGCGCGCGAGCCGATCGCGTCGCCGCCCGGCAGCGCGACCCGGGCCCGGCCGGTCCGCGCGAGCAGCGGGCCGAGCACGCAGACCGAGCCGCGGATCCGGCGTACGTGCTCGTAGTCGGCCTCGTGCCCGAGGTCAGCCGGCACGTCGATATCGATCTCCGGCGCATGCCCGGTCACGTCCGCACCGAGGCCGCGCAGCACCTCGCTCATGATCGGGACGTCGACGATGTCGGGGACATTGGTCAGCTTGGTGGTGCCCTCGGCGAGCAGCGCGGCGGCCATCACCTTGAGCACGCTGTTCTTCGCGCCGGTCACCGTCACGTCGCCGCGCAGCCGGACGCCACCGGTGACCTCGAACGTCTCCACGGCATCGATGCTAGGCGCAGTAACCTGCGGGTCATGCCCTCGGAGCGTGCGCGCGAGACCTCGACCGTCCACTTGACCCGCATCTACACGAAGACCGGCGACGACGGGACGACCGCGCTCGGCGACATGAGCCGCGCGCCGAAGACCGACCTGCGGGTGACGGCGTACGGCGACGTCGACGAGACCAACTCAACGATCGGCGTCGCGGTCGCGCTCGGCGGGCTGTCGGCTGATGTCGTGACGTTGCTGACCGCGATCCAGAACGACCTGTTCGACGTGGGCGCCGACCTCTGTACGCCGGTCGTGCCGGAGCCGAAGTGGGCGCCGCTGCGGGTCGACGAGTCGTACGTCACGCGGCTTGAGAAGGCGTGCGACGACTACAACGAGCCGCTGGCGAAGCTCGACTCGTTCGTACTGCCCGGCGGAAGCCCCGGGGCGGCGCTGCTGCACGTCGCGCGCACGGTGTCGCGGCGGGCCGAGCGGTCGACGTGGGCGCTGCTCGCGGCCGAGCCGGAGCGCACGAACCCGGTCGCGGCGACGTACCTGAACCGGCTCAGCGACCTGCTGTTCATCCTCAGCCGTACGGCGAACGACAACGGCGCCCGCGACGTGACCTGGAAGCCGAGGGCCAACGCCTAGTTTTCGGCGTCGAGTGCGACGAAACTCGTCTTTTCAGCCGCTGAGAAGACGAGTTTCGTCACACTCAAGGGGAGGGGTGGGGCGAGCGACTATGCGTCTTCGACGCTTTCGGCGAGGATGCTCACTTTTTCTTTGCTCACGGACAGGAATCCGCCGCTGACGTTGACCAGCAGGTCGCCTTCGCCGACCCGCTGGATCTTCACCGGGGCGTCGACGAGTACGCCGAGCAGCGGGATGTGCCCGGCGAGTACGCCGATCTCGCCGTCGACCGTGCGGGCGGAGACCATCTCGGCCTCGCCCGCCCACACGATCCGGTCCGGCGCGACCAGCTCGACCTGAAACGGCGTCGCCATCTACTCGCCCTGCAAGCTCTTCGCGTTGCGCTCGACGTCCTCGAGCCCACCGCAGAGGAAGAACGCCTGCTCCGGGTAGTCGTCGAAGTCGCCTTCGGTCAGGCGCTTGAACGACTCGATCGTCTCGGCGATCGGCACGAACGAGCCCGCCTGGCCGGTGAACTGCTCGGCCACGAACAGGTTCTGCGACAGGAACCGCTGGATCCGCCGCGCCCGGTTGACCGTGACCCGGTCCTCTTCGGACAGCTCGTCGATACCGAGGATCGCGATGATGTCCTGCAGGTCCTTGTAGCGCTGCAGGATGTTCTTCACCCGCTGCGCGACGTTGTAGTGCTCCTCGCCGATGTAGCGCGGGTCGAGGATCCGCGAGGTCGAGTCGAGCGGGTCGACCGCGGGGTAGATGCCGAGCTCGGAGATCGGCCGGGACAGCACCGTCGTCGCGTCGAGGTGCGCGAACGCGTTGTGCGGCGCCGGGTCGGTGATGTCGTCGGCGGGCACGTAGATCGCCTGCACGGACGTGATCGAGTGACCACGCGTCGACGTAATCCGCTCCTGCAGCTCGCCCATCTCGTCGGCCAGCGTCGGCTGGTAACCGACCGCCGACGGCATCCGGCCGAGCAGCGTCGACACCTCCGAGCCCGCCTGGGTGAACCGGAAGATGTTGTCGATGAACAAAAGCACGTCCTGCTTCTGCTCGTCGCGGAAGTACTCCGCCATCGTCAGCGCGGCCAGCGCGACCCGCATCCGGGTGCCCGGCGGCTCGTCCATCTGACCGAAGACGAGCGACGTCTTCTCCAGGACGCCGGACTCCTCCATCTCGAGGAACAGGTCGTTGCCCTCGCGGGTCCGCTCGCCGACGCCCGCGAACACCGACCGGCCACCGAACTGCTCCGCCACCCGGTAGATGAGCTCCTGGATGAGCACCGTCTTGCCGACACCGGCGCCGCCGAACAGACCGATCTTGCCGCCGGTCACGTACGGCGCGAGCAGGTCGATGACCTTGATGCCGGTCTCGAACATCGTCGTCTTGGGCTCGAGCTCGTCGATCGGCGGCGCCGACCGGTGAATCGGCCAGTGCACCTGCGCGTCGACGCTCTCGACGTCGAGCGGCTCGCCGAGCACGTTGAACACGTGACCGAGCGTCGCGTCGCCGACCGGCACCGAGATCGGCGCGCCGGTGTCTTCGACCGGCGCACCGCGGACGACACCGTCGGTCGGCTGCATCGAGATGCAGCGGACCATGTTGTCGCCGATGTGCTGGCTGACCTCGAGGGTCAGCGTGCGCGTCTCGTCGCCGAGGGTGCGGTCGACGTGCAGCGCGTTGAACAGCTCCGGCATCTGGTCCGGGCTGAACTCCACGTCGATGACGGGACCGATGACGCGTACGACGCGCCCGGTTCCACCAGTGGAACCGGCGGGCTTCTCTTCGAGGGTGGCGGTCATCCTTCACTCCCAGTCACTGTTGCCGTCCTTGGGCGAGCGCCTCGGCGCCACCGACGATTTCCATGATTTCCTGCGTGATCTCTGCCTGCCGGGCCGAGTTGGCGTCCCGGGTCAGTGCCTTGATGAGCTCGTCCGCGTTGTCGGTCGCGGCCTTCATCGCGCGCCGCCGCGCCGCCTGCTCCGACGCGGCCGCGTCGAGCATCGCGGCGTAGATGCGCGCCTCGATGTAGCGCGGCAGCAGCGCGTCGAGCACGCCCTCGGCCGACGGCTCGAACTCGTACTGCGCCTGCTGCTCGGGGGTCGCGTCGTCGGCGTACTCGATGACCATCGGCAGCATCCGCCGCGCGACCGCCTGCTGCGACGCCATCGACTTGAACTGCGTGTAGACGATGTGGATCTCGTCGACACCGCCGTCGTCGCCGCCGCGGACGAACTCGTCGATCAGCGCGTCCGCGACCGCTTTCGCGTCGTCGTACGACGGCTGCTCGGTGAAGCCGGTCCACTGCCTGGAGATGTCGCGGCCGCGGAACCGGTAGAAGCCCACGGCCTTGCGGCCGACGAGGAACGGCACCGGCTCCTTGCCCTCGCTGCGCACCAGCGAGTTGAGCTCCTCCGCGGTGCGCAGCACGTTGGCGCTGTAGCCGCCGGCGAGACCGCGGTCGCTCGCGAGCACGAGCACCGCCGCGCGCGACGGGCTCGGCCGCGGCGTCGTCAGCGCGTGCTCGACGCCGCCGCCCTGCGACGCGACGGTGCCGACGACGCCGGTGATCGCCTCGGCGTACGGCCGCGCCTGCTCGATCCGCTGCTGCGCCTTGACGATGCGGGACGCGGCGATGAGCTCCATCGCCCGGGTGATCTTCTTGGTCGACTGCACCGACCGGATGCGGCGGCGGTACTCGCGGAGTTTCGCGCCCATCTCAGCCCTGCTGCTCGGGCTTCGGCGGGCGGTGCGCGGTGACCGACTCCTGGCTCTCGTCGTCGGCGTCCATCGCGTCGGCCGCCTTGCCGATCGGCTCGCCCGACTTGGTCTCGAACGTCTTCTTGAAGTCGGCGAGCGCCTTCTGCAGCGACGTGACCGTCTCCTCGGAGAGCTGGCCGGTCGACGTGAT
>JAVEEI010000218.1 GCA_030840525.1 Frankiaceae bacterium
ACCCGCCGGCGGCGTAGCGCAGGCTGCCGAGCACGCGCGACGGCGCCAAGCCGCACATCTCCGTGAACGTGGAGACACCGATGCCGAGCTGGACGGGATCGCCGGCGTCACGCCGTCGCTTCTGCTCCGCCCTCAGCTCGTCGTAGCCGAAGAGGTCCTTGGCCTTCGCGGTTGCGGCCTCGTAGTTGCCCGAGTCGTACTCCATGCCGGCGACCGTGGTGAAGGGGAACTCCTCGTGCTTGATCCAGTTCTTCTCCCGGATCTCCAGCGGGTCGACCCCGAGCTCTGCGGCGAGCTCGTCCATCAGGCGCTCGATGGCGAAGGTCGCCTCCGGTCGTCCGGCGCCGCGGTAGGCGTCGGTCCAGGTCTTGTTCGTGAACACGTTGGTGCAGTTGAACTGGTAGGCGGGGAACTTGTAGATCGAGTTGAACATGAAGGCACCGAGGATCGGGATGCCGGAGGTCACCAACCCGAGGTAGGCGCCCATGTCGGCGATGAGGTCGACCTTGAGCCCCGTCACCGTGCCGTCCTTGGTGGCCGCCAGCGTGAGCTGCTGCCACTGGTCGCGACCGTGGTGGGCGGCCATGAGGGACTCCGAGCGCGTCTCGGTGTACTTGCAGGGCTTCCCGAGCCTGCGGGACGCCACGACGGTGATGGCCTCCTCGGGTGTGAACTGCAGCTTGCCGCCGAAGCCACCGCCGACGTCGGGCGCGATCACCCGGACCTTGCTCTCGGGCACCCCCAGGACGACAGCTATGAAGAAGCGGACGAAGTGCGGCACCTGGCTGGCGGTCCAGACGGTGAGCTGCTCGCCGGTCGGGTCCGAGACCACGGAACGCGGCTCCATGAAGGCGGGGATCAGCCGCTGCTGGCGGTACTCGCGCTCGATCAGGATCCCGTTGGTGCGAGCCTCCTCGATCGCCTCGTCGACAGCGCCCCCCGTGCCGGCGGTGGCGGAGTCGTACTGCCAGACGGCGGACGTGTTCGTGCCCAGGTCGGGATGCGCCAGGACGGCGTCGGCGGCTGCCTGCTTCAGGTCCACCGCGGCCGGGAGCTCCTCGTAGTCGACGTCGACGAGCTCGGCGGCGTCCCGAGCCTCCGCCGCCGTGCGCGCGACGACCACGGCGACGATCTCGCCGGCGAAGGCGACCCGGTCGACCGCGACGGCGGGGTGCGGTGGGGCCTTCTGGTCCTCGGTGATGGGCCAGGCGTTCGGCAGGCTGCCCTGCTCGTCCTTGACGTCCTCGCCGGTCAGCACGGCGACGACGTTGGGCGTCTGCTTGGCCACCGTGGTGTCGATGCGCGTGATCCGCGCGTGCGCGTAGGGACTGCGGACCATCGCCAGGTGCAGCATCCCGGGGAGCTGGATGTTGTCGGTCCACCGGGTCCGGCCGGTGATCAGCCGCTGGTCCTCCTTGCGGCGCCGGTCGCGGCCGATCTCCTTCGGGGCTCCGGTGTCGGTCGGGCGATCCTCCGTGACGGTCATGACGCGCTCTCCTCCAGGGTGGCGGCCGCTCCACCCGCCGGCTGCCCGGCCGCGGTCTGCACGGCCCGCACGATGTTGTGGTACCCCGTGCAACGGCACAGGTTGCCCTCGAGGCCGGAGCGGATCTCCTCCTCCGACGGCGACGGGTTGTCCTGGAGCAGGTCGATCGCCTGCATGATCATCCCCGGCGTGCAGTAGCCGCACTGCAGGGCGTGGCACTCGTGGAAGGCGGCCTGCATCGGGTGCAGCTCGCCGTTGCTCGCCAGGCCCTCGATGGTGGTCACCTCGTGGCCGTCGGACTGCACGGCCAGCACGTTGCAGGACTTCACGCTTCGTCCGTCGAGGTGCACGGTGCAGGCACCGCAGTTGCTCGTGTCGCAGCCGACGACCGTCCCGGTCTTCCCGAGCCGTTCACGGAGGAAGTGCACCAGCAGCATGCGTGGTTCGACGTCGTCGATGTACTTCGCTCCGTCGACGGTGAGGGTGATCCGGGTCATAGGTACGGGCCTCCTGGGCGCTCGGGTCCGCTCGGCGCGGTAGGCCCTGATCGTCGCGGCTCCGACGACGCGTGACAAGAGCCCTACGTGCCGACTTTCCCCGAACCCGTAGGTCAAAGATGGGCAGGTCAGTGGTGGATCCGGCCCTCGATCTCGGCGAGCCGCTCGCCGCCACCACCCCAGCGGAGCGCGATGATCTCCGCCGCGATGCTGACCGCGGTCTCCTCCGGGGTCCGTGCGCCGAGGTCGAGGCCCACCGGTGAGGACAGCCGGGCGAGCTCGTCGTCGGTCAGCCCGGCCTCCTTGAGCCGGGCCATCCGGTCCTCGTGGGTACGGCGGGAGCCCATCGCGCCGACGTACGCCACTCCGTCGCCGGGGGTCTCGCGCAGCGCCACCTCGAGGAGGGGTACGTCGAACTTGGGGTCGTGGGTGAGGACGCAGAGCACCGTGCGGCTGTCGATCCGGCCCGCGGCGATCTCCTCGCGGAGGTACTTGTGCGGCCACTTGACCACCACCTCGTCGGCGGAGGGGAACCGCGAGCTGGTCGCGAAGACCGGCCGCGCGTCGCAGACCGTCACCTGGTAGCCCAGGAAGTTGCCCATCCGGGCGACGGCGGCCGCGAAGTCGATGGCGCCGAAGACGAGCATCCGCGGTGCCGGGGCGAAGGACCACACGAAGACCCGCATGCCCTCGCCACGGCGCTCGCCGTCGGGGCCGTAGGTGAG
>JAVEEI010000062.1 GCA_030840525.1 Frankiaceae bacterium
GGAGGAGCTGGCCCGCGTCGACCAGTCGGTGGCGATCACGCTCGAGGCCGGCTGCTCGCTCGGCGCCATGCCGGTCTACCGGTTCGGCACCGAGGCGCAGAAGCAGGAGTGGCTGCCGTCGCTGTGCGCGGGTGAGGCGCTCGGCGCGTTCGGGCTCACCGAGCCGGGTGCCGGCAGCGACGCCGGCGGGACCCGCACGACTGCGCGCGTGGAGGACGGGCAGTGGGTGATCAACGGCTCGAAGGCGTTCATCACCAACTCCGGCACCGACATCACCCGGCTGGTCACCGTGACCGCGGTGACGGGTACGACGAGCGCCGGCAAGAAGGAGATCTCCTCCATCCTCGTCCCCGTGCCGACGCCCGGCTTCACCGCGGAGCCGCCCTACAACAAGGTCGGCTGGAACGCCTCGGACACGCACCCGCTGACGTTCGACGACGTCCGCGTGCCGGAGGAGAACCTGCTGGGCGAGCGCGGCCGCGGCTACGCCCAGTTCCTGCGCATCCTGGACGAGGGCCGCATCGCCATCGCCGCGCTCGCCGTCGGCCTGGCCCAGGGCTGCGTCGACGAAGCGCTGCGCTACGCCCGCGAGCGCTCCGCGTTCGGCCTCCGGATCGAGCAGTACCAGGCGATCCAGTTCAAGATCGCCGACTAGAAGGCGCGCACGCACACCGCCCGCCTCGCGTACCGGCACGCCGCCGCGCTGCTGGTCACCGGAAAGCCGTTCAAGAAGCAGGCCGCCATCGCCAAGCTGGTGGCGAGCGAGGCGGCGATGGACAACGCCCGCGAGGCCACCCAGATCTTCGGCGGCTACGGCTTCATGAACGAGTACGCGGTCGCGCGGCACTGGCGGGACGCGAAGATCCTCGAGATCGGCGAGGGCACCAGCGAGGTGCAGCGGATGCTGATCGCGCGCGAGCTCAGGCTATGAGCGAGGCGCTCGTCGTCGGAATGGTCGGCGGCGGCCAGCTCGCCCGCATGACCCACCAGGCCGCGATCGCGCTCGGCCTGTCGTTGCGGGTACTGGCCGAACGCGCCGACGACGGCGCCGCGCTGGTCGCGCACGACGTCGAGCTCGGACCGCCGGACGACCTCGCCGCGCTGTCGCGGTTCGCGAAGGCGTGCGACGTCGTCACGTTCGACCACGAGCACGTGCCGCCTGCCGCGTTGCAGGCGCTGGAAAACGACGGCGTCGTAACCCGGCCGTCGTCGTCGGCGTTGCTGTTCGCGCAGGACAAGCTCGCGCAGCGGCGGCGGCTGTCGGCACTCGGCCTGCCGGTGCCGGCGTACGCGGAGGTGCGCGAGCCGGCCGACGTCGCCGCGTTCGCGGCCGAGCACGGCTGGCCGGTCGTGCTCAAGGCGGTCCGCGGTGGGTACGACGGCCGCGGCGTCTGGATGGTCGACGGACCGCTCGACACGCTGCCCGGCCCCGACGTGTACGTCGAGCAGCGCGTGCCGCTCGTGCACGAGCTCGCAGTGCAGGTCGCGCGCCGGCCGTCGGGCGAGATGCGCGCGTTCCCGGTCGTGGAAACGGTGCAGCACAACGGGATCTGCGTCGAGGTCGTCGCGCCCGCGCCGCGGCTGAGTCCCGGTCTCGCGGCCGACGCCGAGCGGCTCGGCCTGCGGATCGCCGAGGAGCTCGGCGTCGTCGGGCTGCTCGCGGTCGAGCTGTTCGAGGCGCCCGGCGGCCTGCTCGTCAACGAGCTGGCGATGCGGCCGCACAACTCCGGGCACTGGTCGATCGAGGGCGCGCGGACGAGCCAGTTCGAGCAGCACCTGCGCGCTGTCCTCGACTGGCCGCTCGGCGACCCGTCGCCGGTCGCGCCGGTCGTCGTGATGGCGAACGTGCTCGGCGGCGACGACACCGATCTCGCCCGGACGCTGCCGATCGCATTGGCCGCCGAGCCGTCGGTTTCCGTTCATCTGTACGGAAAATCGGCCCGGCCGGGACGCAAGCTCGGCCATGTGACCGCGATCGGCACCGACGTCGTCGAGGTACGCGCGAGCGCGCGCCGCGCGGCCGCGTTGCTGCGCGGCGACGCCGAGGAGGACGCGTGAGCACCGCGAGCCCGATCGTCGGCCCACCTCTCGTCGGCATCGTCATGGGTAGCGACTCCGACTGGCCGACGATGGAGCCGGCCGCCGCCGTACTCGGGGAGTTCGGCGTCGGCACGGAGGTCCGCGTCGTGTCCGCGCACCGCACGCCGCGCGACATGCTCGACTACGGCGCGACCGCGGCCGAGCGCGGCCTGCGGGTCGTCATCGCCGGTGCCGGCGGTGCCGCGCACCTGCCCGGCATGCTCGCGTCGGTGACGCCGCTGCCGGTCATCGGCGTGCCGGTGCCGCTCAAGCATCTCGACGGGCTCGACTCGCTGCTGTCCATCGTGCAGATGCCGGCCGGCGTGCCGGTCGCGACGGTCTCGGTGGCCGGCGCGCGCAACGCGGGCCTGCTCGCCGTACGGATCCTCGGCGTCAGCGACCCCGCGTTGCAAGAAGCGATGACGGCGTTCCAGCAGCGGCTCGGCGACCTCGCCCGGAGCAAGGACGCGGCACTGCAGAGCGCGCTCGGCGGCGACACTTCGTGACCGCCGAGCTGGTCGCGTCGGCCGGCCTCGTCGCGTGGAGCGTCGAGGTCGACGACCCGGGCGACCTGCTGTCGTGGCTGCCGGCCGGCCAGGCGTTCGGCTTCCTGCGCGGCGGCGACGGCCTCGTCGGCTGGGGCGAGGCGGCCCGGCTGGTGACCCGGTCGGCCCGCGACGGCGACGGCCTCGCGACCGGCGTGCGCGACCTGCTCGCGTCGATGACGGTGCGCGACGACGTCGGCGTACCGGGCAGCGGGCCGGTCGCGATCGCGAGCCTCGTCTTCGACCCGGCCGCCGCCGGCTCGGTCGTCGTGGTACCCAAGGTCGTGCTCGGCCGGCGCGACGGCCGCAGCTGGCTCACCCTCGTCACGCCGCCCGGCGCCGTGCAGGTGCCGGCGCTGCGACGGCGCCCGACCGCCGCGCTCGCGCCGGTCCGCGCGCGCGTCGCGGCCGCCGTACCGTCCGAAGACGGGTACGCCGATGCGGTCGCCGCGGCGGTCACGGCGATGCGGGCCGGGCAGCTCGACAAGGTCGTCCTCGCCCGCGCGATCGACGTCGCCGCGGACGAGCCGCTCGACCCGCGCGCGGTCGCGGCCCGCCTCGCCGAGCGGTTCCCGGCTTGCTACACGTACGTGTGCGACGGGCTGGTCGGCGCCTCGCCGGAGCTGCTGCTGCGGCGCTTCGGCCGGCACGCCGAGTCGCTCGTCCTCGCCGGAACGGTGGCGCGCGGCCGCACGCCTGCGGAGGACGAGGCGCTGGCGCAGGGGCTGCTGACGTCGGCAAAGGACGCGTACGAGCACCGGCTCGCGGTCGAGTCGGTGCGCTCGGTGCTCGGGTCGCTCGCGGCGGAGGTCGACGGCGACGAGACGCCGCAACTGTTGCGGCTCGCCAACGTCAGCCACCTCGCCAGCCGGGTCGACGCGTGGCTGCCCGCGCCGGCACCGGACGCGCTGGCGCTGGTCACCGCGCTGCACCCGACCGCGGCCGTCGGCGGCACCCCGCGCGAGGTCGCGCTCGACCTGATCCGGTCGCTCGAGCCCGCGTCGCGGCAGCGGTACGCCGGACCGGTCGGCTGGGTCGACGCGCACGGCGACGGCGAGTTCGCGCTGGCGCTGCGTTGCGCGCAGCTCGACGGCGCGACCGCCCGGCTGTGGGCCGGGGCCGGCATCGTCGCCGACTCGCAGCCGGCCGCCGAGGTCGCCGAGACGACCGCGAAGCTGGACGCCGTCCTGACCGCGATGCTCGGCTGAGGCCGGGGCGCCCGGGCAGGAGACCAGCCGGCGGCGGCGAAGCCCGACGTACCTGCCGCCGAGCTTCCGGAGACGTCGATGCGCCCGACTTCGACCAAGTCCGTCCTGCTCTCCGCCGCCGCGATGCTCGCCACGGTGTTCGCGCCCGCCGGCTCGGCGGACACGCCGCACCCGCTCGGCGCCGCGGTCTGGGTCAACCCGGGCCCGGGCGGTTTCACCTCGTCGAACGTCAGCTACGTCGCGTCGATCCCGACCGGCGCCGGCGTGAGCGCGCGGGTCGTCACCGTCGGCGGCCAGCGCCGGCTCTATGTCAGCAGCGCGCACAGCCTCGTCATCTACGACATCACCAACCCCGGCTTGCCGCTGCCGCTCGGCGCGCTGCCGATCTACAACTGGGAGAACGAGGACATCGCCGTGTCGAAGGACGGCGCGACGACGATCCTCACCGAGTTCGAGAGCTCGTTCTACCTGCACGTCATCGACACGTCGAACCCGCGGCTGCCGATCCTCAAGGGCACCAAGCTGCTCGACGCGTCGCACACGGTCGAGTGCGCCGACGTGCACTGCGACTACCTGTTCGCGAGCACCGGCGAGACGTGGGACATCCGCGACCGCAGCAACCCGAAGCCGCTGCCGCCGTCCGAGTCGTGGGGCCCGCAGGTCGGCGTCGCGTCGTCGCACAACATCCACCAGGACGCGGCCGGCTACTGGATCGCCGACACCCAGCCGATGGTGATGTTCAGCGCCAAGAACCCGTTGCACCCCAAGCGGATCACGTCCGGCGACCACACGATCGACCAGCAGTACCAGCACAACAACGTTCGCCCCGCGGCCGCGTCGTACCGTCCTCGCCGGGCGGGTGACAACAGCAAGACGCTGCGTCCGGGCGAGCTACTGATGGCCGAGACGGAGACCAACTTCAAGCCGCAGTGCAGCGGTTCGAACGGCAGCTTCACGA
Organism: Frankiaceae bacterium; assembly: GCA_030840525.1. GTDB lineage: Bacteria > Actinomycetota > Actinomycetes > JAFAQI01 > JAFAQI01 > BP-197. The sequence continues at coordinate 4,791 of JAVEEI010000062.1, forward strand.
CGTGGTCGATGGCCGGCTGGGACCGCGGCCAGAAGATGCGCCAGCTGCACGTGCTGCGCCCGGTCAACGGCAGCCCGCTCGACGGCAACGCCGAGGTCAACGCGCTCGGCTGCTCCGGGCACTGGTTCACCGTCCGCGAGAACGACCTCGGCCGGTACAAGGGCAAGTACCTCGTCGCCGGCGGCTGGTACGAGCACGGCACCCGGTTCCTGTCGGTCGACCCGAAGACCGGCGCGATCAGCCAGGTCGGCTTCTTCCAGCCGGTGCGCGGCTCCGCGTCGGCGGCGTACTGGATCCCCGGCACCGACTACGTGTACGTCGTCGACTACCAGCGCGGCATCGACATCCTGCGCTTCGACGCGAACGCCGCGCCGCCGACCGTGGCGCAGACCAACGCCTCGTGGCTGGCGAAGCTCAACGTCTTCGACGCGGTCGGTACGACGGAGCAGTACCTGTGCCAGCAGGTCATGAAGCAGGAGAGCGCCCGGCCGTAAGGCTCGCCGGCACGTCGCAAGATCATCGCGGCCTCAGCCAGTCTGTTTCGGCCTAACCGGCCGGTTGAAGGCGCAACGATCTTGTCCTGCCCGTCGGTGGGTGTGCTTGACCCGGCCCTGTTCACGCGTTACCTTCCATTCATCGATCATTGAATGACCAACGGTTGTTGAATGGAGGCGGCCATGTGGAACCTCTCGTACGGGCAGGTCGCGGCGGCGGGCCTCGACGCGGCCCGGGTGCAGGCGTCGTACGACGCACTCATCGCTCAGCTGCCCGCGGGGCCCGGCGGCCCGCACCGCATCCGTCGCGCCGTCGGCGAGCTGCTCATCCGGGCCGGTGCCCGGCTGGTCATGCCGTCGACGCCGTCGACCGCGCGATGACCGAACAGCCGCCGTACCAGCCGCTGCCGGTCCGCGTCGTCAACGACGCCGAGGCGCTGAAGGCGCTCGGCGACCCGTTGCGGCTGCGCATCCTGCACGTCGTGATGGGGGAGCCCGCGCGCATGTTCAGCGTCAAGGAGATCGCGGCGGCGCTCGACCAGCCGGTGACGAAGCTCTACCACCACGTGAAGCAGCTCGAGCAGGCCCGGCTCGTCGTCGACGTCGAGACGAGAGTGGTGTCCGGCATCGTCGAGCACCGCTACCAGAGCGGGCAGCTCGGCTTGCAGTTCGACGACGCGCTGTTCGGGTCGCCGGCGACCCGCGACGCGTCCATTCACCAAGCCGCGTCGTTCGTCGACGAGACGCGCGACGAGATGGTCGCGTTCCTGTCCCAGCCCGACGCCGACATCGACGCGATGCACCTGTCGAAGGCGTACGCGCGACTCACGCCCGACGAGGTGCGTGCGGTGATGGGCGAGCTGACCCGGCTGGTCGACGGGTTCGGCGCGCACAAGGGTGACCCTGCGCGCGCCGGCCTGCCGCGGACGGCGATGCTGTTCGTCGTCCACCCGCTGGCCACCCGCCCGGAGGCGTGACGCTCGCGCCCGCGTGATCCCGGCGCGAGTCTTGGCTTGCGTCCGGTCGGTTTGTCAACGTCTCGGCTCAGGAGACGACGACGGTCACCTTCCAGTCGGCGGCAGCGCCGACACAGCGCAACGCCTCGCCGCACGAGTCGCGATGCGCCCGCAGTACGGCGGTGCCGACGTGGCCGAGGTTGTACGTCGCGACGACCGTGCCGCAGCCCGTCCCGGGCGCGTGCACCGGGCAGGTCGTCGCCGGCGCGGTCGCGGCCGGCGCATACGGCTGTACGACGAAACCGTCTGACGGCGGCAGCAAGTTCCAGTAGGTGCTGTGCAACGTCACGGTCATCACCGCGCCGAGCTGCGCGTGCACCGTCGTACCGTTTGCCTTCTCGTCGACCTGCACCTGCCGCTCGCCGCCGTTGCCGTCTCCCGGCGGCGTGCTGACGGCGGCGTGCGACCCCGAGGAGCCGCACGCCGCCGTCAGCACCAGCGCCGCCGCGAGGGCGGGCGCGAGCGACCGCGAACCGGCCGTCAGGACACGTTCACCGCGGTGTCGTCGATGACGAACGACGTCTGCAGCGACGAGTCCTCGGTGCCGGTGAACTTCAGCGTCACCGTCTGCCCGGCGAACGACGCCAGGTTGAACGACTTCTGCACGTACCCGGTGTTCTTGTTCAGGTTCGAGTACGTCGCGAGCGTCGTGCTGCCCGCGGTCACCGTCAGCTTGTCGTACGCCGTCGTGGTGGTCGTCTCGGCCGTGTCGATGTGCAGCCAGAACGAGAACGTGTACGTCGTGCAGCCGGTCGGGACCGTGACCGCCTGCGACAGCGTGTCGGTGTGCGTGGTGCCGTAGCCGTTGAGCCATGCCTTCCATGATCCACTATGCGCGGCCTCGCCGGTGCTGCTGTCGACCACGCCGCTGCTCGCCGTCCACGGCGCCGCCGTGCCGGTCTCGAAGCCGGGGTTGCCGAGCAGCTGCTTCGCGGTGCAGCTGCCGCCGCCGGCCGCGTTGACCGTCCAGGTGAACGACGCCGAGCCGCTCGCGCCGGTCGTGTCCTTCGCCGTGACAGTGACGGAGTACGTGCCCGCCGTCGTCGGCGTGCCGGAGATGAGGCCGGACGACGAGATCGACAGCCCGGCCGGCAGGCCGGTCGCCGAGTAGGTCAGCGTCTGGCCCGACGCGGAGTCGGACGCCGTGATCTGCAGGCTGACGGCGGTGCCCGCGGTGCTGGTCTGCGCGCCCGGGTTGTTGACCGTGACCGTGTTGCCGGTCGAGCCGCCGCCGCCGACGACCGCGTGCGAGATCTGGCAGCCGGTCACGTCGTTGGAGTAGGTCGCCTGCATCGCGAACGAGCCGGTCGCGAACGCGACGTTCTGCGCGCCGCCGGTCCCGCCGACGCCGTTCCACGCGCACTTGTCCGCGTTCTCGTTGCCGGTCGAGTCGGTCCAGCCGCCGGCCGGGTTCTGGTCGGTGATGGTCTCGGCGTACTCGTGGCCGCCGACGATCGTCACGCCGTCGAGCGTGCCCGCGGTGCCGGCGTTCACGTAGCTCTGGCCGCAGCTCGCGCCCATGTCGGTCAGGTACGGCAGGTTGGTGAACGCGATGTCGCCGTACGACGACGGGGCCGCGCCGCCGCCGAGGCCGGTGTCGCCGTTCCAGTCGTGCCACGCGCACCAGTTGGCGGTGATCGTGTTGAAGCCGTCGGGGTGGGTCCCGGTCGGCGACGCGATCACGTACTGCGCGCTGCGGTTGCTGGTCGACGTCGTGTTGCCGAAGTGACCCGCGGCCTTGACCGCCTCGGCGGCGAGCTGGTTGCCGGTGGCCTGGCTCGGCGAGCTCACCGAGGTGTCCTCCCAGATGCCGGCGTACGCGCCGCCGGTCGGGTACCCGACGTGCGCCGCGGTCGACGGGCAGGTCGTCGCGCCCGCGCCGACGCCCTCGCAGTACTGCGTCATGACGCCGGACCACGTCTCGTTGTTGGTGCCGAGCCCCTTGAACATCTGCTGGAGCCGCGGCGCCTCGCCCTTGCTGTCACCGGAGTACGTCGTGTTGCCGTTCGCGTCGGTGCCGGCCGTGCCCCACTGCGAGCCGTAGAAGACAAGGTAGACCTTCGGCGGGCCGGTGGTGACGCCGATGCCGTGGTTGCCGCCGCCGTAGCTGAGCTGGCCGGACCCGGACGCGGCGCCCGCGTTCCCGGCCTTCGGCGACTTGCTGCGGGTCGGGAAGACGACCTTGCCGTGACCGTGCCCGTTGGTCGTCGGCTGCTCGCCGGCGAACGCGGTCGCGCCGACCGCCGGCAGGACGAGGATCGGACCGGCCAGGGCCGCGACTGCGACGACTGCTTTCGAGGCCACCCGGAACGAACGGTGGCCGCGGACGATTTCCGCCATGCTCTCCCTCTCGCTGAAGAAATCGGTGTCCGCGGGACCTGGGGACGGACAAGTGACGCGGGACGCTAACGGCTGCGCGGTTCGGGGTCAATGGGCGTAAGGGTGATGTTCCGTTCCCGTCGTCCGGTTTGCCCGCCGCCGGCTCAGCCCTTGTCGAGGTACGCCGTGACGGCCGTCGCCGCCGCCTGCGCCAGCCGGCGGTGCAGCTCGGCGTTCGCGGTGCGGTCGGTGCGGACCTCGACGACGCGGATCCCGCCGACCTGCGGGCCGCCGGTGACCGCGTCGCGCAGCTCGGCGGCGTCGGCGACCACCCGGTGGGCCGCGCCGTACGCCGTCACGACACCGGCGAGGTCGACGCCGTGCGGCGTACCGAACAGCCGCTCGAACGTCGCGCCATCGTCGCCGCCGGCCTGCGGCAGCAGCGAGAAGATGCCGCCGCCGTCGTTGTTGACCACGACGAGGGTCAGGTCGATCGGGTAGCCGTCGCGGACGAGCAGCCCGTTGACGTCGTGCAGCAGCGATAGGTCGCCGGCCAGCGCGACGGTTTTTTCCTTGTGTGCCAACGCGATTCCGACGGCGGTCGACACGAACCCGTCGATGCCCGAGACGCCGCGGTTGGCGTGCACGTAGACGCCGTCGCGCGGTCGCATCGTTAGGTCGAGGTCGCGGATCGGCATGCTCGACGCGACCACCAGCGCCGTACCGTCCGGCACCGCGGCGGCGACCTCGCGCGCGACCAGCGGCTCGGTGAGCGCGGGCGCGCCGTCGAGTACGGCGTCGACCGCGTCGCTCGCCGCCGCCGACGCGCCCCGCCAACGTTGCAGCCACTCGGCGCCGGCCGGCTCGCCGCCGACGTCGCGCAGCCCGGCCGCCGCCGCGGCGACGACGTAGGCCGCGGTCCGAGTCGGGTCCGGCCAGCGGCCGAGCCCGTCGACGACGATGCTGCGGTGCCGCGCGACGTACCCGAGCAGCGCACGGGACAGGCCGATGCGGCCGGCGACGACGACGATGTCGGGCGCGAACGCGTCGTGCCCGAGCAGCGCGTCGGTCGCGGCCAACGCGTGCGGCCCGCGGCGGGCGTTGCTGTGCGGCTCGGCGACGACCGGCCAGCCGCGCGCGGCGGCGAAGTCGAGCACGCCGTTGACGTCGGCGAAGGTGAGCCCGTCGCCGGCGACGACCACACCGCGGCGAGCCGCGCGGATCTCCGCCGCCACGTCGATCGGCAACCCCGGGTCGGGAGCGAGCGACCCGGACGTCCACGTGGCTCCGCCGGGGCGGCCGTCGAGCGGGTACGGGAACGCGGCGACCCCCTCGCTCGGGATGAGCGGCTCGCGCAGCGGCAGGGTGAGATGCACCGGACCGGCGACACCGCCCAGCCGGCCCATCGCGGTGAGCGCGGCCCGGCTCGCGACCGAGCGCCAGTAAGCGACCGCGGTCGGGAGCGCCTCGGGC
>JAVEEI010000066.1 GCA_030840525.1 Frankiaceae bacterium
AGCCGGCCGGGCAGCGCGCGGATGCTGCTGATGACGGCGAGCACGAGCAGCATCGGGAACCACAGCAGCGCCTGCGACCGCTGCGGGCTGAACGCCGCGAGCACGAACACCAGCGCGAGGATCGAGAAGCGCGCGACCGCCGCGACCTGGAACACGCTCCACGCCGGCCGTGCGTCGGCCGCCGACCGCAACCGGTCGGTGACCTCCCGGGCCCAGCTCAGTCGTGCTTCCCGGAGTAGAGGGACTCGACCTCCGCGGCGTAGTCCTTCAGTACGACGTTGCGCTTGACCTTCATCGACGGGGTGAGGTGGCCGCTGTCGACGGTCCAGTCTTCCGGCAGGATGCGGAACGCCTTGATCGCCTCGGCCTTCGACACCGCCTTGTTGGCGTCGTCGATCGCGGCCTGCACCGCGGCGCGCAGCTCGGCGTCGTCGGCGAGGTCGGCGACCGTCGCGCCGGATTCCTTGCCGTTCTTGGACTTCCAGTCGGGGAACGCCTCCTCGTCGATGGTGACGAGCGCGGCGATGAACGGCTTCTGGTCGCCGACGACCATGCACTGGCTGACCAACGGGTTCGCGCGGAGCCGGTCCTCGAGCACGGCGGGCGCGACGTTCTTGCCGCCGGCCGTGACGATGAGCTCCTTCTTCCGTCCGGTGATCCGCAGGTAGCCGTCGCTGTCGAGCTCGCCGATGTCGCCGGTGTGGAACCACTCCTCGGCGAGCGCTTCCTTCGTCGCGTCGGGGTTGTTGTAGTAGCCGACGAACACGTTGTCGCCCTTGAGCAGGATCTCGCCGTCGTCGGCGATGCGCACCGTCACGCCCGGGATCGGTCGGCCGACCGTGCCGACCTTCATCGCGTCGGGACGGTTGACGGTCGCGCCGGCCGTGGTCTCGGTCAGGCCGTAGCCCTCGTAGATCGGCAGCCCGATCCCGCGGAAGAAGTGACCCAGCCGGGCGCCGAGCGGCGCGCCGCCGGAGATCGCCGAGTGGGCCCGGCCGCCGAGCGCACCGCGCAGCTTCGTGTACACCAGCGCGTCGAAGACGCGGTGCGGGATCTCGAGCGCGAGCCGGGCGGCAGCGTTGCCGTCCTGCGCCTCGCTGTAGGCGATCGCAACCTTCTCGGCGAGGTCGAAGATGGCGCCCTTGCCGTCGGCGTGCGCGCGCTGCTTCGCGGTGTTGTAGACCTTCTCGAACACCCGCGGCACCGACAGCACGAACGTCGGCTTGAACGCGCCGAGGTCGGCGATGAGGTTCTTGATGTCGGCGGTATGGCCCATGCGCACCCGGTTCTGCACGCAGCCGACCTGGATGATCCGCGCGAACACGTGCGCGAGCGGGAGGAACAGCAACGTCGACTGGTCGGGGCCGAACAGCTCCTCCAGACCGTCGGTCGTCGCCATCGCGTCGTACATGAAGTTGTGGTGGCTGAGCTCGCAGCCCTTGGGCCGCCCGGTGGTGCCCGAGGTGTAGATGATCGTTGCGAGGCTGCCCTGGTGCAGGGTGCGGCGGCGCTGCTCGATCTCGTCCTCGCCGATGCTCTTGCCCTTGGCGACGAGTGCGTCGAGGCTGGCCTCGTCGATGCGCCAGACGTGCTTGACCCCGGGCAGCCTGCTGCTGACCTCGTCGTACGCCGCCTGGTGGGCGTCGGACTCGAGGAACATCGCGACCGCGCCCGAGTCGGAGAGGATCCACTCGATCTGCTCGGCCGACGACGTCTCGTAGATCGGGACGGTGACCGCGCCCGCGGTCCAGATCGCGTAGTCGGCGAGAGTCCACTCGTAGCGGGTCGAGGACATGACCGCGACCCGGTCGCCGGCCGCGACGCCCGACGCGATCAGGCCCGCGGCGATCGCCTTGACCTCCTCGGCGAAGGTCTTCGAGGTGACCGGCTGCCAGCCGTCGCCGGTCTTGCGGTCGAACGCGACGTTGTCCGGGAACTCGGCGGCGTTGCCGAAGACGGCGTCCGTGAGGTTCGCGTCGTCGGGCAGGGTGAAGCTCGATGGGACGGAGTACTCGGCCACTCTTCTGCTCCCTCGGGTGCCGGAGTTGCCCACGGTAGTCAACCAGGCGCCGGAAGGTAAGGGTCGTCGTGCCCGCGGGGCCATCCGGGCGTTCAGGATCGGCCCCGACCTGCCGACAACTCTCCCGTGACGACCGCTCGTTGCCCGGCGTGCGGCGCCTCAGTGGCGCTCGGCGCGCCGTGGTGCACCCTTTGTTACGCCGACCTGCGCCCGAAACCCGAGCCCGCCCCGGCCCCGCAGCCGGTTCTGGAGCCCGAACCGGCCGGGGTCGGGGCGCCCGCGGCCAGCGTGTCGAGCCACCGGCAACTGGTCGACGCGCTCGGGGTCATCCCGCCGGAGCCGTTGCCCGCGGGCACGGTGCTCACGCCCGACCCGCACCTCGACGCGCCCATCATGAAGGCCGCCGACATCCGGCTGGCCGAGCCGGGCTGGCCGTGCCGCCACTGCGGCACCGTCGTACCGATGGCCGAAGACAACTGCCCGCAGTGCCACACCCCGTTCCTGGCGCCGGAGGACTTCGTCGAGGTGACGTTGCCGGGGGTCGGCAACGTCCGCCGGCTCGACACCAAGATGCGGACGATCCTCGGCTTCGCCGGCGCCGCCGTGGTGACCCTGGTGCTCGTGATCCTCGCCGTCATCGTCGGCGCGATCTTCTAGTAGAGGTCGGCTCAAACCGGTCTCGTGCTGCTCGCGCGTGATCATGGCGTTCGCAGCCTGCAAACGCCATGATCACGAACCCGACGGAACCTTTCGCCCAGCGCTGCTAGTCGTCGCGGCGGTCGAGGAACAGCGGCGAGCTGACCGCCTCCATCGCGAGGACGTCGCGGCAGTACGTCGTCTGCGTGCCGACGGCCGGGTCGCAGCCCTGCTGGCGCGACGCCTGCCCGTCCGGGCCGAGCAGCTGCGCGCGGACGAACAGCGACCCCGCCGGGACGCCGCCGCTGCCGAGGCGGAAGTCGTACGTCGACGCGGCGCCGAGCGGGACGTCGACGCTGCCGCGGTCGGTGATGATGCGCAGCGTGCTGCCGGGTACCGCGTTGACGGTGCGCACCCGGAACGCCGCGCGCGGGCTGGTGTCGGAGCCGGCGATCGCCTCGTAGACGCCGTCGCCGTCGCGATCGGCTTCGAGGAAGAGCCGCGGGCCGTTCTCCAGCGGCGGCAGCGCGGACACGAAGGTGCGGTGCGCGCGCAGGCCGTCGAGGATGCCCCGCACGGTCAGCGAGCGGACGAAGACCCACGTGGTCGGGTCGCCGATCCCCTGCACCGAGTCGGTCGTCACCCAGTGCGAGTCGCTGCCGCCGGTGATCCCGACGTGGTAGCCGCGCTGGAGGAAGCCGTCGTACCACTTCATGGCGAAGTCGTCGTCGTTACTGGCGGGCGCCGGCGACTGGTAGAACCACGGCTCGTTCCAGACCTCGACGTTGTCGGGGACGACCGAGTAGCCGAACGTGTTGAGCCAGTTGCGGTCGCTGGGGTGGTTGATTTGGAACACGCCGCCGGCCGCGCGCAGGCCGTCGGCGAGCGCGGTCTCGCCGGCCGCGGACTTGTCCGCGACCTGCTGGTCGCACTCGATAGTCGAGCCGGCGATCGGGCCGTTGTTTCCGTAGCAGGACCGCGCGCCGAGCATCTGCACGTGGCCGGGCTGGGAGTTCTCGTACCCGGGCAGCCACACGAAGTCGGGGTTGGCCGCCTGGAACGCGAGCGCGTCCGGGTCGGTCTGGTTGACGACGTTGTTGTGGTCCGTGAGCGCGACGAAGTTCAGCCCGCGCTGCTGCGCCTCCTGTAGCCGCTGCACCGGCGTGAAGCCGACCGTGTACGGAGCGGCACAGGACCGCCGGGCGGCGCGGTCGGTCGACGACGGGTCCCACGCGGTCTGTGGGTCGATGCACGTGTCGTGGCCGTAGATCGTGTGCACGTGCAGGTCGCCCGCGACCCAGAACCCGGCCGGTGGCTTGGGACCGTGCGCCGGCTTGGCGGCGAGCACCGGCCCGGCGGCGAGCAACGTGACGAAGGACGCGGCGAGGGCAGCGAGGCGGCGCACGGCACCTGACTTCGTCGCCGCGGCACCGAATCCTGTCCGGCCGAGCCGCGCCTCGCAGCCGGGCACGCGGCACACTCGACGTATGCGCGTGCACGTTGTCTCCGACGTCCATGCCCGCGCGGACGCGCTGGCGAAGGCCGGTGACGGCGCCGACGCGTTGATCTGCCTCGGCGACCTCGTCCTCTTCCTCGACTACGACGAGCCGTCCGGCGGGATCTTCGCCGACCTGTTCGGCACCGACGCCGCGGTCCGGCTGATCGAGCTGCGAACACAACGCCGCTTCGACGAGGCCCGCGAGTTCTCCGCCGAGCTGTGGGCGAGTGTCGGCCGCGACCGCTACGAGGTCATCGAGGAGGCGATCCGCGGCCAGTACGCCGACCTGTTCGCGGCCATGCCGACCCCGGCGTACCTCACCTACGGCAACGTCGACGTGCCCCGGCTGTACGACGACTTCGTCCGCGAGGGCATGACGGTCCTCGACGGCGAGACGGCCGACATCGGCGGCCGCCGGTTCGGCTTCGTCGGCGGCGGGCTGCGCACGCCGATGCGCACGCCGTACGAGATCTCCGACGAGGACTACGCCGCGAAGGTCGCCGCGCTCGGCCCGGTCGACGTGCTCTGCGCGCACATTCCGCCGAACGTGCCGGAGCTGCTGTACGACGTCGAGGCGCGGCGGATGGAGCGCGGCAGCGACGCGATCCTCGACGCGATCCGTGAGCACCAGCCGGAGCTCGTGCTGTTCGGCCACGTGCACAACCCGCTCGCCCGCCGGACCCGGATCGGGCGGACCGAGTGCGTCAACGTCGGGCACTTCCGCGGCCGGGGGACGCCGTACGTGCTGGAGTGGTAATAGGGTCCGTTGCCATGACTGACCAGGCGAGCGCGAGCATCACGATCAACGCGTCGAAGGCCGACGTGATGGCGGTCATCGCCGACTTCGAGGCCTACCCGCAGTGGTCCGGCCAGATCAAGTCCGTGTCGGTCGACGAAGCCGGCGCCGACGGCCGGCCGGCGCAGGTGACGTTCACCCTCGACGCCGGTGTCATCAAGGACGAGTACACGCTCGCCTACACCTGGCACGGCGCCGACCGGGTCGACTGGCACCTGGTGAAGAGCCGCGCGCTCAAGTCGCAGGACGGCTCGTACGTCCTGGCCGAGGTCGACGGCGGGACCGAGGTCACCTACCAGCTCGCGGTCGACCTCAACATCCCGATGCTCGGAATGTTCAAGCGCAAGGCGGAAAAGGTCATCATCGACACTGCGCTCAAGGGGTTGAAGAAGCGGGTCGAGTCGAGCGGGTAAACCGCCTCGATAGCCTGCATCGATGCGCGTACTGCTGTTCACCGGCAAGGGCGGCGTCGGCAAGACGACGACCGCGGCCGCGACGGCGGTGCAGTCGGCCCGGCGCGGGCACAAGACTCTCGTCCTGTCGACCGACCCCGCGCACTCGCTCGCCGACGCGCTCGGGGTCGACCTCGACCACGACCCGACCGAGGTCGAGCCGGGCCTCTACGGCCAGCAGGTCGACACCCAGCGCGCGTTCGAGGACTCCTGGCGCGAGGTGCAGCACTACCTGCGCGAGGTGCTCGAGTCCGGCGGGGTCGACCCGCTGGAGGCCGAGGAGCTCACCGTCCTGCCCGGTGCCGACGAGGTGCTCGCGCTGCTCGAGCTGCGGGCGCAGGCCGCGTCCGGCCGGTGGGACGTCGTCGTGGTCGACTGCGCGCCGACCGCCGAGACACTCCGGCTGCTCGCGCTGCCCGAGGCATTGAGCTGG
>JAVEEI010000075.1 GCA_030840525.1 Frankiaceae bacterium
CTGCCGCGGGAGCTGGTTGAGAGCGCGCGACGCCGGGCCGGTGACCGCGGGTTTTCCGCGTACGTCGCGGAAGGCCTTCGCATGGCCGAGCACATGGCCGACCTCGACGAGTTCCTCGAGGCCCACCGCGCCGAGCACGGCCCGATTCCCGACGAGTTGATGGAGGAGGTTCGGCGCGCGTGGCCAGACCCGCGAGCCGCCGGCGTACGGCCGCACGGAAGCAACCCCGAGCCGCGCACGCGATCGTCCTCGACGCGGAAGGCCTGAGCAAGGCCGCCGCGGGCGACCCGAGAACGGTCGCCTGGGTCGCCCGGGCCCGTGAGCTCGACCTCCCCCTCGTCGTCAACGCCGTGACCCTGACCGAGACTTTGCGTGGCACTGGGCGGGACGCTCCCGTTCACCTGCTCACCCGCAACGCCCGCGTCGACACCGTCGACCCGGCGTTCGCGGCCGAAGCCGGTCGCCTCCTGGGCCGAACCAAGCGGAGCGACGCCGTGGACGCGCTGGTCGCCGTCTCCGCTATCCGCCTGAACGCCCCGACGATCGTCGTGACGAGTGACCCGGCTGACCTCGGCGTCCTGACCGCCGGCTCCCCCGACATCCAGGTTGTCTCGGTCTGAGCGGCGATTTCGCCGTAGGTGCCCTGATGGCTATTTGGAGGCGGGTCACCTAACGTCGTGTTGTGACTGCGACCGAACCGGCGGGCCCCAAGCCAAAGCGGCGCACGGTAGGGCAGCAGCTCAACCGCAGCCCGCTGGTCATGCACGCGTCCTGGATGGCCGGCTTGGCCGTCCTCATCTCCGGCGGCGTGGCGGGTGGCTTCAGCCCGCTGGGTCTGGTGTTCCTGGTCGTGCTCTTCCTGCCCGTCGTCATCGCCTACCGTCGGGACCGGCTCAGCTTTCCGATCATCTTCGCCACCTTGTTCCTGCCGGCCTGGCCCTGGGCCATGTACGCCGCGTGCACGAACCGGCGCCCGCCGTCGCCTGGGTCGCCCGGGCCGGCGAGCCCAACCACCCCGGCGCCGACCTCGCCGCTCTGACGTTTAGCCACCGCCGAAGCCGGTGAAGCATGTCCGGACGGTCACGTTCGCCTACGACAAGCCGTGCGCCGTCACGCTGCAGACCAGTGCGGTCTTCGGGCCGGGCGGCAGCCTCTGCACCAGCGCCTCGCAGATCTCGACCTCGAGGACCGAGAAGTACATGTCGGTGACCATCGCCGACAAGACCGGACAGCTCGGCCGCGTGGGACGTCGTCTGCGGCAAGGCGACCGACCTCAGCGTCTCGCCCAACGACACGTACGACCTCAACCCGGCCGTCGCGATCGGCAACAAGTGCCCGACCCCCGCGACCAGCGGCACGGTCACGGTGAAGCTGAGCAACCTGCCGTAAGGGCCAACCCGGACGCAGGTAACGGCGTCACACTGGCATGGTGAGGCGCCTCTTCGGCACGGTGCTGGCCGCCGCCGCCGTCGCAGCGGCGACGGTCGCAACGCCCGCGGCCGACGCGGCGGCCGTCACGCCGTACGACGCCTGGGTCAACGTCAGCGTCGCGACGCTCTGGACCTCGCCGACGGCGCCCCGCCCCGTCGACCGGCCGGCGCTGACCGCGCCCGCCGACATCCGCGGCTGGCTGGCCCACATGGACACCGCGACCCGCCGCGGGCTCGTCGGCCGGGTCGCCACCCAAGGGTTGCTCGGCGAGCACCTCACCGTCGTCGGTATGGCGCAGGGCGGATGGCTGCACGTCATCGCGACCGACCAGCGCACGTCGCTCGACAGCCGCGGCTACCCCGGCTGGGTACCGGTCGGGCAGGTCACCACGCACCGGCCGCTCGCCGCCACGTACGTCGCCACCGTCACCACGCATACCGCGTGGCTGCTCGACGACTCGAACGCGCATGCGCTCGAGGTGTCGTTCGCGACCCGGCTGCCGGTCCTGCGCACGAGCAGCACGTACGACACCGTCGTCACACCGACCGGTGTCGCGCGCCGCATCGCCGCGGGCGCCGTGGTCGTGCAGCGGGCGCGGGTGCAGGCGCTGCCGAAGACCGTCGCCGGCGTCGTCGCGACCGCGCGCACCCTCGTCGGCATCCCGTACCTCTGGGGCGGCCGGTCCGGGTACGCGCTCGACTGCTCGGGCCTCACCCAGCTCGTCTACCGGCTGCACGGCGTTACCCTCCCGCGCGACACCGGCGACCAGGCGAGGGCCGGCCGCGCAGTCGCGCTCGGCAGTCGCTCCCCCGGCGACCTGCTCTTCTACGGCGGCAGCTCGATGACCCACGTCGCGCTGATGAGCACGACTGCGCGGATGATCGAGTCCCCGTCGAGCGGGCTCAACGTGCGCGAGGTCGCGGTCCGTACGCCGGCCGTCGTACGGCGCTTCGTCTAGCCAAGCGACCGGCGCGAGTGGTGACGAAGAGTGACCGCGGGCCACCCCCCATGTCTCGAGGACTAAGCCTCCCGCGGCTTGACTCAAGCTCCAGGAGGCTTGAGACCAAGCCGCTGGGAGGCTGAGTCAAGCTCCCAGCGGCTTGGTGGTCCGAGAAGGGGGGTCGGGGGCGGTCACTTTCGGTGACGCTGCACCGCCATGACGCCGGGCAGCCGTGACGCCGCGCCGCCGTGACCCGTGGGCAGCCGCGACAGTGCGCCGCCGTCACGCGAGGGCCGCTACGCCGCGGTGCCGCCGCGGAAGGTACGGCGGTAGGTCATCGGCGCGACGCCGACGAGGCGGGTGAAGTGCTGGCGCAGGTTGGCCGCCGTACCGAACCCGGCCAGCCCGGCGATGCGCTCGACCGGCTCGTCCGAGCTCTCCAGCAGCCGCTGCGCCCTGCGGACCCGCTGGCTCAGCAGCCACTGCAACGGCGTCGTACCGGTCGCTGCCTGGAACCGCCGGACCAGCGTGCGCGTGCTCACCGACGCCTGGCGCGCGAGGTCGTCGAGGGTCAGCGGCTCGTCCAGCCGCGCGAGCGCCCAGTCGAGCAGCGGCCCGAGGGTGTCGTTGTCGCGGTGCGGCATCGGCGCATCGACGAACTGCGCCTGCCCGCCATCGCGGTGCGGCGGCACGACGATCCGCCGCGCGACGCTGTTGGCCACCTCGCTGCCGAGGTCGAGCCGGACCAGGTGCAGGCACAGGTCGAGGCCCGCGGCGGCGCCGGCCGAGGTGAAGATGTTGCCGTCCTCGACGTACAGCACGTCCGGCTCGACGCAGACCGACGGGTAGCGGCGGGCGAGGTCGGCGGCGTCCATCCAGTGCGTCGTCGCGCGGCGCCCGTCGAGCAGCCCGGCCTCGGCGAGAATGAACGCGCCGGTGCAGATCGACGCGAGCCGCGCGCCGCGCAGGTGCGCCGCCCGCAGCGCGGCCAGCAACGGCTCCGGCACGTCGGTCCGCTCGTCGACGACCGCCGGCACGATGATCGTGTCCGCCGTCCGGAGGTACCCGAGCCCGCGCGGCGCCTCCAGCACCATGCCGCCCTGGATGCGGATCGGGCCCGGCTCCCCCGCCACGAACGCGAACTCATACCAGTCGTCGGAGTACTCGCTGCGGTCGACGCCGAACACCTCGTAGGTCACGGCGGTCTCGAACTGCGTGGTCCCGTTGAGTACGACGACAGCGACGCGATGTGCCATGGCAGTAATCTATCGCACCGTGTCAATCCTGCCACTCGTTTGCGAGTGCAAGTAAGCGCAGAGTGGTACCCGGAGGTGGTCCGGATGTACTCGTCACTCATGCTTTCCGAGCTCGCCGAGGCGCGCTACGCCGCCCGGCTGGCCGAGGCCGACCGGCGGCGCCGGCTGCGGGAGCTGACCGCGGCCCGCGGGCAGCGGCTGCGGCGGCTCGGCCTCGCCCTACGGCTGCCGCGGCCGCGCCGGTCGCGGCCTACCGCGTGCGCGACGGCGAGGTGAGAGCCATGACGTCGCTCGTCATCGTGTTGCTGATCGCGTTGGTGGCCGTCGTCGCGCCGTTCTTCGGCCACGACAGCCGGCCACGCTCCTGACCCGCCGTAGCGGCGATCGGCTGGCCGGCGAGCACCGCGAGGTGGATCCCCGCGAGGGTGTCCTCGAGCGCGGGCAGCTCGTCGGTGCGGCCGGCTCGTACCCGCTCGCGGACGAGCTCGCCGGTCGCGCCGGCCAGCGCGAGGTAGGCCTCGCGCGGCACCACCGGCCAGTCCGGGTGCCGCTCGCGGGCCCGCTGGTGCCACGCCTGGTTGATCTCGCCCCACCGCCCGTACGCCGCCTGCAGCCGGGCCTGGGCGCGCCCGCCGGCTCCCGGCAGGTCGATGTAGAAGAGCCGGGCGAACGCCGGCTCGGCGGCGAGGAAGCGCAGGAACGCCCGCAGCCCGACCCGGAGCATCAGCTCGTCGTCCTCGCTCGCCGGCAGCGCGGCCACCGCGCCGAGCGTGCTGCCGAACAGCAGCGCCGAGCCGTGCGCGGTCGTCGCGAGAAAGCAGTCTTCCTTGTCGGCGAAGTGCGCGTAGAACGCCGTACGCGACACCCGCGCGCGCCGTACGACGTCCGCGACCGTGACGTCCGGGTAGCCGACCGCGGCGACCGCGGCGGTCATCGCGCGGATGAGCCGGTCGCGCTGCGCCGCGAGGACGGTGTCGGCGGGTAGCCGGCTGCGGCCGCGAGGCAGGCCGGGCGCGTCGTCGTGCGTCCGCGCGAGCGAGCCGCCGTGAGCCACGCGACCGACGATAGGGCGGCGAGTGCGCGCCCGCCAGGCAGGTACGCCGGCCGCAAATGCAACGACCGGCGTCAGGCCGTCTCGGTCGGCAGGGTCGGCTCGACGAGCGGCTCCGGAGCGACGTACGTCGTCGCCGACAGGCCGGCCCGGCGCAGCGCGTCGGCGGCAACAGTGTCGACGTTCACGACGAGCATCTCCTGGCCCCGGACGGCGGCCGTGCTGCTGGCGAACGTCAGCGCGTGCAGGCCGGCCGGCGTCAGCTCCGTGGTGTGCCGCAGGTCGACGACGACGATCGCCACTTCCTCGGCCAGGGCGCGAGTGAGCACCGGCTCGAGGTCATCGGTACTCAGGACGTCGCCGTCGGCGGGCTGGACGACCGCGAGGTTGCGCAGCCGGCGGATGACCCAGCCGTGCTCCTCCGGCGGGGTCGGCGCGGCAGCAGCGGCGGCAACGGACTCGACCGTATCGCTGCCGACGAGGCGGGCCGCCGCCTGCCGGAAGCCGACGATCGTCAGCCGGTCGGCTCCGATCCGGTCCTGCAGGTCGAGCAGGACGGTCGCGCCGTCGGTGTCGAAGCCGGCGATCGCGGTGAGGTCGATGACGACCCGCGTGTCGGCCGGCAGCCGCTCGACCTGGCCGGTCAGGTCGTCGGCGACGACACGACTCAGGACATGGTCGACCGGAAGTACGACGACCGGGTCCGGCGCGGTGCGCAACGCAACCGCCCGGTGACTACCTCGTCGCCAGCGCATTGTGGCCGTCCTCCCACTGAGACGTAGGAAATCTCGGACCCCCGCCAACAATTCGCCTATCGGCCCCTATTGTGACCGACTTGAGCAGTTTTCGCCCGTCCGGGCTAGTCCGGGCGCGTCATTCACTCTTCCGGACGCAGTAGGTCCGCCTGGGCCGAATGGCGGAGCGGGCCGGTGATGCGACATGCTCGCGAACCGTGAGCATCCTCGGTACCCGCGTCATGCGGGTCGAAGACCCCAAGTTCCTCACCACCGGCGGCGTGTACGTCGACGACCTGCGCGACCCGCGGCTCGACGGCGCCGGGCACGTGACCTATGTCCGGTCGGTGATGGCGCACGCGCGGGTCACGGTCGACGGGTCGGCCGCGGCCGCGCTCGACGGCGTCCTCGCCGTCGTCACCCGCGCGGACCTCGCCGACCTCGCGCCGCCGCCGGTGCCGCTCGGCTTCATCCCGCCCGCGCTCGGCCGGCCGTGGCTCGCGGACGGTGTCGTGCGGTACGTCGGCGAGCCCATCGCCGCGATCGTCACGGAGAGCCGGTACGCCGGCGAGGACGTCGCCGAGCTGGTGTCCGTCGACTACGAGCCGCTGACCGCAGTCGTCGACCCGCGGGTGTCCGCGACCGACGAGACGCTGCTGTTCCCGGACCACGGCAGCAACACCGCGCTCGCGTTCGAGGCGGGCAGCCTCGACGGGCTCTTCGACGGCTGCGACGTCGTCGTCACGCAGCAGATCACGAACCAGCGGGTTGCGCCGGTGCCGCTCGAAGTCCGCGGCACCGCGTGCGTCTGGGAGGGCGACGGCGACGACGCGCGGCTGACGCTGTGGGCGTCAACGCAGTCGCCGCACGGCGCGCGCGACCAGATCGCGACCGCGCTGTCGCTCGACCCCGACCGCGTGCACTTCATCGCGCCCGACGTCGGCGGCGGCTTCGGCGCGAAGTTCGGCGTATCCGTCGAGGACCTGCTGCTCGCGGTGCTGTCGCGGCGGCTCGGCCGGCCGATGCGCTGGACCGAGACCCGCACCGAGAACATGCTCGGCATGGGGCATGGCCGCGCGCAGCTCCAGACCGTCACGATCGGCGGCTCGCGCGACGGTCGGATCACGGCGTACTCGCTCGACGTCCTGCAGGACTCCGGCGCGTACCCGCACTTCGGCGCGGTGCTGCCGTTCATGACCCAGCTCATGGCGACGGGGACCTACGACATCGAGCGCATCGCCGTGCGAACCAAGTCCGTCGTGACCAACACCGCGCCGGTCGTCGCGTACCGCGGCGCGGGGCGGCCGGAGGCGACCGCGGCGATCGAGCGCGCGGTCGACATGTTCGCCGCCGAGATCGGTCTCGACCCGGTGGAGGTACGGCGGCGGAACCTGTTCGCCAAGGAGGCGTTCCCGCTCACGACACAGGTCGGCGCGGCGTACGACAGCGGCGACTACGCGGGCGCGCTCGACAAGGTCGTCGCGGCCGCGAAGTACGACGAGCTGCGCGCGGAGCAGCAGCGACGGCGCGACAGCGGTGACACGAAGCTGCTCGGCATCGGCGTGTCCAGCTACGTCGAGATCACCGCCGGGCCGGAGGCCGGCACCGAGTTCGCCCGGATCAACGTCAAGCCGGACGGCTCGGTCGTCGTCTACACCGGTACGTCGCCGCACGGCCAGGGCCACGCGACGTCATTCGCGATGCTCGCGGCCGACGAGCTCGGCGTGCCGATCGAGCGGATCACGGTCGTGCACGGCGACACGGACCTCGTCGCGCGCGGCGGCGGTACCGGCGGTTCGCGGTCGCTGCAGCTCGGCGGCGCCGCGGTGCACCAGGGCGCGCTCGAGACCGTCGACCGCGCCCGCGAGCTCGCCGGCGACCTGTTCGAGGCGGCCGCCGGCGACGTCGTGCTCGACAAGGCCCGCGGCGGCTTCCACGTCGCCGGCTCCCCCGACGACGTACGCGGCTGGGCCGAGGTGGCCGCGAGCGCCGACGCCGAGCACGGGCTCATCGTCGACACCGACTTCACCGCGCAGGGCGCGACCTTCCCGTTCGGCGCGCACGTCGCGGTCGTCGAGGTCGACGCGGAGACCGGCAAAGTGACGTTGCTGTCGATGACGACCGTCGACGACGCGGGGCCGGTCATCAACCCGGTCGTGGTCGAAGGGCAGCGGCACGGCGGCATCGCGCAGGGCGTCGCGCAGGCACTGTTCGAAGAGGTCCGGTACGACGAGGACGGCAACCCGCAGTCGACCAACCTCGCCGACTACGCGTTCCCCAGCGCCGCCGAGCTGCCCGACTTCACGTTGGTGGACATGGCGACACCGAGCCCGCTGAACCCGTTGGGAGTCAAGGGAATCGGCGAAGCCGGGACGATCGGCGCGACCCCCGCCGTACAGAACGCCGTCGTCGACGCGGTCGCGCACCTCGGCGTCCGGCACGTCGAGATGCCGACGACCGCGGAGCGGGTCTGGCGAGCCATCCAGGACGCACGGGAAGGTGCGAAGTGAACCTCACAGTCACGGTCAACGGGACCGCGCACACGGTCGACGTCGAAGACCGCACGCTGCTCGTGCATCTGCTGCGCGACCACCTCGACCTGACCGCGACCAACATCGGCTGCGACACGACGTCGTGCGGCGCGTGCACGGTGTTGCTCGACGGCGAGTCGGTGAAGTCGTGCACGGTGCTCGCGGCGTCGGTCGACGGGCAGTCGGTGACGACCTTGGAAGGGCTCGCCGAGGGCGAGCGATGGCACCGCGTGCAGGAAGGCTTCCGGTCCAAGCACGGGCTGCAGTGCGGCTTCTGCACGCCGGGCATGGTGATGGCCGCGGTCTCGCTGCTCGACGAGAACCCGTCGCCGACCGCGGACCAGGTGCGGCAAGGGCTCGAAGGCAACTTGTGTCGCTGCACCGGCTACCACAACATCGTCGCCGCGGTCCTCGACGCGGCGGCCGCGAAGCCGGTGACGTCGTGATCCCCGCGCCGTTCGACTACGTCCGCGCCGACTCCTACGACGCCGCGGCCGCCGCCCTCGGCGAGCACGGCGACGAGGCGAAGCTCCTTGCCGGCGGCCAGTCGTTGCTGCCGTTGATGAAGCTACGGCTGGCGACGCCGGCCGTCGTCGTCGACGTGTCCCGCGCGCGCGACCTGGCGTACGTCCGCGACGACGGCGGCGTGCTCGCGATCGGCGCGCTGACCCGGCACTGCGACGTCGCGCGCTCGGCCGACGTGACCGCCCACGCGCCGCTGCTCGCGCACGCCGCCGGCAGCGTCGGCGACCCGCAGGTACGGCATCGCGGCACGGTCGGCGGCTCGGTCGCGCACGCGGACCCCTCCGCCGACATCCCGACCGCGCTGCTCGCGCTCGGTGCGTCGTACGTCGTCCGCGGGCCCGGCGGCACGCGCGAGGTCTCGGCGGCCGACTTCTCGACCGGCTTCCTCGAGACGGTGCTCGCGCCGGACGAGCTGCTGGTCGAGATCCGGGTGCCTTCGGCGCGCGGCGAGGCGTGGGGCTACGAGAAGTTCACCCGCCGCGCGATCGACTGGGCGACGGTCGCGGTCGCCGTACAGAAGCGTGGCGGCGAGACGTCGGTCGCGCTCGCCAACATGGGGTCCACGGTGCTCCGGGCGGCGGCGACCGAGGCGGCGCTGGCGTCCGGTGCCGGCGCTGCCGACGCGGCCGCGCACGCCGACGAGGGCACCGAGCCGGCCGCCGACGTCACCGCGTCGGCGGAGTTCCGCCGCCACCTCGCGCGGGTCCTGACCAAACGCGCGCTGGTGGCCGCCGGCCGCTAACCGCCGCTCGCACGCAGGAGCAGGCGGCGTCGGCAGCGAAGTCAGGGCCATGCGCCTGACCCTTCGCAGCTCCGTCCTCGTCGCGGTTGCGGCCGCGGCCGTCGCCGCCCCGCTCGCGGCCGCCGCCCCGCAGGTCGCGCCCAATGCCTCGCCCGCCGCGGCGGCTCGTGCGTTGCTCGCCCGGC